>PMKN01000037.1 GCA_003158675.1 Chloroflexota bacterium | reverse complement strand
GCTTCGGGCGCGGGCTGGGCCACGGCTTCGGGCTCGGGCGCGGCTTCGGGCTGGGCGACCGCTTCGGGCTCGGGCGCGGCTTCGGGCTGGGCGACCGCTTCGGGCGCGGCCGACGCCGTCCAGCTAGTTTCGGGCCAGCTCATCCGGCGAGGGACTCCGGCGAATAGCGTCAGGGGGTTGGCCACGCTGCGTTCGAGCGCCCGCTCTGCGTAGTCGCGAGCCTCTCCAGTTCGCTCCGCCGCCGCCGCGGCCTCCGCCGCGATCAGGAAGCCCAGGGCATCGTCTCCGGCGGCGTCGAGATAGCTAACCGCGGCGCGGCCGGCGCCTGCGACGTCTCCGGTGCGCCATCGCACTTCGGCCAGATCCAGGGTCGCGGCTCGGTCGAGAAGTTCTTTCGCCGCCAGCGCCTCGAACGCAGATCGGGCCTGCAAGAGCGACCCGGTCCGAAGGTGGAGTCTGGCGAATCGGATCGATTCGGTGGCCGCGGCAGACGACTGTGCCGCCCGAGCCGACTCCGGCGCAGCGGCCACCGCCTCGATCTCGGCCTTCTCGGATACGGGGGCTGCGAACTCGAACAGCCCGTCAGCCTCGTAATCGATACCGCGATTGCCGGCATCGACAGCAATCTCCGACGCGACGGCCTCCGACGAAGCGTCTTCCGTGGGCAGCTCCGCCGGCTCGGCCGTGAGCTCCTCGACAGGTACTCGAACCAGAAGGTCGACAACGCCATCGCCGTCATCGAGAACAGCGCCCAATCGCTGCTCCGACGACTCCGACGAACCGAAAGACTCTGAGCCCTCGAGAGACTCAAGTGAGTCAACCTTTTCGGGCGCCGCGAGCTGCGGTTTTCTGCGAGGCCTCGCTCCGTTTCTCATGCCCCTCCTCTCGGGAGCCTCAGCATAGGCTCCAGAGCCCGCCCTCGCTTGCGCGGAGTCACGGCGGCGAGGCGGAGAAGATCCTCGCGTACGAGCCGACGCGCTAGTTCGATGATCCCTTCCGAAGTCACGGCCTCCAGCTCTGCGAGTGCCTGCTCGAGCGTGAGCACTCGATCGTGCAGCGCCTCCTGACCGCCCAGCCACGAGGCCAGATGGCGCGTCTCCTCCATCCTCAGTTCCATACGACCGCCAAGATACCGTTTGGAGCGCGCCAGTTCGTCGGCGGGCACAGGCTCATCGCGGAGCCGAACAAGGTCCGTCAGGATCGCTTCGACGGCCGGTCCGATCCGATCCGGGTCGACTCCAGCGGACACTACCAGCGCCCCCGCGTCGGCATAGTCGACGATGTAGGAGCTGACGTCGTAAGCGAGACCCTTTTCCTCGCGAACGGACTGGAACAGGCGACTGCTCATGCCGTCCCCGAGGATGGCGTTAAGTACCTCGAGTGTCCAGGCCTCCGGGTCGTCTCTTCGCAGGCCGGGAACGCCAAGGCAGAGTTGAGCTTGCGTCGTCTCTCGTCGCGCGATCATCACGCGGTCGCCCGCCGGCAGGGGCGGGGCCGGGTCGAAGACGGGCCGGACGGCCTCGCCCGTGCCAAACGCTCGTTCCGCAAGAGCCACCATATCTTCGTGTGACACGTCGCCCGCGGCCGAGACGACGACATTGCCGGGTCGATATGCAGAGGCCCAGAAGGCGCGCAGGTTCTCCTGAGCGAGGGCTCGCACGCTCTCTTCGCTACCTGCGATCTCGCGCCCGAGTGGCGTGTCCCCAAACATGGCCAGATCGAAGAGTGTGTGCACGTGTTCGCCCGGGTCGTCCAGATATGAGCGGATCTCCTCGACGATGACCGCCCGCTCCGACTCGATTTCCTCGCCCCGAAGGCGCGGCCGCACGATCAGTTCACCGAGGATGTCCATGCCGCGCTGCGCCTCGCGGAGGGGCACCCGAACCCAGTAGACCGTCGACTCTCGGTCTGTGGCCGCGTTGAAGCTGCCACCGATTCCCTCGATCGCCTCGGAGACGGCGCGCGTCGTCGGGTAGGCCGCGGTCCCCTTGAACGTTATGTGTTCCATGAAATGCGCCGCGCCGGCCTCCTCGGCCGATTCCAGGCGCGAGCCGGCAAGGACATATGCAGCGAGGGAGACGGAGCGAGCTCCCGGCAGCCGCGACGTGATGACGCGCGGTCCCGCGGGCAGCGCTGTGCGTTCGAACATCGAGCGAATGCTAGCCGATGACGGGCCTGAACCCCTCGAGAAAGCGAAGCGGCCGGCGCCTCTCCCCAGCGCCGGCCGCCCGGTTCCAGCCGCAGACTACTTGATGAAGGTCTGGATCCAATCCTTCGCGAAGTAGACGAGGAAGGCGATGGTAACGCCATACATGAGCCAATGGACCTCGGCCCACTTGCCCTTGAGCAGCTTGATGAGGACCCACGAGATGAAGCCGGCGCCGATGCCGACGGTGATGTCGTAGGTAAGGGGCATCAAGATGATCGTGAGCAGCGCCGGCAGACCGTCTTCGACATCGGCGACATTCACGTCCTTGATGAGCGTGAACATGAGGTAGCCGACGAGTACGAGAGCCGGAGCGGTTGCCGCAGACGGGATGATCCCGGCCAGCGGCGAGAGGAAGATCGCCAGCAGGAACAGGATGCCTGTGACGACCGACGCGAAGCCGGTCTTCCCGCCTTCGGCAACGCCCGCCGCCGACTCGATGTAGGTCGTGTTCGAGCTGATGCCGGCCAGGCCGCCGGCGACAGCCGCGAGGGAGTCGACGACCAACACCCGCCCGATGCCGGGGACCATGCCGTCTTCCGTGGTCAGACCGGCCTCCTCGGCGACACCGGTGACGGTACCCATGGTGTCGAAGAAGTCGCTCAGCATGATCGCGAAGATCGTCAGAAGGGCGGTGATCAGTCCGAGTTTGTCGAAGACGTTGGTCAGGTTGAAGTTGCCGAGGGTCGTAAACGACGGCGTGACGGTGAGGTTATCGGGAACCTTGGTCACGCCGGCAATGAGCGCCACGACCGTCGTGACGAGGATGCTGATGACCAGCGCCGCGCGGATCTTGAGAACGAACAGCGAGAACGTGATCAGCAGACCGAGCAGGAAGACGAACTGCGCCGTCTGGGTCGGGAATGACAGAGCGACGATCGGCGAGCCGCCCTGGGGAGTGACGATCAAGCCGCCGTTCACGAATCCGATGAAGAGGATGAAGAGTCCGATGCCGACGCCGATCGAGCGCTTGAGCGCAAGAGGCACGGCAGCCATGATCGCCTCCCGAAGTCCGATCACGACCAGGACGGTAATCGCGATACCTTCGAGGACGATCACGCCCATCGCGCCGGCGGGGGTGAGGCCCTTGCCCGCGACGAGGGTGAAAGCCACGATTGCGTTGATGCCGAGGCCGGCCGCCAGGGCAAGCGGGTAGTTGCCGACCACGCCCATGGCGATAGTCATGATGCCGGCGACGAGGGCGGTGGCCGCCGCATATGCCGCCAACTCCTCAGGCTTGAGCCCGAAGCCAGCGCCCAGGATGCTCGGGTTCACGAAGATGATGTAGGCCATGACCATGAACGTGGTCACGCCCGCCCGAGTCTCTGTGAGGATGTTCGTGCCGCGCTCTGCAAACTTGAAGTACGACGCTATCGCTCCCAAGACGGTCTCCTCCTGGTTTTCTGCCTGGTCGATCCCACCGATCGGCTACCGCCGCGAGTTCTCCATCCCCGGGCGGTGCCTCGTCCTACCGCGCTCTCACGCGGCCCACCACGCTCCAGACTGGTCGAGATCTATCCGTTTTCCGGCCGTTCACGGAGGGGCTGGTCCAGGGTCCCCTACTCGCCCTCGATGGCATCGGGGCCGAGCAACTCCATTTGGACGTAGGCCGTCGTGGCGGTTTCGAGCTGGCGGGTTTCCAGCGGCCCGGCGGCCGCAACGCCGCCCGGCGCGAAATCGATCACGACCGCCTCGTCCCCCTGCACCAGTCGATACGTGAGCAGCTGGTCGGGACGGGTCTCGAACTC
>PMKN01000098.1 GCA_003158675.1 Chloroflexota bacterium | reverse complement strand
CCGAGGCGGTCCAGATCGTCACGACGCAGCTCTATGAAAAGGTCCCCGCGGTCAAGCTGGGTACTTCGATTCTGTCTCGGCCGTAGACGCCGGACTCAAGGCCCGGCGGTCTGATGGGGATAGCGAGCAGCGCTCATCTCTCTATGAACCGACTCGACGTTCCAGGCATGGCGAAACCGCGTCCTCGCGCTGGGGACGCGGTTCCACGATCTTGAGGGAATCGGGCGTGTCAGATGGCCCGGCCTCTAACGGCGGTAGAAGCTCAAACCGCCGCCAAACAAGAGGATGAGGACGACGATGATGAGTAGGAGTTCCATGTGAACCTTCTTTCACTCACAGCCTGCTCGCCTTTGCCGAGGGGTACGAGGATGGAAACCCCCGTCCAGTGGATCCCAGCCGTTTGCTAGCGAAAGAGTAGATCGATCCAAGGGAGGACCGATCCTGCTTGGTGTTGTCAGGAACCGGACACGGGTTCCACAGGGCTCTTCGAACCGCGTCTCGTGGGGACTAGTCGGGGCCGTGAGCAAGGCGTGTTGCCCTGGTGCGACCTCCGTCACGACCAAGGTCAAGCAAACGCTGGCACTGAGGCCGCGGCTCGCCATTCCGCGGTGGAGGCGCTGGTACGCCGCACAAGCCGAACATGCTCGAGTGCGATCTGCCACATTAGGGTGGACTCGGCGCCCTGGTTGATGTTGACGCCACATTTTGTCAGGCCGTCAAAGCAGCCGCCTGTCGCCGGGTCTGCCAGCGACACTCCCAGCCCGTTGTCCCCTAGGAACCAGCCATACGCTGCCTCGACGACCTTCAGGTAGCGCTCCTGGCCGGTTGCGTTGAAGGCAGCCTCGGCGGAAACGATCATCGACATCGCCTCGATTGGTTGCTGGTCGAAACGGCTCCGGGCACCGCCCCGCGGCCACCAGCGACTGCTGCCGATCGGCGAGAACGAGCCGTCGGGTGCGGTCTGGACAGCCACGAGCCAGTCGAGCACCCGCAGTCCGGTCCTTTGCAGGTCCTCGTCGCCCAGCCGCATGCCAGCTGCCAGCAGGGACTCGGGCAACAAGGCGTTCTGGTACGTCAGCACCGATTCCGGCCACGGCCAGTCTCCGTCGGCCGCCACGCCCACGAATGCGCCGCGCACCCGGGCCGCCAGATGCTCGAATGTTCTCTGCGTCTCTCCGCCAAGCCCTCCCTCCAGGGCCGCGCCACAGCCGAGGAGGGCGGATCCAGTCGCCCGGAGTGCGGTCAAGCCGCGGATCGCGGGAAGGGAGCCAACGAACAGCGTCCTGGCCTCCGCCACGAACGCGGCATCGGGCGCTCCGGCGATTGCGACGCCGAGAGCTTGCAGGGCCCGTCCCTGACTGTCCTGCGAACCTACGCCTTCGAGCCACAAGCCATCCTTATCACGGAAGTTTCGAAAGCATCCGGTCGCCCGATCGAAGGCGTCTCCGAGGAACCGAAGTGAGAGCCACGCGTTCTCACGGACTGCCGCCCACCCAAGGTCGCGCTGATGCAGGAGATCGACCAGCAGCGCGCGGGCGACATCGTCGGTGCAGTAGCCGAACGCTTCGTTGGGAATCGGTCCCACCGCGTGTTGCCAGATGCCGAGTGGACCGCCGAGAGCGTCGAGGTGGAGGCGGCTGATCGGGTAGAGCGGTCGGTCAGCCACCGAGGGCCGCGTACTGCCCAATGGGCGTGACAAATGGCGCGACCGACCGGGCAGCGCGGGCAAAGACCCGACGGTATTGCCCTCCCACCTCTGACCAGACCATGCGCCGGCTGTACTCGTACGCGCGACGGCCGAGCAAGGTGCGGAGCGCAGGGTCTCGCAGTAGGACGATGAGGGTCTCCGAGAGGGCGTCTGCTGAACCGGCCGGATAGAGTCGGCCGCGCCCGTCGGCCAACTGCTCCAGCGCGTATGCGTAGGGTGTAGAGACGATCGCCTTGCCNNGAGCAGGTCCGGGTGTGTCGCTCCGAGGACGACGTAGCACGCATCTGGCACGGCTTCTACGACCGCCGGCATCGCCGCTATCACCGACTCATAGCCTTTGCCTGGGCCCAGCAACCCGAAGCTCAAGATCACGGTGCGGCCCTGGAGGCCCAGGCCGGGCTTTACGCTGGCGGGCGCGACAAACTGCAGATGTGGGACGCCATGAGGGACGATTTCGACGCGGGTCGGCTCGATGTCGTAGGTGCGCGTCAGCAGCGACGCCGCCGTCCCGGACATGACGACGGTCGCGGCCGCGGCGTTTATCAGATCGGTGAGNNAGCACGGTATGGAGCGTCGCAACCGCAGGCATCCGGAGCGCTCGTACGAAGTCGAGCACGTATGCTCCGTCTTCACCGCCCCAGATGCCGTACTCGTGCTGGATCGAGACGATCTCTACGCCACTGTCGTTGAGCGCTCGAGCCGCGGAAATGTAGTCGGCCCGGACGTCGTGCCGGATGCGATGGTGGACTTCCGGCGGATACGGTCCGGTCCCATCGGCCGGGTGCAGGGCAACGATCTCCGGCATGCCGACCGCCCTGGCCAGATCGTGGGTGAAGGTCGCGATGCCGCAGCGGTGGGGCGCATAGGTCGAAACGAAGGCGGTTCTGCGCATCTCGCGGCTCCTTGGCATGGCCGCCACCCTCCAGGGGAGCCATGGAGCGACAGCGTAGGGAGGAACGGCCGCCTTACGCGAGGATGAAAACCCGCCGCGTCCGCGAGACCGAGCGCCCCCACGCGAGATCGAGCGCCCCCATGGCCGCGCAACGCAACGGCTCGCGCATCCGACAACGCAATAGGGTTCTCATCCTCGCGAGCGGCGCCACATCGGGCCTAGGCTCGCAGAAGGGCATGGGAATCCATGCTCAACTTGAGAAGCCACGACTGAAGGAGTACCGAAATGACTGATTTGCACACCACAGGCGCTACCAACAAGGCCAAGGGTCAAGTCGAGGAAGGTCTCGGCAAGTTGACCGGCGACAGACGCCAGGAAACCAAAGGCAAGGTCAAGCAGGTGGAAGGCAGTGCTCAGCAGGGCGTGGCCGACATCCAGGATTCCGGCCGGCAGCCTTCAACCCGGCGATAAGTCGCCGATAGCGCTCAGCGCCAACTGAAAAGCGAGGGCCAATCGTCCCTCGTCCCCTAGTAGAGTCCACAAAGGAATAGCCATCATGGGCATCATCGCTTGGATCGTCCT
>PMKN01000055.1 GCA_003158675.1 Chloroflexota bacterium | reverse complement strand
GGCATCGCCACCGGGATCGCCGCGACGGTCAAGACCAGGGCGAACTGCAGGGTGGTCAGGATCGGGTCGCCGCGGATGACAGAGACGGTGATAATGACCGCCACCAGGGCCACCGCCAGGATGATGAGGTAGTCGCCGATCTTGAGCACCGCGCGCTGGAAGTGGCTGACGGTGTGCGCTTCCTGCACGAGCTCCGCCGTCTTTCCGAAATAGGTATTGGCGCCGGTCGCATAAACGAGCGCACTGATCTCGCCCTGACGNNGCCGGCGGCGTGACCCATTTGCCGTCCCGCCGCACCCTGGCCTCGACCGCCAGCTTCGCCTTCAATGCGGCGATGGCGTTGCCCGCCTGATGTTCTTCCCAGAACCCGACGACGGCGTTGGCGAGAAGCAGGACAAGGATGATGCCGAAGTCGGGCCAGTGCTGGGCGAGCGCCGAGAGGACGACGGCCGCCTCGATCATCCATGGGATCGGGCCCCACAGGTACGTGAGGAACTTGAGGAACGGGTTGTCCTTCTTCTCCTCGATCTCGTTGGGGCCGTATTGAGCGAGGCGCTTCGCGGCTTCGGCCTGAGTGAGCCCCTCCGACGACGACCCCAGCTTCTTCTGGAGCTCCTCCATGGGCATGGATTGGAGGTCGCTCTTCGCCTTGAGCTCTGACCCGGGCTTGGTCTTGGGCCGGTATCGCTTTGGCATCTGGGTCACGCTCCCGAGATGTCACGCCGGGCGACCGCGAACACGCCTATCGTCGTCAGGATAACGGACGGCACCGCCAGTGCCGCGTAGCGCCACAGCTCCGTCGCGTTCTCGAGCGGGTTGCCGCCGAACGCCCAATCCCAGGGCGAAAGGTGTCGCCAGGGGGCGAGAACGGCGCTGAGCGGGAACAGTGAGTTGGCGATCAAACCGGCGAAGGCCGCGCCGAGACCGATCGCCAGGACCAGCGAAGGGCGCCCGCGGATGCCGGCGACGGCAACCGCCAGGCTCCCGTGGAACGCGGCGAGCAGACCGGAAAGCACGACCGTGGAGAGCACGAACCGGATGTCGATCTGAAGGTCGAACGCCGCGTCGCTGGCGAGCTGGGCGAGCAGCAAGACGACCGAGATCACGGTTAGGGCGATCAGGGCCGCGACCACGCGACCGAGCAAAATGACCTGTCGGGAAATGGGCTGGGCCAGATACAGCTCCATTCGGCCGCTGGCCTCCTCGCCGGCGGTCTGGCCGTTCACAAGGAGCACCGCCGCGGCCGCGAGAAGAAGCGGCACGAAGAAGTCATACAGGTTGCCGCGCAGGAACCCGGCAGGCGTGCCGAAGTCCGCGAGACCGAATGCCTGCACCACGCCCGAGGGCAACTGGTCCATCGCCTGCGAGATGCCCGACGACCCCTTGAAGGCAGGCCAGACCGAGATCGTGCCAGCGATCAAAGCCGCGAGCCCGATCGACCACCAGATCGTCGCGCGTCGCATGGCGCGCAGCGGGCCGCCGACCAGTTCGAGCATCCGCGCGTTCATACCGTCTCTCCGTCGTAGAGATCGAGGAACGCCTCTTCGAGATCAGGCTCCTCGACGAGCATCGACCCGACCCGATGGCTGGCCAGAAGGCCGAGCAACGGCTGGATGGAGCCCGAGAGCGTTGCGGTGAAGCGGTGGTCGTCGACGACCGGATCGACCATGTCGGGCAGGGCCTTGAGTTGCGCCTCGGGCGGGTCGTCTTCGAACCAGACTTCGATGCGCTGGCGGGCCCGACCTCGCAGCTCGGCGACCGTGCCCTGGGCGACGACCTTGCCGGTCCGCAGGACGGCCACTCGATCCGCGGCTCTCTGGACCTCGCTCAGGGAGTGAGAGGACAGAAAGACCGTCGCACCTGCCGAGCGCGCTTCCCGGACCATGCCCAGGAATTCGTGCTGCATGAGTGGATCAAGGCCGTTCGTGGGCTCATCAAGGACGATCAACTCGGCGTCGAAGAGGAACGCGAGCAGGAGGGCTACCTTGCGCCGGTTGCCGCTCGAGAGGTCGCGCAGATGGCGGCCCAGATCGAGTCGAAGTCGCTCGGCGAGTTGGTCACGGCGTGCCGGATCGAAGCCGCCGCGCAACCGGCCGATGCTGGCCACAAAGTCCATCCCGGATAGCCGGTCGGGCAGTCTCAGTTCGCCCGGCACGTAGGTGAGCCGGCGCCGCATCGCCACCCCGTCGCGGGTTGCATCCAGGCCGAAGGCACCGATCGTGCCGGCCGTCGGCCGCAGCAGCCCGAGCAGGCAGCGGATCGTGGTGCTCTTGCCCGAGCCGTTTGGCCCGAGAAAGCCGAAGACTTCGCCACGGGCGACCTTCAGGTCTATACCGCGCACGGCCTCGACTTTGCCGTAGTGCTTCACGAGGCCGTCGATCGCGACGACCGTATCCGCGGTGTTCATGACGCCTCCGCTCCTGTGGCGATGCGGCTCGCAAGAAGTGACTGCAATGCCTCCCGCGCAGTCGGCGCGGTGAAGACGGTCAGGTGGTCGCCCGCTTCGAGGACCACGTTGCCGCGCGGAACGATGACCTTCTCCCCGCGCATGACTGACACGAGCACGCTGTCTCGCGGCCAGGCGGTCTCCGAAACGGGCTTTCCGGCGAGAACGGAGCCAGGACTGATCTCCGCTTCGAGCAGGCTGCCGGTCGAGCCGACCGAGTTCACCTGGCGGACGTTCGCGGCCAGGGCTCCGCGGTATGCCACCACCACATCGCGCGTCGAAAGGATGCCGGCGAGACGATCGTTGGCCACGACCGGCACCCACGATTGATGGCCGTCGGCGAGAACTCCAAGCACATCGTCGAGGGAGTCATCCGATGAGACGAAGGTTCCGTCCAGGGCGAGATCGCCGACCTTCGCTGCCTGGTCGGCGGCAACGAGAGCGGTGAGATCGACGCTGCCGCGCAGCGAACCGCTACGCGCGACGACGGGGGCGCCGGGCACGCCAGTGGACTCCAACCGGCGCCGCGCGGCCGCCACTGTCTGATCCGGGTCGAGCACCACCCGCGGCGATCTAGCGGCATCGCCTGCCGGAATGGTGTTCATGAGTGGGAGTGCGAACCGGAAGCGATGCGCCGGCGACTCAGACCGGTTCCGCAGTTGCGATGAGTAGATGGAACGATCGCCGACGATGAGCGTGGCCAGTCTGATGGCGAGCATC
>PMKN01000090.1 GCA_003158675.1 Chloroflexota bacterium | reverse complement strand
CCTGACCAAGTACCTGCAGGCGTATCTCGTGCTGCCCGGTTTTGCACTCGTCTTCGGCTTCTCGGCCAACACCACGCTCCGGCGCCGCATCATCGGCCTCGTCGTGGCGTTCGCGACGGTCCTTGTCGTGAGCGGTTGGTGGGTGCTGATCGAGGAGCTTCTGCCGGCCGGCAGCAAGCCATTCATCGGCGGCAGCACAACCGGCTCGGCCCTCGACCTGATCTTCGGCTACGACGGTTTGGGCCGGATCTTCGGCGCGAGCGGCCCGGGTGGCGGCGGTTTCGGTGGCGGCGGTTTCAGTGGCGACGTCGGCATGTTCCGCCTCTTCAACGATCAGCTCTTCGGTGAGATCGCGTGGCTCATTCCGCTCGCTCTCGTCTGCCTCGTGGCGGGCATGTGGATGCGCCGTTGGGCCAATCGCACCGATGTAGTTCTGGCGGGCTACTTGCTGTGGGGCAGCTGGTTCGTCGTTACGGCGATCATCTTCAGCTACATGTCCGGGGTGATCCACTCTTACTATGCGGTTGCGCTGGCACCTGCTATCGCCGCCCTCGTCGGCGCGGGGCTGGTCGACTTGTGGGGCGCGAGGTTTCGGATCTGGATCGGCGGCATCGCCGTGGGCGTGCTCTGCCTGGGTTCTGCCTGGTTCGGCGCCACACTGCTGGATCGCACGCCCAGCTTCTACCCCGGCCTGGGCCTGGCGGCCATAGTGCTGGCGGGTAGCGCGCTGCTTGTCCTGCTGGTTGCGTCGCTCCCATCGCTGGCGGAGAACACGATCGCCAGGCGACTCGCGCTGGGCGCCGCGGCGTTGGGCGTGTGCGCGACCCTGATCGCTCCGGCAGCGTATGCGCTCGACACCACGGGCACGGCGTACGGCGGCGGAGACCCCCATCCCGGCCCAGGCACGACCTCCGGCCTTGGCGGTTTCGGCGGCGGAGGCGGGCCTCTCGGCGGATTCGGTGGTCTGCCCGCCGGTCTGCCCGCCGGTCTGCCCGGGGACGGCGGCGGCCTGGGCGGCGACAATTCCGACACAGCATTGCTCAACTACTTGACCTCGAACCGGGGCAGTGCCACCTGGATCGTGGCCGCCAACTCCTCGCAGGAAGCGGGATCGATCGAGCTTGCGACGGGCCTCCCGGTCATGGCCATGGGCGGTTTCACCGGCTCGGATCCAACGCCGACGCTCGACCAACTCAAGAGCTATGTCGCCTCGGGCAAGCTCAGGTTCGTGCTGTCGAGCGGCGGTGGCTTCGGCGGCGGCTTCGGCGGCGGCTTCGGCGGCGACTCGGATCGAACGACATGGGTGACCGCGACATGCAAGCTGGTCAACTATGGCGGCTCCGCCACCCTCTACGACTGCGCTGGCGCGGCCGGCTAGCCAGGCCGGAGCGGCCGGCGTAACCAGAACGAAAGGCCCGTTGGTTCACCTTTCTGGAGATGCTCAACCCGCGACCGACACTCGGCCTGACCCGCGGTACCGCCTCATCCGGTCTGCCCATCTCCCGGGTGGGGCGGCGCGGGTTTCCCGCCCGACTGCCGGTCCGCTCCGCGGCGCGACTCGGTTGGTACGATGAGCCCGCGGACGCTGCCAACTGCAGTGACGCCGCTGACACTCGGTAGGAGACTCCATGCGCGTGCTGGTGGCCGAAGACGATCCCGGCCTGCGCGAGATCCTGGTCCTGGGCCTGTCGGACCACGGCTACCAGGTGGACGCGGCCGAGCGCGGTGACGACGCCATCGACCTGCTCAAGTTCTACGACTACGACGTGGCTGTCGTCGACTGGCGCATGCCCGGCGCGGAGGGAATCGACGTCGTGGCCTGGGCCCGCAAGCACGGCAAGCCGACCGCGATCCTGATGCTGACGGCTCGCGACGCGCCGCCGGACAGAATCCGCGGCCTCGACGCCGGGGCAGACGACTACCTGGTCAAGCCCTTCGACTTCGGTGAGCTGCTGGCGCGCATCCGGGCCTTGCAGCGGCGGCCGCGCGGCGTGGATGCCCCCGTCATCGCCAGGGGATCGCTCGCCTTGGACCCGGTCCGCCGCGAGGTCAGCGTCGCCGGCCGTTCGCTCGGGCTCACCTCGACCGAATACAACATCCTCGAGCTGCTGATGCGCCGCTCACCCGCTGTCGTCGATCGAAAGGCGATCGCCGAGCATGCCTGGCGCGACGAGACGGATCCGCTCGGCTCCAATGCCATCGACGTTCAACTCAGCCGATTGCGGGCCAAGCTGCCGGGGGCGGGGATCCGTATCGTGACGGTCCGGGGGGCCGGGTACCGGCTGGAGGAAGCGTGAAGAAGTTCGGCCGGTCCGAGGGAGAAGCTCGCCCTCAGGTCCACGACGGACCATCCGTGGCCCTGCTCACCGTTCGTGTGGCAATGGCCGCCAGCGCGATCGTCGGCATCGCCTATGTCGTCATCGCCGTGGCGGTGGCTGTGATCGTGTCGGGCAACCTCACGGCCGACGTGGACGGTCACCTCATTCAAGCGCTGGACACCCAGTCGATCGGACGGCCCGGTGGACTCCCCGACATCGGGCAGCAACCCCCCGGCTTCGATCCCGGCCGTCAGGATCCGCGCGGCTTGCCGGTGCTGCTCTGGAAGGTCGGCGCCGACGGAACGGCCGTCAGCCAGGGTCTCAATCCTCTGGCGCTCCCAGCGGCTGACACTTCCGTATCTGCCCCGACGACGGTCTCGATCGGCGGAGCCAGCTATCGCGTCGCCGGCACAGTGGTCGATTCGCAGCGCTACGTGGTGGCCCAGTCGATGGACGCGGTTTCGAGCACCGTTTCCACCCTCCTCGTCGCCGAGATCGGCATTGGCTGCGCGCTGCTGATCGTGGTCTTCCTGGGTGCGCTGGCGATCGGCCGGCGAGTCGCCCTGCCGATCGAGCGGGCACGCCAGCGCCAGCTCGAATTCACGGCCGATGCCTCGCACGAACTGCGCACACCGCTCTCGGTCATCGAAGCCCAAACCAGCTTGGCCCTGGCGCGTAAACGCGACGGCGCGTGGGACGCGAATGCCTTCGGACGGATCGACACCGAGCTGAAACGGACCCGCCATCTGGTGGACGACATGCTCTGGCTGGCTCGATTCGATTCGACTGGCGGTCAGCCGGATGCCGAACCCGTGGACGTCGGCGTTCTGGCCGCTCAGACGGCCGATCGTTTCGGGGCGGTGGCAGAGGCGCGGCACCAGACGCTGACCGTCCATTCCGCCTCGGGCTCGGATGGCTCGATAGTGACCGCGCCACCGGAGTGGCTCGATCGGCTGCTCGGCGTCTTGCTCGACAACGCCTGCAAGTACTCCCCGGATGGTGGCACCATCGCCGTCACCGTCGCGGGCGATGGGCGGCGCGTCCGGCTCACCGTCGACGACTCAGGGCCAGGCATCCCGATCGAAGATAGAAGCCGGGTATTCGACCGCTTCCGCCGAGCCACGGACGCTCCCGGCGGTGCAGGTCTCGGCCTGGCCATTGCCGACGCGATCGTCCGCGCCAGCGGCGGCCGCTGGACGATCGGGAGCTCTGCAGCCGGAGGCGCGAGCGTCTCAGTCAGCTGGCCGCGTTCAGTATCGGGACGCCGAGAGACTCACGCCGCCGGCTGACTCGCGGATCCAGCGGCCGTAACCGGTTCGAAAGCATGGGCACGTCAAGCTTCAAGGCATGAACGGAACCGCCGCGACGCGGCCCAACTCGTCCGACCCGCTTACGACAAAGGAGCACCCGGCCATGACCACGTCCCAGGCATCCGCCGCCGTCGGCATCGGCCCAGGCGCCGCCGAGCCGCCCGTCTGGGGGCCCGAGAACGAATTGGACGCAGCCGAAGAAGTGACCTTCCCAGACGCGGCGCCTGCCGCGGCGCCTGCCCCTGTTTCCAAGACACATGTCAGCACCCCGGCCCGCCGTGGCAACTCCACAAGCCTCCTGCTCGTCGCCGCCGCTCTCATCGCCGTCGGTGGCGTCGGGTTCGCCGTCGGCCACGCGACAACCAATGGCCAGACCGCGACCGCCCAGAACGGCGACGTCAACGGAATCTCGGGCCAGTTCGCCGCCCCGAGCGGCATTCCCGGCGGTGGCGAGCCAGGCGGCATCGGCGGCGCGGCCGCGATCACCGGCACCGTCGCGAGCGTCTCGGCCGACTCAATCACCGTCCAGCTGGCGAGCGGCGCCACTGTGACCCTCGCCACCGGCTCGTCGACCACCTACCACAATCAGACTTCGGGATCGAGCTCGGATCTGGCGGCCGGCCAGACGGTCCAGGTCCAGACGTCGGGCGGCGCCGCCCCCGGCGCCAATGCCAGCGCCAGCGCGGGAACGCCGACTACCCGCACGGCGACGGACGTGACGATCACGGGCTAGCTCACCTGGGGCGGGTCTGCCGGAAGCGACCGGGCCCGGTGGCGACGTGCGCACGATCGGCCGCTACCCGTGGATCGCTCAAAGCTGGCGGATCACCACCGACCCGGCCGCGTCGTCCCACCAGGTCCGCTGTGTCGGTTCGTCCTGCGCCACGATGGCGGCGATGATGGCCGGCACGACGACGACGTTGCAGAGTCCCCAGATGATGAAGCGGACAGTCGTGGAGCCGGCTCCCAGCGAGCGCCCGTCGGCCGCACGAACAACGCGCAGCCTCAGCAGCCGCTGGCCGACGGTGCCCTGAAAGGCCCACCAGCAGGTTGGCTGGTAGACGAGAAAGAGGATGACCCACAGCAGGTACGAGATCGTCGCGCCGGTGGAGTAGACCGTGTTCACTTGGCTGTAGCGTTTCACGCCGAAGGCTTCCGCGGCCATCGCCGCCACGATGAGCGCGCCGAACATGAACAAGATGTCTAGTAGAAGGGCGCCGATCCTGTGGCCCATGCCGGCCCACGCGAGGCCTGGTGCGGGTCCGTACTGGACCTGAGAACCGGGCCAGCTGGCGCCCGGATAGCCGAACGCAGGCGGGACGTTCGGATAGGCTGAACCGGGATAGCCGGGACCGTAGCCAGGCGGATAGCCGGCTGCGCCGGGATACACCGGCGGATAGCCGGGAGCAGCAGGCTGCGGCGGCCAGGCGGCGGGCGTGTAACCCGGCGCAGCCTGGCCGGAGTACCCGGGGTAGATCGGAGCGTATCCGGGCGCGGCAAGGGGTGGAGTCGGCGACGGCGGTGCGCTGGGCGACGGCGGTGCGCTGGGCTGCGGCGGCTGGCTCGGCTGCGGCGCCCAGCTCGGCTGCGTCGGCTGCGGCGGCTGGCTCGGCTGCGGCGCCCAGCTCGGCTGCGGCGCCCAGCTCGGCTGCGGCGCCCAGCTCGGCTCCGCCGGCTGCGAGGGCTCCGCCGGCTGCGAGGGCTGCGAGGGCTCCGTCGGCAGCTGCGGCAGCACAAAGCCGGCTGCGGCGTCAGCCGGGGGCGCAAGCTGTCCGTCAGCCGACCAATCTCCGCCCGTTACATCATCCCGATCGTCCGTCCCCATTACGTCGCCTCCGGGGTTCCGCGGTTGAACCGCGATCCTGCATACGGGGCGAAGATACGCCGTTCTCGGGCGCACCTCCGTGGCCGCGGTCATCGTAGCAGCGTCACTGCCTCGTGACGGTGTGCCGCGGCACAGGCCCCCCAAACCTGCTCAGGGGGGTGCGGGCGGAGATTCAGCGCGGCTTCAGCCCCACGCGCCATTATCAGCCGAACTACCGCTTCAGGGTTGAGATATGAATCGCACCGGCGCTCGGCGCCTTTTCTTGCTACTCGTGGCCATCGCAGCTGCGGCCGTCGTCGGCGTCGTGGCCTACAACGTCGGCACCGGGGTCGATCACGGCACGATCCGCATGTTCGGGCCCATGCGCGGCAACTTCGGCGGATATGGCTACACCTATGGCTTCGGCCCGTTCGCGTTGTTCGGCGCTCTGCTGATCGGATTCCTCCTTGTCTGGCTCTTCGTAGTCGTGCTCTCCGGCTTGTCCGCCGGGGCGTCGCGACGCTCGACCGACCTAACGGGCGTGGACAGGCTCCGCGAGCTATCGGAGATGCACGATAAGGGCGCTCTGAGCGACGAGGAGTTCGCAGCAGCGAAGCGCACGCTGCTCGGCCTCTGAGCGACCTCGCGGCCCACCGGGCGAGCTTCCAGCGGGGGAACTGATCGCTTCGCGTATCCTGAAGCCGCCGCGCTCAACATGGGTGCGAGCGTCCGGATTGTCCACGCAGAGGAGGAGGCCCCGGTGTCCGACTTCAAGGCGTTTCTGCTCAAAACCAACGCCCTGGCTCTGGCGGTCGCCGTGATCATCGGCATCGCGTTGGGTAACGTCGTCAACTCGCTCGTCAACGACATCATCATGCCGCCCATTGGCGTGCTCCTCGGCGGCGTTGACTTCTCGAGCATGGTGGTCAAGCTCAAGGACGCGACGGTCGACGCGGCCGGCAAGCCGGTGCCTGAGGTCGCCATCCGCTACGGCATCTTCATCAACCTCATCATCACGTTCGTCATCGTCGCCCTGGTCGTCTACGCGATCTCGAAGGTCCTTCTTCGCCCCGCGCCCGAAGCCCCGGCCCCGCCGACCAAGGATTGCCCGTTCTGCAAGGAGACTGTCCCGGCGGACGCCACCAAATGCAGGGCCTGCGCAAGCGCCATCTGATCGTGGCGCCGATGGGCCGGCGCCCCTGCGCGGGCGCCCCTGCGCTCAGCACCGTGCGACCTCAAGGGAGTGGCAATGAAGGTACGCTTCGATCGCATTGCGCGGGTTCAGGCTGCTATGCGCGAGCATGGCTTGATCGCGATCGTGGTCATCAATCACGATGACTACCGCTATCTCTTCGGCACGGACCGCTCCCAGCCGCGGGCTCTGATTCCGTTCCAGGGCCCGCCCGAGTTGATCGCCTTCACCGGCGAGGAACCGGAACTGCGAGCTGCCCTGGCGCAGGGTGAAGTCCGGGTCTTCGGCAGTGTGGGTGGCCAGATCCACGACATCGTGGGCAGAGTGCGGGAGATTGCCGAGAGCGACCCGTTCGGCGCTGTGGCCGCAGGCGCGCGACCCAAAGTCGGGATGCAGATGTGGTTCCACACCCCGGCGTTCCTGGTCGATCTCTTCCGCCAGGTCAATCCCGAGGTGGAGCTCGTTTCGTCGGATCCGGTGATGGACCCGCTGCGCTCGATCAAGGACGCCGACGAGCTGGCAGCCATGACCGAGGCTCAGCGGATCGCCGGCGAGGGGATGGATCGCGCGCGCGCCCTCCTACGCCCGGGCGTGAGTGCCCACGAGGTGGCCACCGAGGCCCTCTACGCGATGTGGCGCGCCGGCGCCGAAGGGACGAGCACGCCCATCTACGTCAACTTCGGCGTGGAGACGTGCATGCTCCACGGCCGTATCAGCCCCGCGCCGCTCGAGCGAGGCCAGCTGGCGCTGGTCGATCTCACGCCTCAGGTCGACGGCTACTGCGCCAACCTGTCGCGGACCTTCGTGTTGGGGCAGCCGGACGCCCGTCAGGCCGAGTTGCTCGCCGCCTACCGCGAGATCGTGGCCGCGGTCCGTGCCGAGATGCGGCCGGGCGTGACAATGGCCCAGCTCGATGAACGGGCAAAGGCAGCGGCCGCTCGCCATGGCCTGGCCGAGTACCAGGTTTACGGCATCGGCCACGGCATCGGGCTGCGATTCGAGGAGCCGCCCGCGCCGACGATCATCCCGCCGCACAAGGCGCTGCCGCTCGCGACGGGAATGACAGTCACGATCGGCCACCCCGTCCTGGCGATCCCGGGCTTCGGCGGCGCACGTTTCGAGGACGTCTACCGGCTCACGGCCGGCGGCCCGGAGCCTCTTTTCGAGTACCCGATCGACCCGGTGGTCCTGGCCTGAAGGCGGCCGCTCGAGCGATTCTCAGGTGCCCGCGGCCGAGAGTACGAAGTCCGTCCCGAAGGCCACGAGCAAGCCGAGAGTCAGGGCCAGGCCTGCCACCATGGGAACTGCGAAGCGACGGGAAGCGGCCATCATCTCGTTGAACACGAAGATGAGCGCGCCCGCGGCCATGCCCAGGAAGAGGATCGACAGCACGGGCGAGACCAGCGTGTAACCGACCAGGCTGCCCGCGAACGTCGGTCCTCCGCCGACAGCCCCGGCCGCCGCCAGAAAGCCCCAGGTCGGCCGCTCGCCCATCCCCAGCGGAGCGCCGATCGCGAACCCTTCGGTGGCGTTGTGCAGTGCGAACCCGATCACGAGGACCAGGGCCAGCGTTGTGGCCCCGGTTGCGGCGGATTGCCCGATCGCAAGCCCCTCGGAGAAGTTGTGCAGCCCGAGGCCCGTAGCCGTCCCGAGCGCCACCTGGCGTGGCGTCAGGGCAGCCTTCTGGGAGCGGCCGTTCATCCGCTGCATCAAATACGTGACCGACAACAGTCCGAAGGCGACGCTGCCGCCGAGGGTTGCCGCGTAGACCACGAAGTCCGCCGCGCCCGAACCGCTGCGCGCCGCCTCGAGGGCCACGTTCACAGGGGCCACGGCCTGCGACAGCACGTCGTAGATGAGGAACAGAACCACTCCCGCGGCGGCGGTCGTGAGCGCAACCCGCGCATTCTGGGACAGGCCGCGGAGTCTGCCTACCGGCAATCCCAGGAAGATCGTGCCACCGGCGAAGGCGGCCAGGAGCACGGTCTGGGCAAAGCTCATCGGCCTCTCCGGCGGCGTCGGGCGTAATTCATAGTTAGTTAGTATGAATTCACGCCATGCTACCGGGAGCGCCGAGCCCGGTCAAGCCAGATCGCGCGCGACCGGCTCTCGAGTCGTGGGCAAGAACGGCTAGCGGATCTCGAATGAGCGCTTGGCCAGACCGAGCCAGTAGCCCTCGATCGTGAACTTGAGCGCCTCGCCGGGTGCGGTCGCTGCGCCGAGAGCCACGAACAACGGCGCGAAATGCTCGACCGTGGGGTGGGCGTAGGGCATCCCCGGAGCTCGATTGCGGAAATCGAAGAGGGAGTCCAGGTCGCCCCGCTCGAGCGCTTCGGCGGCCCAGATGTCGAAGTCCTTGGACCACTCCGGAGCGCCTTCGCGGCCGTCCCAGTACTGGTCGATGAAGGGCAGGCCGTGGGTCATGAAGCCGCTGCCCATGATCAGAATTCCCTCGTCGCGCAGGGGCGCCAACCGCTGGCCGATTCGGAACAGATGCTCCGGCGCCAGGTCTGGCATCGACATCTGCAGCACCGGCACATCCGCGTTGGGATACATGACCAGCAGAGGGATGAAAGCGCCGTGGTCCAGGCCGCGTTCTCGCTGGGCCACCGGCTCCTCGGGCGGCATCATCGCCCTCACTCTGGCCGCCAGGTCCGGCGCGGCGGGGGAGTCGTAGCGGAGCCGGTAATAGCGCTCCGGGAAGCCGTAGAAGTCGTAGGTGAGCGGCGCCGGGTTCACCGCCCCGAGCGTCAGCGGTGCCGATTGCCAGTGCGCGCTGACGACCAGGATGGCCTTGGGACGCGGCATCTTCTCCGCCCACGCGGCCAGCTCGCCGGGCCAGACCGGGTCGTCGATGAGGATTGGGGCACCATGGCCGAGGTAGACAGCCGGCATTCGGGCAGGGTTCCGCTGCGCCTCTGTCGGCTCTGTGCGCTGTGCCGGATCAGGCATCGGGGCCATCCGCGCCGACGACCGAGCAACCCGAATCTGACTGCAGTCGGTCGTGCAGGGTGCCTAGCAGGCGCAGCAGCGTCCCCTGGTCCTCGACAGTCAGCACTTCGAAGAGCCGCTCGATCGAGGCCTGATACGTTTGGAACTGCGAGGCTACGCGATCCCGACTGCAAGTCAGCTCGACGAGGGTGACACGGCGGTCGGTCGTGTGGGGGATGCGCCGCACCAGGCCGTCTCCCTCGAGCCCGTCGACAAGGGCTGTCACGTTGCGCGGCGTTACGGTCAGCGCCTCGGCCAGATCTGCCATCTTCTGCGGCCCGTGGCAGAGCACAGCGTTCAGCAGCCGAAGTCGCGGCGCGCTCGCCCCGGCCTCGATGGCCTTTCGCCCCGCCCAACGCTCAAAGGCGTCCACGAAGATGCCGGTCTGGACCGCCAATGCCGGCGTCGGCGAGTCGCCGATCGGGATGTCCAGTGCTACTCGAGCGCCGGGTTCAGAAGATACTGTAGACATACACTATCGTCCCTGGTATGGTTGACGTAGCAATGTTACCACGGTAACGATGCACGTATACATGATAATGAGTGCAGACAGGTCGCCGAGGCGACGGCGCAATGGTCGCCGCAGGCGAGACGTCTCCCCGATGCGACGCGCCACGATCCCGGAGTAGAGATGACCATCACAGACAACGGATCGAGCTTCTGCCGGTGAACGAGGAATTCGCCCGGCCGGCCGATCATGCTGCCTTCGACAGGGCGGCCGAGGCACTCGTCTCGCATGGCATGGATGTCCGAATCGTCGCTGACGCGGCCGGAGCCCGCGAGCTTCTGCTCAGCCTGGTGCCCGAGGGCGTCGAGGTCGGCCAAGGCGCGTCGGCCACGCTCGACGAGATCGGCGTGACGGAGGTCATCGAGAAGAGCGGCCGCTACGACGCGGTCCGGCCCCGCACGCGAGCAATGGACCGGGCGACGCAGATGCGCGAGATCAAGAGGCTCGGCGCGGCGCCCGACGTGCAGATCAACAGCGTTCAGGCCGCCACCGAGGATGGCCGATTGGTGATCGCGTCGATGACGGGTAGCCAGCTCGGCCCGATCGGTTTCGGAGCGGGCCGCGTGATCCTGGTCGTCGGTGCGCAGAAGATCGTTCCGGACCTGGCCACGGCCTTGCGCCGGATCGAGGAGTACAGCTATCCGACTGAAGACGCCAAGATCCAGGCGGCATTCGGACGGCACAGCGCAATCAACAAGGTGCTGGTGCTGAACGCAGAGCCGACCCCGGGCCGGATCACCGTCATCTTGGTGCGGGAGCCGATCGGGGTCTGACCCTCGCCTCCGGGTGGCCTCCCGGCCTCGTCCCGACAGATGCGACTGAATCTCAATAGTGGTACTGTTCACCGGAGAGGTGGACGAGACCATCCTGGGAGCAGCGCGTTGAGATTGAGTCGCTCGATCGCATTCATCATGGCCTCGGCCGTCCTTGCGGGCGGATGCGTCGGTGCGCCCGCGCCCGTCGGTTCCAGCGGAAAGTTGGCAGTCGTGGCGACGACCACTGTGTTCGCCGACATGACCGCAAGCGTCGGCGGCGACCTGGTATCAGTAACAAGCCTGGTCCCCAAGAATGCCGATGTCCACACTTTCGAGCCCCGACCCGCGGACGTGCGAACGATCGCCTCGGCGAAGCTGTTGATCATGAACGGCCTCGGACTCGACGATTGGCTCACCAAGACGATCACGAATGCGGCGGCCGAGGGCACTCCGCTGCTCAAGCTTGGCGTCGATTTGCCGGGCGTCACCCTGCTGCCGGGCGAGACCGCCAGCACGCAGAACCCCCACCTGTTCATGGACGTGAAGTACGTGGAACTGTACGTGGATCGTATCGCGGCTGCGCTCAAGTCCGCCGACCCGGCGCACGCCCAGACGTTCGACGTTCAGGCCGCGGCCTACAAGCGGCAGCTCGAAACCCTGGACGCCTGGGTCCGGGCCCAGATCGCGACCATCCCGGAAGCGAACCGGAAGCTCGTGACTTTCCACGACGCATTTCCCTATTACGCCCGCGAGTACGGCATTACGATCGTCGGCGTCGCCGTCGAGGCGCCTGGCCAGGATCCCAACGCGGGCTACACGGCGCAGTTGATCACGGCCATAAAGAGCGCTGGAGTGAAGGCCATCTTCGCCGAGAGCCAGTTCCCCACGAAACTCGTCGATCAGCTGGCAGCGGAGGCCAACTGCAAGGTGGTCGCCGATCTTTATGACGACGCCCTGGGCGATCCACCGGTCGACAGCTACGAAGGAGTCATTCGCTGGGACACGACGCAACTGGTCGGAGCGCTTCGATGAAGGCGGCCTCGAAGACCGGCGGACCCATGGAGGCGGTCGGTGTACCGGCCATGGCGATCCGTCTGCAGGGGGTCACGGCAGGTTATGGAGCCCGAGTGGCCCTCGAGGACGTGCACCTCGAAATCCCGGTCGGGGCCCTTGTGGCAGTCGTGGGGCCCAACGGCGGCGGCAAGTCCACGCTGCTCAAACTCATCGCCGGAGTCCTGAAGCCCTGGACCGGCAGCATCGAGGTTCTTGGCGCCGCCGCCGGCCGCGAGGCTCACCGAGTTGCCTATGTGCCGCAGGCGGAGCTCGTCGACTGGTCGTTCCCGGTGAATGTCTGGAACGTTGCGATGATGGGCCGGTATCCGCGGTTGGGGCCGCTGCGCCAGCCCGGCCGCGCCGATCGTGAGGCGGTAAGCACGGCCCTGGAGCGGGTCGACATGCTGGGCCGAGCCCGCACGCCGATCGGAGCGCTGTCGGGAGGCCAGCGCCGCCGCGCCTTCCTGGCCCGGGCGATGGCCGCGGATGCCGACCTATACCTGCTCGACGAACCGGTCACCGGTGTCGACGTCCCGACCCAGGAGGCGATCATGGCCCTGCTTTCGGCTGAGGCTGAGAAGGGCAAGGCAGTCGTCGCGACCACGCACGATCTCGGCGCCGCCGTGAAGCACTTCAAGTCCGTCGTAGCCGTCAATCGCCGCATCGTGGCGTCCGGCCCGGCAACGCTGCTGACCGACCCCGAGATCCTGTCCCAGACATACGGCGGCCATCTGCTCGTGTTGGGCGACAACCTCGGCATCCTCGACGACTCGCACCACCACGACGATCCGGCGGGCTCCGAGCGGCACTTCCACGAAGACCATCCGGCGGGTCGGTCATGAACCTCGTCTTGGATCCGCTCGCATATCCGTTCTTCTTGCGGGCCCTGGCCGCCTCGTCGATCGTTGGGCTGGTGTGCGCGACGGTCGGCAGCTATATGGTCTTGCGGGGATTGGCCTTCATGGGCGACGCGCTCAGCCACTCTGCGTTTCCGGGGGTCGTGGTCGCCTACCTGCTGAAGGTGCCGTTCTACTTCGGTGCATCCATTGCGGCGGTGGGAACGGCCCTGGCCATCGGCTGGGTCACCCGGCAGGGCAAGCTCCGGAGCGACACCGCCACCGGGGTCCTGTTCGCAGGCATGTTCGCCCTTGGCGTCTTCCTGTTCAGCTTGATCCCCAACTACGTCGGCGATCTCTTCGGGTTTCTCTTCGGCGAGGTGCTGGGAATCGGGATGAGCGATTTGATCTCGCTCGCGGTTCTGGCGGCGCTTGTTCTCGGGACGGTGGCCCTGCTCTGGAAAGAGCTCTTGTACGCGACATTCGATCCCCTCGGTGCCGCGGCCTCGGGGCTTCCGGTTGGACGCTTGGATTACCTGCTGCTGGCCCTCATCGCCCTCACCATCGTGATCAGCCTGCAGTCGGTGGGGATCATCCTCGTGGTGGCGATGCTGGTTACTCCCGCGGCCACGGCCCAAGTGATCTCGAAGAGCTTCGGCCGTCTTGTCGTGATAGCTGGGTCTATCGGCGTGTTCTGTCCAATCGTGGGCCTCTACTGCAGCTACTGGCTCAATTCGGCGAGCGGCGCCACAGTGGTCCTGGTCGAGAGCGCGGTCTTTTGCGTCGTCCTGATGAGTACGCTCGTGGCCGGTCGGATCGGACATCCGTCGGGAGCATTCGGCAGCTAGGTGAGCGGCCGGCGGCGCAGTCCGTCAGGTCGAAGTCGCTGCCTGACAGGATGGGCACAGCCCGAACAGCTCGACCCGGTGACGGTCAACCTTGTAGCCCGTCCGCCGTTCCACTTCGGTAACGATTGCCGTCATACCCAGGTCCTCCAGGTCTACCGCCCGTTGACAACGGATGCACACCAGGTGGTGGTGGTGGCGGGTGGTTTCGCAGCGCACGTAGGAATGCGCGCCGCTCGGAAGGTCCAGCCGCTCCACGGCGCCCAGGCCCACGAGCAACTCGAGAGTTCGAAAGATCGTGGCTCGCGCGACACCCAGCTTGCGGCGCCGCGAGTCGGCCACCAGGTCCGCCGTTTCGAAGGCGCCATCACGACTGGCGATCAGCTCCGCCACGGCGCGCCGCGAGCCGGTCATCCGATGGCCGGCCTCGTCCAGGGCGCGAGTCAGTTCCGCTGCCCTCGGATCGGCCGTCGATTGACGCGTCTGCATGGGGCCATGATAGGCGGCCAATTCGGGGCGGCGCCCACGACCGGACGTGACCGAAGGGTCGAAGCGAACTGGATTCGGCCTCGGGACCTCTGGGAACGGGGTCTAGCCGACGGCGGTAGCCGCGGCCGGGTTCAGGTGCTTGCGGAAGAACGTGGCGCCTACGGGGCAGGCGCCCGTGAATTCGGGCGAGGCTTGGATCGCCTCGGGCGCGTCCTCCCGTCGCCCGGGCTCGAAGCCGAGCCGGGGGAACCATTCGGCGGCGGTTTCGGTGAGAAGGTAGATTTCGCCGACGCCGCGTTTCCGTACGACGTCCAGGGCCTGCTCGACGAGACGCCGGCCCAGGCCGAGGCCGCGCTGTCTGGGCTCAACGCAGACCGATCGAAGCAGGCCAGCCGAGCCATAGACCTCGACTGCGGCGCAGCCAACGATGCGGCCATCCTGTCGGGCGACGACGGCCGTGCCCAGGGCGAACTCAAGCCCGGCAATTGGCAGGCCGTTAGCGAGAAGCAGGCCCTCGAGCGCGGGTCTGTCGGTCGCGCGAGCGGCTTCGATGCCGATCACTGGCAGTTCCCGCCCGCACAGCAGGATCGGGCTGGAGCCGTGGCGTCGCCAGCACTGGCCGCCGCGTCAGCGACGGCCGCCAGTCCGTCAACGGGCTTCTTCGCCCTCACGATGACACTGAACATGCCAGCCGCGACCTCGTGGCTCACCTTCAGCGAGATCTCTGTCAGACCGGCCGACTCAAGCCCCGAGTTGAATTCGGAGAAGGAGAGCGCCCCAGCCAGACAGCCGGCATATGATCCGCGTTCGGCTCGCTCCTGCGGAGTCAGGGCGTCGCCGGCGACGATGTCGGTGATGCCGATGCGGCCGCCCGGACGAAGCACGCGGGCGATCTCACGGAAGACGGCCGGCTTGTCGGCGGCCAGGTTCACGACACAGTTGCTGATGACGACGTCGATCGACGCGGCAGGGAGTGGGATCGCCTCGATGTGGCCCTTGAGGAACTCGACGTTCGTGGCGCCGGCCTCGGCCGCGTTCCGCCGCGCCAGGGCGAGCATTTCGTCGGTCATATCCAGGCCGAACGCGCGGCCCGTCGGACCGACGCGCCTGGCGGAGAGGAGTACGTCGATGCCGCCCCCCGAGCCGAGGTCGAGTACCCGCTCGCCTTCATGCAGTTCCGCCACGGCGATTGGGTTGCCGCAGCCCAACGATGCCATGACGGCGGCGTCAGGCAGTTCGTCGCGCTCGAGCGCGGAGTAGAGCTGGCTCCCGTATCTGTCGTCGGCGGCGCAGCAGGACTGACCGTCGAGAACGCCGCTGGCCGCCTGTGCGTAGTGGAGACGGACGGTTTCGTGAATGTCGGTCATCGGAATGTCTCTTAGCAGGCGCACGGGGCGGGAGTCTGGGCGCCGACGAAGAGGCGTCGAAGTTGGCTCGGGACCTGTGGTCCGTGCGGGCGGCTCCCGCGGCGCGAGCGCTCTGCCTCGCGGAGTCGCTCGGCCATCAGGAGCTGGACGATCTCAGGACTGTGGTAAATCGACATTGGTGTTTCGATCTCCTTCCGAAGCGTACGATAGTGTCTATATCGGTACTTGTCAATATCTATTGCGGTCGATATTCTGGGTGCATGAAGCGCGCCACGGATCCAGATGTCCTCCTCCTCCAGGCCTCAGCCGATCCCACCCGGTTGTCGATCCTGCGCCAGCTGAGCGCCCAGGGCGCCATCTGCGCGTGCGATTTCTCGGATTGCTGCGGGATCGGCCAGCCCACCGTGTCGCATCACCTCCGGGTCTTGCGCGAGGCCGGTTGGGTGACGAATGAACGGCGCGGGACCTGGATCTGGTACAGCATTCGTCCGGAGGCGGTGGCTCGATTCCGGGAGCTGGCTGGCTCGCTCGCGGCCGGTCCGGCTCGGCCCGTGGCTGCCCTCTCGGGCAAGATTGAGACGCTACCAGGCCGGTCCGCCGAGTAGCCGATTCGGCAAAAGAGCAATCGGGACCGGCCCCGGGGTCGTTGCCAGGGGATCGAGGCTATTTCGCGGAAGGCGTCCCGAACCAGATTTGACTGCCATCGGCATTTGTCACGACGACGCCCGTCGGGCCGAGGGCGACCAGACCATATCTGCCCATTCCTCCGCTGGGATAGACAAGCTGGGGCACGGCACCGCTCTGGCCCACAGAGACGAGCGCGAAGCTGTCGTCGAACGTGTGCAGCCGGAGGTCGCCCAACATGTCAGGGCCCCGGGCCGGTTCGACAACCAGGTTCTGCTGGACGCCCGAGACGATGTCAGGCTGGCCCACGTCCTGCGGCAGATTGGCTACGGCCCAGGTCCGGCCGTCTTTCGAGGCCCAGGCGGATCGGTGCCCTGTCGCCCAGACGTCATCGACGACCAACATCGCTCCATCGCTGAGGCGCGCAACCCAGATGTCCTGGTAGTCGGAGCGGGCGACGGCACCTGGCAGCGAGACGCGCGTCCAGCCGGAACTGTCGGCGGACCACCAGACGGACGCCGTCTTGAAGACTGGCGCAGGAGTCGAACCATCCGTGACAGTTACCGCGCAATCTCGAGTTCCGGCGGTGCCGGCCAGCACAAAGCCGCCTGTTAGCGTCGTGCCATCGTTCACGAGGGCGTCCTCGAAAGGACCGGTGTTGAGGGCGACGGGCTGCCAGCCGGAGCCGTCCTTCGAAGTCCACACGCCGGCGCCGTTGTAGGCAACGGCGACATACCCGGCCGCTCCACCCGAAACATGCGTTATTCCGGCGCCGACAGCTCCGAACACCTTGCTGACGTCAACCGGATGCCACGAGATCCCGTCCGAGGAAGTCCACAGCGAATCCAGGAACTCCGAGCCGCATGCCGCGGACCAGCCGACGGCCAGCAAACCCGCCGGGCCTTCGATGACCGATCGGATCTCCTGGAGGTACTGGGAGCCCGCGGCGACGAGATCAAGCTCCTGCCCGACATGCCAGTGCAGACCGTCGGCCGAGTAGCTGGAGACGACCGTGGGCTCTGGATAGACAATCTGGCCGGTCGACTGGTCGACGCCAGACTCGGAGGGGGTGATCGCGAAGCCGACGTAGCCGCGGCTCCAGCCGAAGACCTGGAACGTCGAGCCGGCGGACGGATCGCTTTGGATCCCGATCGCGGGAGTGGCAGATAGCGCGGTCCAGTGGATGCCTTTCCAGGTGCCCGAAGGAGCCGGCGGAACGCTTGGGAGCGGGTCCGTCGCGGCCGTTGGCGCTGCTGTCGGCGCGGCCGTTGGCGCGGCCGTTGGCGCCCCTGTCGGCGCGGCCACGGGTGCAACCGATGCCGACGCCCCAGCGGTCGGGCTGGCTGCTGGCAAGACTGAGTCGGAGCCGCTCGGAGTCCCCCCAACGCAACCGGCCGCCATCATTGCGGTGAGCGTTACGAGCGCGATGCGCTCACGCCATGTGCGACTCCACGAGAAGACCGACTTCACGGCTCGCCCCCTTCGGAAGATCGTCGATGTAGGAACGCGTCTGTGACGCCATTGCGTGCGGCCCTGTGATGGCCGATTTGCGGCGGCCGAGGGGGTGGTCACCGTCTGCGGCGGAACGCGACGGTATTTCGGCGGGACTCGGCGCAACCCTTGACCTTCAAGCAGCTTGAAGGTGTAGGGTGTCACAAATGAAGGTTTCCGAACTCGCCCGGCGTTCCGGACTCGCCCCTTCGGCGGTCCGTTTCTACGAGGCGCTGGGCGTCATGCCGGCGGCTCCGCGCCTCCCCAACGGCTACCGCGAGTACGGTGACCCGGATCTGGCCCGACTCCGCCTGGTGGTGGCGTTGCGGCGGCTCGGTCTGGCGCCCGTGGATGCCGGACGGCTGGCTGCGCTGTGTATCGGACAGGGCGAAGTGGACCTGGACCTGGCGCCGCTCATCGCCACCCAACGCGCCGCCATCGAACGCCAGCGATCCGATCTCGACAGCGTTGACGCGGAGTTAACAGACCTGGAGTTGACTATCGCCGCAGCCGGCCGAGTCCGGCGCTCCACGGAGGCAACCATGCCCGCACCAATTCGAGTCCTTTTCGTCTGCACCGGTAACTCGGCTCGCAGCCAGATCGCGGAAGCCTTGCTGCGAGACTTCGGCGGCGCCGATTTCGAGGCCTTTTCCGCCGGTACCGAGCCCAAGGGCGTGAACCCATACACGACCCGCGTTCTCGCCGAGATAGATATCGATTGGTCCGCCGCGCGGAGCAAATCCGTGACCGAGTTCCTGGGCCAGCCGTTCGACTACGTAATCACCGTTTGCGATCGAGCCCGCCAAACCTGCCCCGTCTTTCCGGGCGATCACAACTCGCTGCACTGGGGCCTGGACGATCCGGCGGAGGTCGAAGGCACCGACGAGCGCAAGCTCGAGGCCTTCCGCCGCACGCGCACCGAAGTCGCAACCCGATTGCGGCCGTTCGTGGAACTGGCTCGAAGGGCGCGCGGCGCCGCGGCCGAAGCGGCGACCGCCTGAGGCCAGCTCTACTTGCTCAGCCAGACCGCGATGTCGCCGGCCGAGGGGATCCGGCCGGTCGAGACGACCTCGCCGTCGATCACGAGGCCAGGAGTGCTCATGACGCCGCGGCGGACGATCTCGCGCGGATCGGTCACATGGCGGACGTCGGCTTCGACGCCGGCCATCGCCACAGCCTCGCGTGCGTTCGCCTCGAGACGCTGGCAGTTGGGGCAACCCGAGCCCAGGACTTCGATACTTCGCATTGCTCGCTCCTTTTGAGGCGTCCGGTGGTCAGCCGATCGGGCCCGATCAGCCGATCAGGCTGTTGAAGAGGAACCCGATGGCCAGGATTCCGGTGGTGACCACGCCGGCGAAAATAGCCAGCAGTGGCGGCTTGATGACTCGCCGCAAGATCACGAACTCGGGCAGACTGATGGCGGTGACGGCCATCATGAACGCGAGAGTGGTTCCCAGAGGGAGACCCTTGCCGAGCAGGGCCTGAACGATTGGGATCGTGCCGGCGGCGTTCGAATACATCGGCACCGCGAGCAGGACCACGATCGGGACGGCCAGCAGGTTGGAACGTCCGCCGATCGACGCGACCAGGTCCGTGGGGACGTAGCCGTGGATCAGCGCGCCCAGCCCGATGCCCGCGAGCAGGTAGGGGAAGATCTTGTGAACCAGTGTGCGCGTGTAGTCCCAGGCATCGCCCAGCCGGTCGGCCCAGGTCAGGCGAACTGAGATTGGCCGCATCTTCCCGGTCTGGAGTTGCCAGACGTAATCCTCGACGTAGCGCTCCAGACGCAACCGGCCGATCAGCAGGCCGCCCAGGATCGCCACAGTCAGACCCGCGGCCATGTAGGCCAGCGCGATGCCAGGCCCGAACAGGCCCCACAGCAGGACCAGTGCCACCTCGTTGACCATCGGCGAGCTTATGAGGAAGGCGAAGGTCACGCCCAGCGGCACTCCAGCCTCGACGAAACCGATGAAGAGCGGCACCGCCGAGCAGGAGCAGAACGGCGTGACGATGCCAAGGCCCGCCGCGGCGAACGTGCCGGGCAAGAGGCCGCGGCCTGCGAGGATCGGGCGGATCCGCTCCGGCGGGAAGAAGCCGCGGATCAAGGTCACCACTGTGACTATGCCCAGCAGGAGCAGCAGGACTTTGGGCAGGTCTTCGAGGAAGAAGGCGACGGCATCGCCCAGATGCGTGCCCGGTTCGAGGCGCAGGACCGTGAAGGCGAGCCAATCCGCTGCCGGCGCCTCTGCGAACCAGCCCACGAGCCAGGCCGCGGCCGCCCCGCCGGCCACCAGGGGCAATGGCGCGTTTGGGCGTCGGAGCGAGGGCAGCGCGAGCCCAGTCATCGCAGCAGTTCGGTGAGGGCGGCCGCAGCAGCTGCGCAGCGTTCGTCGTCGCGTTCGTAGAACATCCAGCGGGCGTCGCCCGAGTGGCGAACGGCGCGGACCAGCCCGGCCTCGCGGAGTCGGGCGAGGTGCATCGAGACGTTGTTCTGGCGCTCTCCGAGGGCCGCGGCTAGCTCGCAGACGCAGTGGGGTCCTTCGGCCAGCATGCGCATGATCCCGCCACGGGTCCGGTCGGCGAGGAGCGCGGCTGCGGCTACCGCGTCGCCGACTTCCGGCGCGGGAAGGTCGAGGCGCGGCTCGGGCGGGAGGTGAGGATCGGGCTGCGTGGGGCCATCCTGACAGCAGGCGGGCGCCGTGGGAGCCGTGGGAGCCGTAATCGTGTGGTCTGACATCTCATTGCGAACTGTCTCAATAGCCATTGATATTGCCCAGGTACGAACGGCTCTGAATCGGGAGGGCCGCAAGACTCCTTCCGCAGGATTCGGGAGGTCGGCGTAGCGGGCTGCTGCCGGGGTTCACAAACAGCCAAGATGCCGCGCCTGCCGCCGGCCATCGCCACCGGGCGTGGCGGATCGAGCGCGACGGGAGAGCCCGGTCGATGCGAGCCGCGGCGGATGGAAGCCCTGCCGCACAGGCTCACCGCTTGCGCAGTCGCTACGATCCCGACAGCGCCGCGATTGCCGCCGCCCTCAGGCGGGTACGATTGCTCTGTGGGGGCGTGCGAACGCTCGGCCCCTGATAGCACGGCGCGGAGGAACATACCGTGTCTGGTGGCGATCGCGATCCGCTTGCGCCCGAGGGGCTGGATCGCGCCTTCGGCTGGCTCGAGCGCAACCTCGACGAGCTGACCGAGACCGCCCGCCGCCAGGGCGAGGCCATCCGCCGGACCACAGCGTGGACGCCGCCGGGAACCGAATCGACGGCGCCCGAAGTAGGGCAAGAAACGGCGATCGCGCCCGCTCTAGAGCCAGCCCCAGCGCCCGACCCGGCCCGCAGCGCGCCGCCATCGGCCCCGGCGGCCGCTCAGCCCGCCGCGCCTGCCCAGGCGTCGACCACGCCCCTCCTCGACTCCCTCGGACGCGACCTGACCGCCCTCGCCGCCCGCGGCGAACTCAACCCGATCATCGGCCGCGAGCCCGAGATCGACTCCGTGATCGAAATCCTGGTCCGCAGCACCAAGCGCAATCCCGTATTGCTGGGGCCCGCCGGTTCGGGCAAGACCGCGATCGTGGAAGGTCTGGCGCAACGAGTCGCCGCCGGCCGCGTTCCCGACCAGCTCAAAGATGCGCGCATCGTCGAGATTCCACTGGCCTCGATCGTCGCCGGTACGAGCTACCGCGGTCAGCTGGAGGAACGGCTCCAGGCTCTTGTCAAGGAAGCGAGCAACCCCAGAGTCATCCTGTTCTTCGACGAGATCCATCTACTCGCCGGCGCTGGCAAGAGCGAGGGTGGGATGGGCGCCGACCAGGCGCTCAAGCCGGCCCTGGCGCGGGGCGACATCGCGATCATCGGGGCGACCACAGCCGATGAATACCGGGCCACCATCGAGCAGGACGACGCCCTCGCCCGACGCCTGACGACGATCGCCATCGCGGAACTCACACGCGAACAGACCCGCCCGATCGTGCAATCGGTTCGCGACCGGCTGGCCAAGTCGCGTGGCGTCACCGTCTCCGACGACGCGATCGACGTCCTGCTCACGTTCGCGGAGCAGCGGATCGCCAACCGCCGCTTCCCCGACAAGGCGATCGACCTGCTCGAGCAGGCCGTTGCCGAGGCCATCGTGGCCGGCCGCAAGACGGTAGATACGGCCGAAGCCGTCCGTACGACCGAGGTCTGGCAGACGCGCGCATCCTCGACCCCGACGCTCGACCGGTTCGGGCGTGACCTGGTGGCGCTGGCAAAGGCCGGTTCCTTGACTGCGGTGATCGGGCGCGACCGAGAGATCGACGCGGTCGCCGAGGTGCTGCTGCGCCAGACCAAGCGCAACCCAGTGCTGCTCGGGCCCGCCGGTTCGGGCAAGACCGCGATCGTCGAGGGCCTGGCTGAGCGCATCGCAACCGGCAAGGTTCCAGCCGCACTGGCAGAAGTGCGCATCTTCGACGTGCCGATCTCCGCGCTGGCCGGCTCCATCGAGCGCGATCCGGAGCGCCTGCGCGATCTTCTGGCCGAGGCGCGCCACCCGTCAGTGGTCGTCTTCCTCGACGAAATCCACCAGCTCGCTTCGCCGACGTCCAGAGTGCTGGCAGAGTCGCTCAAACCGGCCCTGTCGCGTGGCGACATCGCCTGCATCGGCGCGACCACCGGGGCCGAATACCAGGCTTACATCGAGCCCGAGGCCGCGCTTGCCCGGCGCTTCTCGCCCGTTCAGGTCGAGCCCATGGACGACGCCGCGGTGCAGTCCGTTCTCGCCGGCGTGCGCGATTCGCTCGCCAGGAAGCGGGGTGTCCGAGTCTCCGACGATGCGCTGGACGAACTGATCGACCTCGCGGACGCCTATATGCCCGGCCGCTTCTTCCCCGACAAGGGGGTCGATCTGATCGAGCAAGCGGTCGTCTCTGCTCTGGTTCGAAAGTCGAAGACGGTCGATCGGGCGCTTGCGCGCGAGTCGGCGGCCACCTACCTGGGGCTCGAACTCGATCCGACGAAGGCGCTGGCCGCGCTTGCGGCGGCGATCGCCCGCCGGCAGCTGCTCGCGCGAGATTCGGCCGCGGCGCTGCTGGCACGGCTCGGCGTGACGCTGCGAGGGCTGGATTCGAGGTCGCTCCGTCCCGACGCAGTGGTGCTGCTAGCGGGGCCCGCCGCCGGGACCGCGGACGCGCTGGCCACGGCGGTCGCGGCCACGCTGTTCGGCCGAACGACGGCGCGGATCTCGATCGATCTATCGGCCATGACCGAGGACTCGACCATGTCCACGCTGCTCGGCTCCGCCCCAGGACTGGTGGGCTCGGACCGGACGCTGCCGCTCCACGAACTGCGGCGATCGCCGCGTCAGGTGCTCTCGCTGGCGGGCGTCGACCGCTGCGCGCCATCTATCCGCCGGACGATCGCCGCGGCCCTTGCCGGCGGCGCCTTCACCGACGCAGTAGGTCGGACGATTCCACTGAGTTCGGCGGTCGTGATCATGACCGCGCCGGACGTTGCGCCGGATGTCGCGGCCGCGGGCGACGACCTCGCGCCGCTGCTCGGCCGGGACTTGATCGAGGTGTGCGACGTGGTGGCGGTGTCGGCCGCAGGCCAGGTCGGGTCCGGTCGAAAGGGGAGCGCCTGGATAGCCGACGAGCTCCTCGTGCCCCTCGCCCGCCGGTTCGAGCGTTCCGGGATCGCGGTGACCTTCGACTCGTCCTTTGTCACGTGGCTGTCCGCGCAGCTGGCCACGGCCAACGAGCCGCCCGAGACGTTCCTGGATCGCGTCGTCACGCCGGCGCTGACGGCTTCCCTCGGCGGCGCCCGGGGCGGGCCAGGCAGCTATGTGGCCGTCGTCGAGCAAGGGGCGCCGGCCCTCCGACGCGCCGCGGGCGGGTGAACCGGGCCGCTCGTCCTCAGCCGCGAATTCGGTCCAGAGAGGACTTGTATTCGGCCGCCTGTTCGGCCGCGGATTCAGTGGCGTGCGCCGGTTCGGGGGCCTCCGCCGTTTGGGCCGAGTGCTCGGGAGCGCTCCCCTCGTTCGGGGTCGAGCCCGACAGCTCGGCCGCAATCGCGCTCGCCCGCTGGGCCGCCTTGGCCACCCGGGCCGCGACGGCACGCCGTTCGGCCGACTGCCGTGCCTCTTCGTCGGCCGCAGCAGATTCGGCTGTCCTGGCGGGCCCGGCCCGCGCTGCTTCGCTGGCGGCCGCCCGTGCAGCCGTTTCGCGCGCCGCCGTTTCGACCGCATCGGCCGCGATTGGTAGCGCGGCACCCGTCCCAGGCGCCCGATCCGCAGCCCGCAGGTCGAGCGTCGAACCGCCGAATTTGTCGGCCAGGAACCGCCCGTGGACGGCGAGCTTCTCGGCATCGTCCGCGACGGCCGCCTCGGCGACATCGCGCATCTTCTGGTCCATCAGGCCCAACTGCTCGATCAGAACCTCGCGTGGGTTCCTCTGTCCTTCCAGGCTCCGGTCCCGATAGCCCGGTGGTATTGCGAGGTACTCGTTCAGCGCCTCGGGCAGGTACGTGAGCGCCGTCTGGCGAATCACGAACACGTTGGGATCGGCGACCGACGGCCCGGCGACATGCTCCAACGTCAGCAGGATGGAGCGGCGGATACTCGCGACTTTGTCGAAGATGTCGGCCGGGAGGCGGCCGGCCATCGATCGCAACAATTCATCGAGGGCATGGCCGACGTCCACCGTGTCGGTCGCGTCTTGCGGATACGGGTCGAGCGCCCGCCGCCGCGGCACCAGAACCGCGCCTACGACGTACAGGCCCGCGATGACGGGCAACGCCGCGAGCCCGGCGACCACGCCCGCGGCGTACAACCCGACCCCTGCCGCGGCGAGCACGCAGCCCGCGACGTTATGCCGCGAACGCAGGAAGCCGGCCAGACGGCCCACGGCCTGTCAGGCCTTCATCACTTGGGCAGGGCCGAAAGCCCGCCGGCGTCCGGACCGCCCGCCTCCGGGCCGCCGACACCGGAGCCGCCTGTGTCCGGGCCGGCGTCACGAGATCGTGCCCGATCCAGGTATGCCTGGGCCTTGCCGATCTGAGTGGTGAGGGCGTCGACGGTCTGGGACATATTGTCGAGCGCCTTGAGCTTGAAGCTGTCGATTTCGTCCATCGTGGCGTAGATGTTGTCGAAAGCGGCCTGGAGCTTGGCGATGTCCACCGTGGACGAAGCCGCCTGCTCGTTGATCGCGCCCGACTGCTGGCGCAGCAGGACGGACGTGCTCTCGATCAGATTCGACGTGGTGCTGTTGAGGGCCGTGATCTGATCGAGGACGAGCTTCTGATCGCCCAGTGCCTGGGCCACGATGACCGCGGTTCGCAGCGCCGAGACGGTCGTGGTGGTGGCGCGGTCCACGCCCTTGATCAGTTCCAGGTTGTTGCGTCGGATGACGTCGAGCGCCAGGTAGCCCTGGATGCTGACCGCCAGCTGAGTGGTCAGGTCCTGGACCTTCTGGCGGACGTAGAAGAGCATGTCCTCTTTGAGGATCGTGGCCCGCTCGGCATCTGTGGCCTCGATCTGGGCGATCCGGGCGGCCAGCCCCGCGTCCAGCTTCTGAGCCAGGTAGATGTACTGGCGGAGCCGTTCCATCACCTGCCAGAGGTTCGCCTTCTCCTGCTCGATGTCAGCGTTGTCCTTCTGCAGGTAGTCCTGGCCGTGGTAGAGGGCGTTGACGATGGCGTTGATGTGACTCTGGCTGGACTGGTATTTGTCGAAGTAGCCGCGCAGCCGGTCGCCGAACGGCAGGATCCCGAACAGCTTGTGGGTCGAGAGGAGGTCGCCCTGGTGAGCCGGATCGAGGTCGTCCACCTGGTGACGGAGAGCCAGCAGACTGGCCGAGACTTCCGACGAGCCGGACAGGCCGCCGTGCTTGATGGAGGCTACCGGCCGATCCAGCAGCCTCGACGATACCTGGGCGGAGGCCTTGATATCGTCGTCGCCGAGCTTTCGGATGTCGGCCGCCCGAGCCGCGAAGGTGGCGTCGTGGACATCCAGATTGGCGATCGCGTCGAGGTAGCCTGCCACCATGGCGTCGAGTTTCGCGACGGTTTCGGGGTCGAGCTTGACGGCTTCCTGCGCCTGGGGCGCGGCCACTTCGGCCACCGGCGCAGGGGGAGTGAGGGTCAGAGTCGCGGTCTCGGTTGCGGACGGGGCAGCGGCAACGCCGCTGGCTTCCGCACCGCTGCCGGCGCCCGATCCGGAAACCTTGTCGATATTGAGCGAGTCGCTCATTTGCGGGTCCTCCTCGCGATGGCGCCCGACTGCCGAACGATCGTGCTGGCGAGCCGTCCGAAACTGTTCCTAAGGTTACTGCCGCAGGCGCCGCGCGGGTTGGAGGTTGCGCGGCCGGCAGGCCAACATCTCGCCGGCGGGCGGCTGTCAGGCACCCGAAGTGGCTCGGACCGCATACCGGCGTGACCTGTAGCCTTCGATGATCATCCGAAGGGTGCGCTCGTAGAACGGCGAACTCATCATCGAGGAGCGATGGTGACGGCAGCCAGCAGACTCAAACCTCCGCGCGATCATGAATAGGGAGAGGCGATGGCTCGGTTCGGATGGACTGTCAAGCTGATGTTCTGGATCGGAATCGTTGTTGACGCGGTGGCCGCCGTCGCGCTGCTCTCGCCGGCCGATTCGCCAATTCGCCAGCTGGCTTACCCGGGAGTGCTCGGCTCTCAGATCGCCTACTCGGACGGTACCCGGACGGCTTTTCCGCTGATGCTCGGCTGGACTCTGCTCTTGGTTTGGGGTGTCCGGCGATCAATCGAACGCAGGATGATCCTGCTTCTGACGTTGCCGGTGCTGGTGGGCTTCATGGTGGTAGAGATCCTGGATGTCAATGTCGGCCACGCCTCGGTCGGCGGCACGCTGGTGACGCTCCTGATCCAGTGCGCCGTTGCGGGTGGGATCCTGGTCGCGTACCTTGCGGCTGGCCGGAGCGAGCCCCTCGCCTAGCCGCCCCCAGTTCGTCGGAGGCCGATCGTTCAGTCGACCCTTGGCGGACACAAGATCGAGATGGGCCAACTGTGATCCTCCCCAAGGTCCGGGATCCTCGATTCATCACCGTACGTCGCGGCGGAACCCTCCAAGACGGCGACCATCGTCTGCTCGCGATCTGGGCGGTTGCGTGCGCAGAGCACGTGCTGCACCTTTTCGAGTCGGTGCAGCCCTTGGACCCGCGGCCTCGCCACGCGATCGAGCAGACTCGGGCATGGGCGCGCGGCGAGATCAAGATGTCTCAGGCCCGGGCGGCGGGTGGCCATGCCATGGCCGCGGCAAGAGAGTTGAGCGGAGCCGCTCGGCACGCCGCATATGCTGCCGGGCAGGCAGCAGTGGTGGCGCATGTCGCCGCACTCGAACTCGGAGCGGCGGCCTACGCGATCAAGGCCGAGCGTGCGGCAGCGGCGCCAGACGAGCGGGAGGCGGCTGGCCGCTTTGAGTGCCAGTGGCAGCGTGCCCAACTCCCCAACGAGATCCGAGACCTTGTGCTCGACGACCAGCGGCTGCGTAATGAGTTGTGCTGGTTTGCATTCGGCTGCTGACACGGCCCGCTCCCGCCCGCTGTGCGCGCCGCGGTGGCTTCCGTGTCCGCAGCCTGGAGGTGCAGGCGGGAGGTCGGGGTATCCTCGGGCCATGAGCACCGTCGCAGGCGCCGGGAGCGGCCTCCGAATCCGCCGCGTGGCCAACGGGCACCTCACCGCAGAGGAGACGGCGTCGATTCGGGGCCTGCTGTGGTCAGCGTTCGCCGATACCGATCCCATGACCGAATCCGACTGGGCGCACGCGGCCGCGGGCGAGCACTTCGTCGCCGAACTCGACGGCGAGATCGTGGCGTACGCGTCCGTCGCCGAGCGCGAACTCTACGTTGACGAGAGGCCGATCCGGACCGGCTACGTCGAGGCCGTGGCAGTGGCTCCGGCCCGGCAGCGCCGCGGCATCGGCACCAGGCTGATGGGAGTCGTCGACGCGCATCTCGACGAGTCGTTCGACCTAGGAGCGCTTGGCACCGGCGAGCACGGGTTCTACCGGCGGCTCGGCTGGGAGACCTGGCAGGGCAAGTCGTCGGTGCGTGCCCCCGATGGTCGGCGCCCCACGCCCGACGAGGACGGCTACATCATGGTCCTGCGGACCCGGTCGTCGCCCAGCGTCGATGTGACCGCCCCGATCGACTGCATCCTGCGTTCAGGGGACGCCTGGTAGGCTCGGGTCGGGCGAACGGCGCGGACCTTGACCGATCTTCGCTCCACTACGCGAAGCGAGTGGTCTTCGATGGCGCGGCCTCAGCGATGGCCCGCACGGAGGCTGAGTGTCGCGCCAAGCACGAAATGGGGTTTGGAGGCGGTGGACGGGACGACAGGTTACCTACAGACCCTCGAACGTGACCTTGCCCTGGTCGGCGCCGAGAGACCTGAGCTCCATCGTGCCCGGCTTGCGGTTGCCGGCCTGGACCCAGGCAATGGGGATGCCCCGGGCGCGGGCCGCGCGAACTACGTCGCCTGTTCCGCCTTCGGACTGGGAGGCCCTGCCGTCCCAGACGGCCACCAGCACGTCCGAACGGTCGAGGACGGCATCGTTCGCCGCGGCATAAGCGGCATTCCGGCCGCCATCCTTGAGCCCCATTGCCGTTTCCGCTGCCGCGTTCGCCTTCGCCTCAACGACTTCGTCCGCCTCGCCGAGCAGCCGCAGGAACTCGTCCTTGGATTCGGTCGTGGCGAAGTCCTCGAGGTAGTCGTATTTGGGCAGCGGCAGGACTGCCACCAGCCGCGCCCCGAGCTTCAACCCCGCCTCCGCGACCAGCCGGTCCGCCCCTTCCGCGAGCGCCGACACGACCGCCAGCACCCTGCCCGGCCGCGCCTCGCAGATCCGTGTTAGCGCGGCCGCCACGCCCGCCGCGACGACCTCCGGATCGGCGAGTGCGCGATGCCCCGTAACACCGACCCGCAACTCCCCGGAGTCGTCCAATCGCGCCAGCGTCATCCCGGCCGCGGCCACGATGCGAGGCAAGCTCATCACCTGCTGCCGATCCTTGGCGCGCTCCGCCTCCGGAAGGTTGGACCACGGCACCAGGCACGGATGCAACTTGCGAGCGTCGTCGCGCGGGTCGCCGTAATGCCAGCCTCGTCGCTCCTTCAGCCGAACCCAACGCTCGTGCTCGCGACGGGCGAGCATCTCCACCCTTGGATCGCGGCGCGCCAGCTTCGCCACCGGGGCGCCGCCGGGAGCCTCCTTGCGAAGGACGTGGCCGAGCGTCGCTAGCTTGCCGGGCAGATCGCGGGCGGCATCGCGGTTCTGGTCCCTCAAATGCTCGGAGAGCCACGACCAGTCGACCAGGGCCGGCAGCGGGCCGAGGGTCGGCATGACGGCCACGAAGCGGCGGAGCGACGGCCGATCGGACAGATATGCCTCGGAGCCCGCCCAGGCGTGGCCCTGGCCAAGCATCTCTGCGCAGTACTCGATATGGACGCCCTCGGCCAGCTGCTCGAGCACCTCACCGTCGGGAACGTACCGTTCCACGAGCGACATGAACTCCCGAGCATCGACGTGGGCGTCGAGCTGGTCGGCGGCTGGCAGGGCAGACCGCTCGTAGCGGGTCTTGCCGTGCAGCGTACTCATGGCCACGATCGTCTCGAGCGATCGAGCGCCGTGGCGATACCGTGGGACGCCCAGAAACGCGCGCAGCACGCCCGGGTCCATCGCCAGCCGAGTCGCTTTCCCTGAGCCGCTGAACAGGTACGGCCGGGAGCGCAACAACATCGAGCGGAGCAGAATCGCCCGCCGGATTCGGAAATGCGGGTCAGCCTGGGAATCACCGCCCCGCGGGTCCGGCCCGACGACGTCCACGTGACCTTTGAGCCGGCTGACGAAGTCCGGGCCCTTGGCCAGCTTGAAAGCCTCGCTCCGATTGGCGGCGAAATCGTCGAGGTTGGAGCTCGTACCTCCGGCGAAGACGAAGATCGCCTTGCCGATCGGGTGGACAACCTGGCCCTCCTGGAAGGAGCCGTCCTGCATCGGAGCCAGGAAGTGGCGCAGCCAGCCGAAGGCGTGCCCGGCGAGGTCCGAGTCGAACTCGTCCCACAGAACGAAAGGCAGCTTGCCGCGCAGGCCGATGTCCCGAACCTGGTGCAAGGCGTCTGCGAGCTCGGCCGGATCGCGCAGCTGGGAGAGGTTGAAGGTGACGTCTTCGATCTTGTCCTTGTCCAGGATCGACTTCACGACTTCCTTGACGCCGAACGACTTGCCGGCTCCAGGTGGGCCGAAGACGGCAATGTTCAACGGCCGGGGCGCGGGCTCGGACACGTACTCCCGCATCAGGCTTCTGATACTGCGGAAGCCTTCGGTCTCGCCACGATCCAGGGTCAGCAGATTGCCGAACCGCCCGAACGGGACGCCCTTTACGATCGCTTCGGGGCCCTCGATCGCGACCCGTTCGGCGACGGCCTCGAGGCCCTCCGGATAGCGCGACTCGAGAATGGACCAATCGTCGCGAACCGGCTGCTCGATGACCGCAACCCCGAACTCGGGCGCGGCCTTCGAGAGCGCCAGGGCCATCTCGGAAGCTGGAAAGGCCAGCCCGGCCCGATCGGATCCAGCCACCGGGTTGCCGTAGCCGCGCAGGTGGAGGGCGCGCGAGGTAGCCAATCCGCGCCGCGTGCCGTCCTCGACGTCGGGATCGTCCGGCGTAAGGAGGACCGACCTGGCGATCCCGGCGGTCAGGCAGCTGGCATAGCCGACCATCGAGCCCGGGTACTGCTCGACCCAGCTGTTCTCGATCGCTTCCGGATCGAAGACCACCCGGCAGAGCGGTCGATCGAGGCTGGCCGGGCTCGACGCGAGCTCGCGCCGGCGCGACAGCACCACGGCCCCACCGGTTCCCACGGAGACGACGACGTGGGCGCAGCGAGAGAGACCGTTGACCGCCGGGTTGTTCACGATCTCGCGCGCGAGGTCGCCCCCGGTGCGCTCCCACGAGAGCTCGCGGCTGATCTTGACTTCCGAGAGTCGCAGGTCGTTGAGGGTCATCACGACGATGAGCCGCTCAGCGTAGTGCTTCAGCAGGTGGCGCCACAGCTGGCCGGCGGCGACCGGCCGAGCCGTCTTGAGGATCACCCAGGGCGCGGGTCCGGTCGGGGAAGCCCGCCGAATCGCCTTCGGCCAGCGGCGAGGCTGTTCACGGAATCCCAGATTCGCGTCGTCGAGGACAACTAGGTCTGCCGTCTCCGGTCCCGGGTCGGCGGCCGGACCGGCCGCGGTTGCCAGATCGAGGCCCAGGAACTCCTCCACCCGCCACACGCTCGGTTCGCGGTCGCCCTTCTTCTTCGGGACCAGAGACCAGACCGCGTACGAGTGGTTGAAGCGCGGATCGTCGAAGCCGCGTGGCTCCTGGTGCGCCGGCGGGCAGCACACGTCTGCCTCCATGCCGCCCGGTCCCAGCGTCTCGGCTACCCCCTGGAGAAGCCGGCCCAGCATCGCCGCGCCGCCCAGGTGCCCGTAGATCTCGGTTCGGTCAGACGCGTTCCACGTCGCGCTGCCGTCGGGCACCTTGCGCGTCCGCGCGAGGTTCCAGTCGACGACCACGTCGCCGGCCGTCACCACGACACGAGTGCCCGACCCGATCTCGGGGCGAACGTCCTTCGTCAGGTCCTCAGGCACGGCCCGCCCTCCTGTTGCGTTGGAAGCGTCTACAGACTACATGGAAGTGGTGGCCGAGAACTTGCCAGCGACAACACCCGACGCCAACGTTCGAGGCGGGCGTTCGAGGCGGGCGTTCGAGGCGGGCGTTCGTTCGCATCATGGCTTCATCGGTCGTCCTTGGCCGCTCGAATGTGCTCGGTTCGAGCCCATGCCCAGCGCTATGATCTGGCGAGTTGCTTGGTCGGCAGATGGACGAGGGTTGGATGGACGCCACGAACGACCCGAATGGCGCACGAGTCGCGGCCGGGGACGCGAGGGCCGCCGGCCAGGCAGCCACGAGTTCGAGTGGCAGCGCGCTTCCTGACGTCGCCGACGTCTTCATCTCGTACTCGCGGAGAGACATCGCTTTCGCACGGCTGATACGCGGCTCGCTGGAAGACTCCGGCGTTCAGACGTGGATCGACTGGGATCGCATCCCCGTAGGGGAGCGCTGGTGGGACGAGATCTGCCGGGCGATAGAGCGAAGCAGTGTCTTCATGTTCGTTATCAGCCGCAGTTCGATCGGCTCGGAGGTCTGTAAGAGCGAGATAAGTCAGGCCCTCAGCCACAACAAGCGCGTCATTCCGGTCATCGTGGATGACACGCCGGTGGCGTCAATCCAGGAGTTCCTGCCGGATCTGACCGCCATCAACTGGATCATCTTCCGCCAGGACGATGCCTTCCTGCTCGAGCCCAGGCCGGGCGCGGGCCTGCCGCCCGAGGAACAGAGGGAGGCGCTTGCCAGGGAGCCCAGGTTCCGCGAAGCGCTGGAGAAGCTCAACGCGGCGATCCACACGGACTGGGACTGGGTCAGGGCTCAATCTCGCCTGGAAAGCCGAGCCCGCGAATGGGAGCGGCACGCCCAAGACTCCAGCCGGCTGCTGCGCGGCAAAGATCTGGCGGAGGCCGAGCAGTGGCTATCGAAAGTGAGCGTGCACTCCGACCCTCAACCCACGGACGTCCAGCGCAGTTTCGTTCTGGCCGGCCGGCGGGCCGAGAGCCGCCGTCAGCGCGTGACACTGGTCGCCAGCCTGGGAGCCACGGGTATCGTCTCGATCCTGCTGGTCGTCGCGACGATCGCCGGCCTGATGGCCTATCAGGCCCAGCAGACGGCCCTCAACGAAGCCAACGCCCGAGCCACGGAAGTCATTGCTCGAGCCACGGCCGAGGCCCAGGCCCTGACGGCGAAGGCAACTGCGGAGGCCCAGCTCGCCCAATCGGAGAGGCTGCGGCTTGCCGCGGAGGCGGAGAACATCCTGTCCCAGCCCGACGGCAATGCCGAGACGGCGGCCCTGCTGAGCCTGCGGTCCCTCAAGAGCGGCTACACGGCTCAGGCCGATGGCGCTCTCATGAAGAGCCTGGCCCAGGTCTATTACGTCCGAGCCTTCAGCGGGCACACGGACTACGTGAACAGCGTAGCTTTCTCGCCCGACGGCAAGTACGTGCTCACGGGCAGCCGCGATGCCACGGCCAGGCTCTGGAGCGTCGCCACCGGGGCCCAGGTCCGGGTCTTCAGCGGGCACACGGACTACGTAAACAGCGTGGCTTTCTCGCCCGACGGCAAGTACGTGCTCACGGGCAGCGAGGACAGAACCGCGAGGCTGTGGGACGCTGCGACCGGCCAACAGGTCCGGGTCTTCAGCGGTCGTTCGTCCATCCAGAGCGTCGCCTACTCACCCGACGGCAACTACGTGCTCACGGGCGAGGGCGCCAACGGACCTGCCACGCTTTGGGATGCCGGGACCGGGACCCAGGTACGAACCTTCGGCGCGGCCGATACCGCCGACAGCGTTGCCTTCTCGCCTGACGGCAAGTACGTGCTGACAGGGGGGAACTACACCGCGCAGATGTTCGATCTCGGAACGGGCGCCACAGTCACGACCTTCGCCGGGCATACGGACAATGTCAATAGCGTGGCTTTCTCGCCCGATGGCCAATACGTGCTCACGGGCAGCGACGACAGAACCGCGAGGCTGTGGGACGCCGCGACCGGCGCGGTGGTTCGGACCTTCAGCGGGCACACCGGCCCCGTGTACTGCGTTGCCTTCTCATCAAACGGCAGGTTTGTGCTCACGGGCAGCCACGACAACACCGCCAAGCTATGGGATGTGGCAACAGGGGCGGAGCTTCGGACCTTCAGCGGCCACAGCGAGGGCTGGCTAGACCCGGTCCAGAGCGTCGCCTTCTCTCCTGACGGCAGGTACGCTCTGACGGGCAGCCAGGACGCAACGGCCAGGCTGTGGACCGTCGCGGCGAGCGCGGGCGGGATCAGTATCAGCGACAGGCCCAGCGGAATCTGGAGCGTCGCCTACTCGCCAGACGGAGCCAGGCTGCTCACTGGGAGCGACAGCGGCTCGGTGGAGCTGTGGGACGCGCGGACCGGTGTGCGCCTCGTCACTATCGCCGCGTCCACGCTGGCCATAGAGAGCGTCGCCTTCTCGCCGGATGGCAAGTTCGTGCTTACTGGCGGGCCGGGCAATCTCAAACTCTGGGACGCGACCACCGGTGCGGAGGTGCGGACCTTTGCCAGCCTTGGCGACGACTTCCTCAGCGTCGCCTTCTCGCCGGACGGACGGTATGTCCTGTCGGGCAGCGGCTCGAGTCTGAATATGGAGAGCGGCGACGCGGAGCTCTGGGATGCTGCGACCGGGACGGCCATCCGCAAGTTCAGCGGGCACAAGGGGTGGGTTGAAAGCGTGGCCTTCTCCCCGGACGGCAAGTATGTGCTCACGGGGAGCTGGGACCACACGGCCATGCTCTGGGACGCGGCCACCGGGGCGCAGATTCGCAGCTTCATAGGGCATACAGACTCCGTCGCCAGCGTCGCCTTCTCCCCAGATGGCAAATACGTACTGACCGCGAGCGCCGACGACACGGCCGTGATCTGGGACGCCGGCACGGGGGCGGAGATCCGCAAGCTCAGCGGGCATCATGGCGGCATCACCAGCGCCACCTTCTCTCCGGATGGCAAGTACATCCTGACCGGCAGCGCAGACGAGACCGCCATCCTGTGGGATGTCGCCACCGGAACTTCGGTGCGGACCTTCAGCGGACCGACTGGGATCGCGCTTAGCGTTGCGTTCTCGCCAGACGGGAAATACGTCCTGGTGGGCGGCTACGACGGCACGGCGCAGCTGTGGGACACCGGGTACCTCGACACGATGAGCCGAGCCTGTGCGGATCTATCTCGCGATCTCACCCAGGATGAGCGTGGCCAGTACCTGGTGACGAGTACCGCGCCCACCTGCCCGGCGAACTAGGGCGTGCCACTGAGTGCGACGGAGGCGGTCCTCGCAGCCAGCCGAGGGTAGGGTTGGCGAGTGAATGTGAGCGCGTTCCAGGCGGGCGTCGATTCGTGGCACGACTTCTACATCGCCGTCGGGTCGGCGTCTGCCGCTCTTCTCGGGCTGCTGTTCGTAGGCGTATCGATCAATCTCTCGTCGATTGCGGTGGAGAAGCGGGCCGACCTCCGGATGAGGGCTGATCTCGCCTTTTCGAACCTGCTCTATCTACTGTGTGTGTCGCTGATAGTCCTCATCCCCAGTGCGGATGCGTACTCGCTGGCCGTCAGCTTGGCCGCGGTTGCCGGGGTTGGTCTCGTCCGCATTGGCCGCCGGGTGGTCGGCCTCACCCGTGGCAAGGATGGCTCGTGGAAGGGCCGCGCCACAATCCGTCGCATCTCCTGGACGGCGATCGCCGATCTTGTGCTCTTGTATGTAGCGGCATCATTCGCGGCCAGGAACGATGCGATCCCGCTCTACTACGCGACCTTCGTGGTGTTCGTCCTGCTCATAGGCGCAGCCGATGTCGCCTGGGGCTTGCTCGTGGAGGAGAGCGAGGAGGCGCATCGACCACGTTGATCTTCCCGCTCATGGGGGCAGAAACCCCAGATTCGCTCATGCGCGCGTCCGCAGTACCCGTCGATCGGGCCGCCCAGCAGGTCCTCTGGCGATTATCTCGTGCGAGGACTTCCGTGCGAGCGAGCTGGCTAACGTCGAGCATCTTCGAGCGGCTGCGTCACCAGACGCATTGTCAGCGGAGCACGCGGTAGGTGATGTGCGTGGCAAGAGGCGAAGGGTAGACGCGGAGTGGCTCCAGGTTGATCGACAGGTCGAACCCTTCGCGAATAGCCGAGTCGTCGATGAAGCTCCGTAGGCTCCGAACGGTTACCATGTCGCGGTTCCTGGTTTCCACGCTTGACTCGGCCGCCGAATCGGATGTTCTACACGCTCTGTGCAGCGAGCCCCGCCCGTAGCATCGGTTCGTCGGATCAGATGCTCTAAATGAGCGTGGAGCCAGTCACTAACCGCGCGCCCGTAGCTCAGTGG
>PMKN01000079.1 GCA_003158675.1 Chloroflexota bacterium | reverse complement strand
GATCCCGCAGGCCATCGAGCAGGCGGCGCCGATCAGGAAGGCGCCACCGGTGCGAATGCCGATGTCGATACCGGTGTGCGAGGTGTCTGCGACGCTCGCGGTTTCGAGTACAGAGATGATCGCGAAGATCACGACTGAGCCGGCGAGCGCCAGAAGTCCGATCGTCGTGTACTGGCGCTTGATGAACGCGACGGCGCCCTCGTTGATCGTCGCGGAGACTTCCATCATCTCCTTGGTCCCGGTGTCGCGGGACAGGACGTCACGAGCCAGATAGATCGCGAACCCTACCGCGAGCAGACCCGCGATCGGGATGAACGCTTGGAGCAGACTTGGGTCCATGGGGGGCTAGCGACTCCTTCTTTCAGGCACGGGGGAGCGCGGCGGGACGGCGCGCCTTCGAGGCTCGGGCCCGGTTCCGATGAAGAGATGCATACTCGGGCCTGGCGGAGTGTATCAACGTGCAAAAGGGCGGGTCAAACTGCGGATGGACCCCCGGATATGCAATCAGAGCCGGCGAAGCGGGGCGATTGGTCCCCTCGGCTCGGGACGTTTGGCCCGAGTCACGAGTGGAGGCTGGGGGAAGGCCTACGGCATCCAGCGCGGATAGGCGCCGTCGGTGGCCAGATTCTTGAGGTCGGCGCCGCCGGGAGTGACGGTCCAGATGCCCTCCGAGAGCTTTGGCGTGTTGGTCACGTAGCGCCCGAAGACGATCAGGGTCCCGTCTGGCGAGAAGGACGGCGAGCTATCGCTCCAGCTCGAATCCTGCGTGAGCGCGCTCGAGACGGACGAGCCGGCCGTTGGGGCGAATGAGATGTGGGCCGATCCGTCGGCGCTCCTCCCGACCGACGCCAGGCTGCCATCGCTGGCGAGGGACAGATCGCCCACTGCCGGGGCGATCCGGGCTGTCGAGCCATCGGTTGAAACTCGCCAGAGCGACCACGTGGCACCCTTGTCGGAGGTGGCGACGGCATAGAACGCGCCGTCGAGCTGATCCCAGATCGGCCGCGAGTTGCCCGTGAGCCCCAACACCACAGGCGGCGTCGTCCCGGCGACGTCGACCAACTCCAGTGCGTTGTCCAGCCCGCGTACGACGAGGAACTTCTTGCCGTCGGCGGAGAAAGCCGCACGCGGAGCCCAGGATGGCTCGCCTGGCACTCCCGTGAGGCCTTCGCCGGCCAGCGCCACGCTGCCCAGGCCAGGCGCGCCGTCGGGGGTAATTTGCTTTGGATCCACCCCGGAAACCAGCGGGATTCGCCAGAATCCAAGGTCTGCTCCAGCCGCGTCGCGCCTCCCGACAACCAGCGCCGTCCCGTCCGGCGTGAATGTCGGCGCGTACTCGAAGGTCCCGGGCGCGGTCAGGACCTGGGCGTTCTGGCCGTCGATCCGCATCCGTTTGACCTGCCCGGCGGCTGCGTAGGCGACCGTATTACCGTCGCCACTGATGTCGAAGCCGTTCACCGGTACAAGTTCGGCCGTCACTTCGCGTTGGTTCGATCCATCCGGGTTCATAAGCCAGACGTTGGCCACGCCTCCCCGATTGGACAGGAAGACGATCTGGTTCTGGGCGCTCGAGGGCGGCTCGCCGGTGGTGAATGTCCACGACTGTTCGGATGCCGCCTCGCCATTCGTGCGACGCACGCCCGAACTGAGGGCCACCGAGTATGTGGTGGTGGCGGCCAGTGGGGCGTCGGGCGTGAAGACGAGTACGTTGTCGCCGCTGGCGGCGGGTGGAGTCTCGGGCGAAGCCGACTGAGTCGGCTGAACCTTGGCCGTGCGATCGTCGGGCAGGGTCATGGTCTTGATCGAGCCGCTTATCGGTGGAGTCAGGCGAATTGCGTCCTTGATCGAGGCGGGATCGATCGGACCGTCGAAGACGACGGCTATGGGGCTCAGAACGCTCACGCCAGCCACATTCGGCGCCGGAATCACGGCGCTCGCCCGGAGCCCGATACCCACCGTCGTGAACGTGGTCTCGAAATCGGAGAGCGGCGTCCCGTCCGTGTCGACCGCGGGATCCCCCAACTTCACGTCGTAGGTCGTCGAGAAAAGGAGCGGTGAATCTGGCGTTATGGCGAGGACCGTGCCGTTCCAGGAAGCCGAGTAGTGCACGTCGGGCACGATCGTCAATCCGGCCAGAGCCGTATTCGTATCCATGAGACGGTCGAAGACGATCTGGATGGTCGTGTCAACCGGCACCGACACGGCTGCCAGGGCGGGGGTGGTGGAGGCCACGGTTGGCTTCCCGACGGTGGTGAAGGTCAGGTCCTGGCTGGCGCCCTGGACGTTGCCCGAGGTGTCTTGCACGCCTCCTGCGACGTGGACCTTGAACGTGGTGGCTAGGGGCAGCTTCTCAGACGGGGTGAAGATAAGCGTCGTGACCTGCCAGTGGAATGAGCCAATCACGGCGGGCGTTATCGAGAATGCATCCTGGGCTGTCTCCGGCTTGACCGCCTTGTTGAAGACGACGTCGATCGAAGTCAGGGTCAGAGCCTTGCCATCCTCGGGCGAGGTGGCGCTCAGCTTGAGGTGGTAACTGGGTGGCACGCGGTCGATGCTCGTTGCGGTGTATAGAACCGCCGCAACCAGGACAAGCCCAGCGATCGGACCCAGGGCTCGCAGAAATGCGCCGCTGTTGAGCCAGCGCAGCGGTTTCGGGAGATCCACGGGGCAGGACGATAGCACAGCCCCTATACTCGCGGACTTGTGAGCCGCAATCGCACGTTGGGCTGTCTTTTCGAGATCCTGGAGACGCTGCTCCTTACCCTCATCGTCTTCATCGCGATCCAGACATTCGTCGCTCAGCCATTCCAGATCGAGCAGCAATCCATGGAGAACACGCTGATGCCGAGTCAGTACGTGCTCGTGGATAAGCTGTCTCCGCACTTCGACGGGTACCACCGGGGCGACATCGTGGTCTTCAATCCGCCCCCGAGCTGGGTGAAGGACCCGTCCGGTGCGCCCTACATCAAGCGGGTCATCGGCATGGCCGGCGACACAGTCGACATTCACGACGGGCGGGTCTTCGTCAACGGCACCGCTCTCGATGAGCCGTACGTGTTCGAAGGCCAGCCAACGGAGCCGGCCGACGCGACGAAACACAGCTGGACCCTCACGACGGGCCAGCTCTTCGTCCTCGGCGACCACCGAGCCGATTCGCAAGACTCGCGCGTATTCGGTGCGATCGACAGTTCCGCGGTGATCGGCCGTGCCTGGCTGCGCTACTGGCCGCTCGACCAGTTCGGCCTCATTCGGGCGGCGGCCACTGCGTCGCCGGCCGCCACTCCCTCGCCCGCGGTGGCGAGCCCAAGCCGGCTGGCTTCTCCGAGCCCGACGAAATGACGTGCCCGCGCGTCCCTGACGCTCGCTTTCCCGGAGCCACGTGATCGACCTTCCGGTCTTCGCGGCCGTCGCCGTTGTGATCGGTGGGGTGGCGGCGGCGACCGCGCGCGACGGGCGTGTCGTCGTCCTCGGCCTGATGGTGGCGGCCGTGACATCCGCGCTCGTGGCCTCGCCTTTGCCCGGCTCCCTGGCGATTACCGCGAGAATCCTGGGCGCAATCCTGGCCGCCTACCTCCTGTGGGCCGCGGTTGCATCCGGATCGGTCAACAGCGCGGGATCGCCATTGGGACTCATCGCGGAAGCGTCGGCAGCCCTCGCCGCGTTCGCCGTCGGACTTGCCGTCAAGCCCGTGGATCCGCTGGAGGGCCCGGTGGTGGCTCAGGCGGCCGGATTCTCGATGATGGTTCTGGCAATCGCTCCACTGGCCGGCCGCAACGTCTTCCGAATGGGCGTTGGAGTCGCCCTCCTGGCGCTCGGCTGCTCGCTTCTGGTCGGGTCCTGGTCCGGGCCTACGCCAGCCCTGGAGCAGCTGGCCCTGACCGCGCTGCTGGTGGGCATAGCCGGAGCGACGACCGTCCTCATTCCGGGAGTCGAGACACAAGACGCCCCCGCCGAGCCTGCATCTGATATGCCTGCCCCCGCGGTTGCTGCCAACGATCCTGCCCCGTCGCGGGCTGCCGCGCCCGCCAATTCGCAGCCGCTGCGACAGCAAGAGCCGTTGCCACCGCCGGGGCCAGCCCGACGCAGACCGATGACCGCGGACCCGATCGAGCCGGACGCCTGGGCTGCCTGGGATGCTCCCGAGCCGACCCACAAGAGACCGGTCCCCGCGGAACCTTCTCCGAGGAAGACGGGGCGGTCGCGCCGGGATCCGGACCGCAAGCCATGACCATAATCGCGTTCATCGTCGTCTGCGTCTTCGGGATGCTGCTCGGACTCCTGGCCCAGCCTTTCGCCAGGCTTTCCAAGCTGGTGGCGATTGGCAGCGTGGCCGCGGCGCTGACGGCCGCGCTCCTCATCAACACGGAGGACACGGCGACCGTCGGCGAGGTGCAGCTGGCCGCAACCTGGTTCGTCGCATCCTTCCTCAGGGCCCTGGCCGCAAGTTGCCTGCTGTTGTGCCTTATCGGCCTGCTCACCGGGTGGCCGGAACGGTTGGCGCCCGCGGCCCTGGCGGTGCTCGCCGCCGTAAGTGTTTCCATCTCGTCCACAGACCCGACGGTGGCCGTCGCCGCCGCGGCCGCAGCGACCGCCCCGGCCGCGCTCGTGGCCAGCCGCATCCGCTCGACCCCGCTCGGGGCGACCGTCGGCATCGCAGAAATGCGGACCCTGGCTCTCGTCGTCGTGGCCTCGCTCCTCGCCGGGGCGACGATCGTGAACACGAACTGGAACGCCGACGACACGACATTCGTACTTGCGCTCGCATTTCTGGTTCTGGCGGCCGCGGTGGCCGTGCGATCGGGGGCCGTGCCGTTCCACGTGCCTGCGGCGCTCCTCAGTCGAAGCGGCGAAGGTCTGGGCCTCGTCCTGTCGCTGGTCTGGATCCCAACCGGATTCGGCCTCGTGGCCCTCAGCTGGAACGCAAGCATTTTCGGGGTCCCGGGCGACTGGCTCGACCGAGCGGTGGCGACCGTGCAGCTCGTTGCTGTATCGACGCTCATCCTCGGCGCCGTGGGCGCGATGCTCCACGACGAGATCGAGGAGATTGCCGTCTACTCGATCGTTCAGGACACCGGCTTCATCCTCCTGGCCCTGACGGCCCGCGACGCCGACGCCGCCCAGCCCGCCCGGCTGTGGTTGCTGGTTTTCGTGATTGCCAAATCGGCACTCGTGGCTTGGGTCGCAACCGCCTCGTGGGCATTCGAGACCTCCAACCTGGGCGAGCTCCGCGGTTGGTTGCGACGCGCTCCGCTTCTGGGGCTGGCGCTGGTGGCCATCGTGGCCGCGACCATTGGCTGGCCTGGGAGCCCCGTCTTCGAAGCCCGGGGCACGCTCGTGGAGCTTGGCTTGCCAGAATGGGCACGCTTCATTGGACTGGCGGCGATTCTGCTTTCGCTCGCCTACTACGCGAGGTTGCTCGCCGTTGGGTTGCTCCCGCCGACGGCCATCGTGAGCCGAGCGGGCGCTGACTGGCCGCGCCTTCCTCGACTACCCAGGCTCCGGGATGAGACCGCAGACGTCATTGCGGCGGCGGAGGAGACCGGCACCGAGGCGCATCGCAGCCTGCATTTCTCGGTGCGGCATCGGCTTGATGCAGCATGGCGGTTGAACCGACCGTTCGAGGCTAGCCTTCTGGTGCTGGTCACCGCGGCATTAGCCGTCGTTGTTGCATTCGGCGGGTTCTCGGGAACGGACGCTTCTGAATCCGGGATCGCCCTCGACCAGACGACCGGTCTGGCTCCCAACGCGGCCAGCATCGACGATGGCGGAGCGCCCACCCCCGAGCCGACGGCCGAGTCCACTCCGGAGCCGACGGCGTCCCCCGGATCGACCGCGAGCGTCAACGCGCCGCTGCAGCAGCCTCCAACGGCGTCGGAGAGCGGGGCTCCAAGCGCGACTCCGGTCGCATCGACCGTGCCCAGCATCGGAAACTGAACTCTCCAACACCGGGTATCGGACCGGCCGCGCGAACGCCCGCCCCATCGAAACGCCGACGACCGAAGTGTCAGGCGTTGGGGCCCAGCACCCAGCGATCGATCTCGCGCCCGTAGGTGGTCAATTCGTCCGCTGCGAACCAGATGCTGAGTTCCGTCGCCGCGCTCTCCGGGCTATCGGAGGCGTGGACGAGGTTCTGGCTCATCTCCACTGCGAGATCGCCGCGGATCGTTCCGGGAGCGGCCTCGAGCGGCTTGGTCGCGCCATTCATCGTCCGGACCATGGCAATGGCTCCGGGACCTTCGAGCGCAGCCGCGACGAGAGGACCGGATGTTATGAAATCGACGAGCCCCTCGAAGAACGGTTTGCCCTTGTGAACGGCGTAATGACGCTCCGCAAGATCACGATCCGCCTTCAGAAGCTTGAGCCCGACGATCCGTAGACCCCGTTCTTCGTAACGGGCCAGGATCCGGCCGACCAGCAGGCGCTGGACTCCGTCGGGCTTGACAAGGACCAGGGTGCGCTCGGTCACTGCACGGATCTCGCTGCGGATTGGTGGATACGTCGTCGATTCTAGCCTGGCCTCACCGGCCGCGCGCCAACATGGGTCCTACTCCCAGCGGATCTCCGGCGGCGTGGGCTCGGGCGCTGGCGCCGGCTCGGGCGCTGGCTCGGGCGAAGCGAACGTGGCGGCGGCGGTCGGTTCTCGAGCGGGAGCGGTGCCGAGGATTCTCTGGGCATCGGCTCGAACCAAATCGAGGGCCAAATCGCGCCGCTCGCCAATGTACGCGAGCACGGACGGCGCGGCTTCCGGAGCCATGCGCAACGCGACCGCGAAGTGAAGCGCCGCCACCAGGTTGTCTCCGGCGTCGAGGGCCGCGGTCCCCGCGACGGCCTCAACGTCCCACGCCTGCTGACCATGAACTTGCTCGGGAACGGCGACCGCTTCGGGCGCGGGCTGGGCGACCGCTTCGGGCTGGGCGACCGCTTCGGGCGCGGGCTGGGCCACGGCTTCGGGCGCGGGCTGGGCGACC
>PMKN01000100.1 GCA_003158675.1 Chloroflexota bacterium | reverse complement strand
GAAGAACGTCGAGGTCTCCGGCTCCTCGGTGACGATCCGCTCCACCCAGCCCATCCCGTGCTGAACCAGTTCGAGGCCCCGGTAGTACCGATAGGCGACGGTCTGCTTCTCGAGGGGACGGAGGACGTTGAGCAGGTCGGTCCGGCTTGAGACGATGCCGCGATTCACGAAGAATTTCGCTGGCGGCACGGACGACACCACTCCTCCTGGGGCAGCGGGGCGACGGTTGGGGGCGCCGGTGACGGACTTCTCGGATCGTACCGCAGGGGGCCACTCCGGACAAGAAGAATCCAGGTGCGATGTCGAGTCGCGGGCCGGTCTTGCGGTCGCGGTTCGCCATGGGGCGGTATCATCGGACGATGCTTCTTGCGCTCGACATCGGCAACACCAACATAACGTTGGGCTTGGTTCAGGGCGAGGCGGTCGTGGCCAGCAGACGCGCGGCGACACAGCCATCTGCCCCTCCAGACGAGCTTGAACTGCTCATCGACGGTCTGCTCCGCCTGGACGGTGCATCCCTGGCCGACGTTACCGGGATCTCCCTGGCATCCGTGGTGCCCGCGCTCACGAGCGGGGCCGAGACAATTGCCGAGCGCCGCGGCCTGCAGTTGCTCTCGGCTACCGCCGCGATCATGCCGATCCCGATCCGCACCGACCGACCGACCGAAGTGGGAGCAGACCGCCTGGTGAACGCCCTGGCGGTGGGACGACTCTACGGGGCGCCGGCGATCGTCGTGGATTTTGGCACCGCGACCACCTTCGACTGCGTGGCCCGCGACGGCGGCTACATCGGCGGTGCCATCGCCCCAGGTCTCGAGCTGGGACTCGAGGCGCTCGCGTCGCGCACGGCCCGCCTGCCCCGAATTGAATTGTCGCAGCCGACCAAGGCGATCGGCACGGATACGATCTCGGCGATGCAGTCGGGCGTCGTCCTGGGCTACCGGGCCCTGACGCTTGGGCTCCTCGAGCGAATCCGACTGGAGCTGGCCCGCTCCGAGAAGGTCGAGGAGAGCAGCGTCCAGATCGTCCTGACCGGCGGCTTGTCGGCGGCCCAATGGGTTCGGGAATTGCCCGGCGTGGACGCAATCGACTCGGAGCTGACTCTCAAGGGACTGGCCATCTTGTGGGCCGTGGCCAGCGGTTCGCCCGCGGTGCCGGGCCAGAACGACGCCGGCTGGACCGGGAGCGCCGCCGGCTCGATCCATATCATCTCGGAGAACGACCGATGACCGAGGGGAGCGGCCGCCTGGCGGGCCGTCGAATCGCCCTTGGCATAACCGGTTCCATCGCCGCATACAAGGCGGTGGAGTTGCTGCGGTCGCTCCAGTCCGAAGGCGCGGACGTGCGGGTCCTCATGACACCATCAGCGACCGCGTTCGTCGGGCCGTTGACGCTCGAGACGCTAAGTCGCCATCCGGTCGACGCGGACGTCCTGGCACTCCAGACGGATGGCCGGATCGGGCACATCAGCGCCGCCAACGACGTCGAGGCGATCGTCGTGGCGCCGGCAACCGCCCATTGGCTCGGGGCCATGGCCAACGGTCTGGCCGGGGACTCGATCACGGCCGCGTGCCTTGCCACTTCCGTTCCGGTGGTCGTGGCGCCGGCGATGGACGGCGGGATGTACGCCCATCCCGCGACTCAGGCGAATCTCGCCCGGTTGCGCGAGTTCGGCTACCGCATCGTGGAGCCCGAGCTGGGGCAGCTCGCCTCGGGGATGATCGGCCTGGGACGGCTTGCGGCGCTTGAGCGCATCGTCGAGGCGACCGTGCAGGCCCTGGACGTCACCACGGCCGCGCCGGCCGCGCCGATCCCGCCGGCCGCGCCGATCCCGCCGGCCGCGCCGATCCCGCCAGTCGTCGTCGCCAAGCCCGCGGCAGCCGCAATCCAGGCAGCCTCTATCTCCGTCGAGACCGCGCCGAGCCCGTCCCGGGCTGATTTCGCCGGTCGCCACATCGTTGTCACGGCGGGCGGGACCGCCGAGCCGATCGACCCGGTCCGCTTCGTCGGCAATCGCTCCACTGGCAAGATGGGCATCGCTATCGCGGAGGAGGCCCTCGATCGCGGCGCGGCTGTCACCCTCGTCCTGGGCCACGTGAGTGTCGATCCTCCCAACGGTGCCCACGTCGCTCGCGTCGAAACCGCCGCCGAGATGCAGGCCGCGCTTCGGGCGCTGACTCCACCCGAGGGCCCCGTCTTCGACATTCTCGTCATGGCCGCCGCCGTCGCCGACTTCCGTCCGAAGGCCGCGTCCGACAAGAAGCTCGGGCGAGCTGCCGGCATGAAGCTGGAGCTTGACTCCACGCCCGACCTGCTGGCTGAGGCGGCGGAACGGGTCGGAGCGGGCGTCCGGGCGTCCGGAGCGCCACGCCCGATCCTGGTCGGATTCGCGGCCGAGACCGGTTCCACCGATCGCGCCGCGGCAAAGGTGCGGGCCAAGGGTGTGGACATGCTCGTCGCCAACGACGTGACCGAGCCCGGGTCCGGCTTCGGCACGGACACTAACCGCGTCACGATCTACTACGCCGAAGGAGCGGTCGAGCAACTCCCGATGCTGTCCAAGCGAGAGGTTGCCGAGCTACTTCTCGATCGCATCCTCATCCGTTTCGACTCCCGCTCTGCGACCCCGGAAGCGGCCGAGTCTGCGACGGAGATTGTCCGGGCAGACCGGCTCCAGGTGTCCTCGAGGTCGAGCGTCACCTCAACGCCCGGATCCCAATCGTGAGCCAGGCGCCCTCTCCCGAGCAGGCCGCCCGACTGACGATCGCCTCGATCGCCAGAATGCACGCGGAAGGCGAGCGGATCGCCATGCTCACGGCATACGACTACCCGACGGCCCGAATCCTCGACGACGCCGGCATCCCGATGCTTCTCGTCGGCGACTCGCTCGGGCAGGTGATGCTGGGCTACGACAGCACGGTCAGAGTCACGATGGCTGAGATGCTCCACCACACCAAGGCCGTGGTTCGAGGCGCCAGGCGTGCCCTCGTCGTGGCAGACATGCCGTTCCTCTCGTATGGCGTCACGCTCGAGGGAAGCCTCGAGAACGCGGGCGGGTTGATGCGCGAGGGCGGTGCCGGGGCGGTGAAACTCGAAGGCGGCGAACGCAGCGCCCGCACGATCGATTCGATCGTCCGGGCCGGCATCCCCGTGATGGGCCACATCGGCCTCACTCCCCAATCGATCCACCAGCTGGGCGGCCATCGGGTCCAGGGCAAGACCCGCGAAACCGGCCGTCAGCTTCTCAACGACGCCCTGGCGGTCCAGCAGGCGGGTGCGTTCGCGGTCGTTCTGGAGCTCGTGCCCGAGCAGCTCGCCGCAGCCATCACCGAGCGTCTCCGCATTCCGACCATCGGCATCGGCGCCGGCGCGGGTTGCTCCGGCCAGGTCCAGGTCGTCACAGACGTGCTGGGCCTCAGCCGCGACTTTACTCCGCGCCACGCCAGGCACTACGCCGAGCTCTACACCGTGATCCGCACGGCGGCGGAGGCCTACTCCAACGACGTCCGGGCCGGCGTGTTTCCGGGGCGTGAACAGAGCACGCTCATGGACGAGGCCGTTCTGGACGAAGTACTCGGCCGGACATCTCTCGATCGAGCCGACAGCATGGAGATGGGGTCGGGCATCCCGCTCGACCGCGACCTCTAGGCAGTGGTTCGTCCCGTCGCGCTGCCGGATGTCGTCCGAACGCGGGCCGATCTGGTCGGGGCACTCGCGAAGGCACGCCGGCCCGTTGGGCTTGTACCGACGATGGGCGCCCTGCATGAGGGTCACTCGGCGCTGATCCGCCAGGCAGCCGCGGACAACGCCACGGTCCTGGTGACGATCTTCGTGAACCCGCGCCAGTTCAACGAGAATGCAGACTTCGAAGCGTACCCTCGCGATGAATCGGCGGACCTCCGGGTTTGCGGGGCGGCGGGCGCTGACCTGGTCTTCATCCCGCCCGTGGAGGAGATCTACCCCGATGGCTTCCAGACGAGCGTCCGGGTGGAGGCGCTGACGAAGCCGCTCGAAGGGGCGGCGCGGCCCGGGCACTTCGATGGAGTGACCACGGTCGTGGCTATCCTCCTGACGCTGGCGGCGGCTGAGCGCGTCTATTTCGGCCAGAAAGATGCGCAGCAGTTGCTCGTGATCCAGCGCCTGGTCGCGGATCTGGGGATTGCCACCGAGATCGTCGCCTGCCCGACCGTCAGGGAACCTGACGGCTTGGCGATGAGTTCACGCAACGTCCGCCTCACGCCCGAGCAGCGGGCGGCCGCCCCGGTTCTGCGACGCGCACTGCTGGCCGCCCGCGCCAGGTACGACGCCGGCGAAGAAGACGCCGAGATCCTGAGAGCCGCGATGCGGGCCACGCTCGCTGCCGAGCCCCTGGCAGCGCCCGAATACGTGAGCTGCGCCGATCCGGCCACACTGCTCGAGCTGGATCGCGTCGAGGGACTGGCGCTGCTGTCGATGGCCGTCCGGTTCGGCTCGGTCCGGCTCATCGACAACGAGCCTCTGCCTGCCCGATCCAACTCCCCGGCCTGAGACACGACGCCGCTCTGTCCGGCTCGGGAACCGTTCGCGCGCCATGGGCGTCTCTCCGACAGCCGCTCGAACCGCGGCCGACGAGCAGAGGACCGAGGGCACCGATGAACACCGACGCCAGCGAACCCAGGCCAACCAACGTCTTGAGCGCCGTCGTTCGGGCGGTCCTGAAAGCTCATGTCGGGCGCGTACCACTCGCCGGGATCATCGCGGCAGTCGCGGTGGTGGCGCTGCTCAACGCCGCATACCAACTGGGCAGCCCGCCTGCCGACGCGGCCCTTTCCGCCTCCACCCACACGTCCCTGTCGGAGGATGGCGTCCGAATGCAGGCCCTGCCGGCCGCATCGGAAGCCGCCGCGCCCGGCGCGACGGCGGCCCCCGCCGCAGGGTTCGGGTCCGACTCGTCGGGCCCCGTCGCCGCGGGCGGCGTCCCCGTCGCCCCTAACAATGCGCCCCTCGAGACGATCCAGATCGTCAAGACCGGGTCTCTCACCCTCGAGATTACCGATCTCGACAAGGCCGTCGCGCAGGCGCAGTCCACGATCGCGGGCATGGGTGGCTACGTCGCCGACTCGAACCGCTCGGGCGACAAGGACTCGGCCGTAGCGACGATCACCTACCGCCTGCCCGTCGCCAGATGGGACGACGCCCTTGCGGCGATGCGGGGGTTGGCCAGCCGGGTCGTATCCGAACAGACCAACGCGGCCGACATCACCGCGCAGGTGGTCGATCTCGACGCCCGTCTCTCTAACCTCAAGGCGACAGAAGCGGCGTTGCAAGCGATCATGGCCAAAGCCACTTTGATCGCCGACGTCCTGGCTGTCGAAGAGCAGCTGGGCAATACGCAGGGCCAGATCGAGGAGCTGACTGCGCAGCGCGACAACTTCAAAGACCAAGCCCAAATGAGCACCCTGGCCGTGACCTTCTCGCTGCCGGGGCCCACGGTGACGGCCCAGACCACGCAGCAGTGGAGCCTCGGCGCCCAGGTCGATGAGGCTGGAGCGGCCCTGGTGCGCATCGGCCAGGGGCTCGCCACGATCGGGGTCTGGGCGTTGATCGTCGGCGTGCCGGTCGCGATCGGTCTGGCCGTCCTGCTCCTGATCCTGTGGGTCCTACGGCGGGTCTCCGGCCGCCGCGGCGGGGCCGCGGTGAGCGCCTGAATCGCTCGCGACCGGATCGCCCGACGACACGCCGTGGTCGCCAATCAGGTCAGCAGGCGCCGGCCGACGCGGCCCGAGCCCCTCGGCCGCCGGCAAGACCGTGATCGATCGCTAGCCGCGACCTGCCGTCTTGCGATCTGCCAGGGCGACGACCTCGCGCAACCTGCTGACCGTCTCGGCGTCGATGGTGTCGTGGTCGATGTATGGTCCCAGCCTTTCGAGGATGTCCACCACGAGGCCGAAGAAGACGCTTGCGTCGGCCAGAAAGAACTGCGGTTCGTTGTTGTACCGGACCAGGGTCAGGCGACCCTGGAGTACACGCCGCTCGTCGACGTGGGCGATCTGGGTCGAGAAGTTGTGGCCCTGGATCCCGTCGGGATTGTTCAGGTAGTTCAAGGCGTTGTCGATCGCGAGGCCGAAGCGGGCGCGCCATGCGATCAGGCGCTCCTGGACTTCGGGCGGGATTCGAACTTCGGCCGTCTCGTCGAAGACTTCCGGCGTGACCGTGAGCAGGCCGACGAGCGTCGCGCCCGCGCGGGCGCCGAGCATGACCTGCAGCGAGCGCTCCAGCGTGAACACCTCTGAGTCGAAGCGAGGGCTCGTGATCACGTCGGTCAGGAGATCCTCGACGTTGTCCAGGACGCCCGGTTCCGAGAGAGCGTTGGCCAGCTGGAGGGTCTCCTCCTTGAACAGGAACTTCTCTTCGTGGTCGAGCATGAATCCTCCTTTCCCGAGCGGCGCCGCGTCCGCGATGCCGATGGCTCGGGTGGCAAGCGGAAGAATTCAGTCGACGGATCGTAGCACCGGTGCGGGCGCCGGGCCTACCGCGGTGAGCGCGCGCCTTCCCGGCTGCGGCGGTCTGAGATGCGGCCCCGCGGCACGGACCCCGACATGCTTCCCGGCCATGCCCCCGTTACAACCCGGTCTATGAGGCTACGGCGCGTCGCCGCGGACCCGGCGTGCGGGGAAGGGTCACAAGCCTCCTATTCCGCCACCGCCGAGGAAACCGGCCCCGACCATCATCCCGTTGTCCGCGATGGTCCGGAGATCCTCGTCGGACAGAGGCTCTCCCTTCCGCGAGCGGTGCGCCCTGGACTGGCAGTCGGAGCACAGGTAGACGCGGGCGCCGTCAGAGCGGGTGATGGCGCGTCGATCCGAGAAGAACACGCTGCCCACGGCCGTTTCCTCGCCGCAGCCCACGCACGGCTCCTCCGCGGTCGAGGATGGCGGAGCCTCCGGATGTCGGCGACCAACCTCCAGAATCCGAGTAACGAGACTGGTGCGGTGATCGTGGCTCATGGTCGTCATGCCTCCATGGCTCGAATAGTCGTCCTCCACAGACCACGAGTCAATGGACAAGGGGCGGTACAGAAAGCGGCCCCGACGTGAGGGGAACGTCGGGGCCGCGACGGGACTTGCAGAGGATGTGCCTACGGGTACAGGCCTCGGAGGGAGGTCGCGTCGGCCACCCGCTGGACGGCGAGCAGGTACGCGGCTGTCCTCATGTGCACGCCCTCTTTGAGACTCATGTCGAGCGTGCTGGCGAAGGCTCGCGTCATGATGGCCCGCAGCTTCTCGTTGACGTGGTCGATCGTCCAGAAGTCGCGATCGAGGTCCTGGACCCACTCGAAGTAACTGACCGTCACCCCGCCGGCGTTGCACAGGATGTCCGGGATGACGAACTTGTCGTTCCGGTGCAGGATCTCGTCCGCCTCCGGAGTGGTTGGGCCATTGGCCGCCTCGGCGACGATCTTGGCCTTGATCCGGTCCGCATTCGCGGCCGTGATCTGGTTCTCGAGAGCGGCCGGGATGAGGATGTCGCAGTCGAGTTCGAGCAGTTCCGAGTTGGAAATCGTGCTGGTGCCCGGGAAGCCGACCACGCTGCGGTGCTCCTGCTTCCAGGCCAGAACCGACTTTGGGTCGAAGCCGTCCGGTTTGTAGATTGCGCCCGTAGTGTCGCTGACGGCCACGATCCTGGAGCCAACGGCGGCCATTAGCAGCGCGGCAATGGACCCGGCGTTGCCGAAACCCTGGACTGCAACTCGGCAGTTGCGCAGGTCCATGCCCAGATGGCGAGCAGCCTCGACGATCGTGTACACGGCGCCCTGGGCGGTCGCCTCGTTGCGACCTTCGGATCCGCCCAGTGCGATCGGCTTGCCGGTTACGACGGCCGGAGAGGTGTACCCGACGTGCATCGAGTACGTGTCCATGATCCAAGCCATCGTCTGGGCGTTGGTGTTGACATCCGGAGCGGGAATATCCTTCTCCGGACCGATGATGATGCTGATCTCGGTCGCGAAGCGTCGGGTCAGGCCTTCCAACTCGCGCTGGCTCAGCTGCTTGGGGTCGACGATCACGCCGCCCTTGCCACCGCCGAATGGGATGCCGACGACCGCGCATTTCCAGGTCATCCACATAGCCAGGGCTTTGACCTCGTCGAGCGTCACGTCCTGGTGATATCGAATGCCACCCTTGGCCGGTCCGCGGCTGAGGTTGTGCTGGACCCTGTAGCCCGTGAAGACCTGGACCGAACCGTCGTCCATCTTGACCGGGAAATGGACGGTTAGCTCGCGCTTTGGCTCACGAAGAACCTTACGCAGGCCTCGGGACAGATTGAGACGCTCGGCGGCCAGGTCGAACTGGCGCTGGGCGACATCCCATGCGTTGATCGCGGGCGCGATCTGTTGGGTCGCCATGTTGCCGGAAACCCTCCAGCGTCGGGAGGCCGGTGAGCGGACCGATCGAGTGGTTCGGCCTGCTTCCCCAAACGCCCCCAACAGCGTTTGCGGCGGCCTTCCGCATTGCCCGGAAAGCGGCGCCGCAGGTTCCACTTGGGCGGAGTATAGCCCGCGCCACAAGACCCGCCAGTGAGGAGTGGCGTTGGATCATAGGCCGGAATGCCTAACATTGTGGCTCTCAAGGGTCGCAATGACGAACGATTCGGTGGTCCTCGCGTGCAGCCGCCTTTGCGACGCGGACGGCCTACTTCGAGAGCACGAGGACGGCGCCGTATGCGCCGGGGCCGACGTGTGCCCCGATCACAGGTCCAATGAGCTCCGAAGTGACGAGCTTCGGTGCGGGGCCGGGAAGGCGTGCCAGAACCTCGTCGCGGAAGGCGAGCAGTTCCGCCGGCGGCGAGGAGAGGAAGTGGATCTCGTCGAGCGGGCGGGCCGTCAAGAGCTCGATCAGGCGCGCGCGAGCCTTGGCCCGCGTCCGAGGCTGGTCGGCGGCGATGACGAGACCGTCCTCGACGGTAATGATCGGCTTGACCGACAACAGACCGCCCACCGCAGCCCGAGCCGTGCTGATGCGACCGCCCTTTCGGAGGTAGTCGAGCGAATCGAGAGCCACATACAGAGTCGTCGAGTCGCGCAGTCGGCCGAGCTGGTCGGCGATTTCGGCCGTCGAAGCCCCGTCGGCCGCAAGCCTCGCACCCCGAATGGCGAGCGCTCCTATCGCCATCGAGGCCGATCGCGAGTCGAGGACCACGATCTGGCGGTCGGGCAGCATCTCTTTGGCCAGCTGCGCGCTGCGCAAAGTCGCGGACAGCTTGTCGCCGAGGCAGACGCACACGACGCCGTCGGCGCCATCGGCGAACGCCTCCTCGAAGGCTCTCTTGAACCGGCCGGCACTCGGGGCCGCCGTGTGGGGGAAGGGGCTGTTGGGCGCGCGCAGCATCCGCCAGAACTCCTCGGGCGTGAGTTCGTCCGGAGACAGGTAGCTCCGATCGTCGAACGCGGCAGTGAGCGGCACCTGGCGGATCTTGCCTGCGCTCAACTGGTCCGGCGCGAGGTCGGAACCGGAATCCGCGACGATTGCGACGGTCATCGCTCGTCCTTCGCGGCCAAAGTTGATGGCCAGAGCGGCGGGCCGGCCGCAGTGGCGGAGACGGCCGCGAACAGGGCTTCGTTAGCACGTAGCCGGAGCAGGGCCGTGATACCGATGACCAACAGCACGCCGGTCGCGACAGCCAGTCCGTCGATCCCATTCCAAGTGGCCGCCAAGCCTCCGACCAACGCCCCGATCACCTGGCCGAGACCCAGGAAGACCGAATAGAGACCCATGATCGCGCTGCGGTCCTCGTCAAATCCTTCGCTGACGTCGGCCAGCAAACCGAGGGCTGCGGGCGTGGCGCCGGAAAGCACGAACAAGGCGACGATGCCAATGCCTCCGAGTAGACCAAGAAGCGCGAGGGACTGGCCGCCCGAGTGGTTGATCAGGACAACATCGACAGCCATGACGGCGAAGGCTCCGACACCGAGCAGGAGCATGGTCGTGCGGCGGAATCGCGCGTATACAGCGCCCCAGAAAAGTAGTCCGGCGCCGAAGAAGACGGCGAAGACGGCCTCACCGATACCGATCGCCGAGGCCGAGACGCCCTGCATCAGGAACTGGCTGGGATCGACCTTGTTGCCCCTGAGCAGCAGCGGCGCCTGCGAAGCCCACAGCCCGAGGATGGCGTTGATCGCCAGCCACGTCGGGGCGAAGAGAAGCACGCTGCGGCTCGTCGCCATCTTCCAGTAGCGGCGCAGCTCGGCACCGCCGCGCGCCCCTCGCTTGGCCGTTCCACCGCCGAGATCCGCCGCTCGCTCGCGCGGAACTTCCGATACGCCATAGGCGTACAGAGCCAGAGCCACTATGTAGAACCCACAGTTGAGGAAGAAGGCCGGCCGGCCAAACGCGTCCCACAACACGCCCGAGAGAGCGGGCCCGACCGCGAGCATGCCGCCGAGCGACACCAGCTCGAAGAGCGAGACGACTCGACCGCGCAGCTTCTCGTCATGGGCCGTTTCGGCGGCGATGAACCCCAGCGTCGATGGAATTGAGGCGGCCGTCGATCCGCCCTCCAGCAGTCTGGTTACGAACAGCACGGGCACGTGGATGGTGATGCCCGTCAGGGCAACCGCAACGGCACCGAATAGCGGCCCGAGCAACATCACGAGCTTGCGTCCGTAGCGGTCGGCGAGGACGCCGAACGCGATGGCACCCGTCAACTCGGTCGCGTAGAAGCCACCATGCAGAAAGGCGATGTCTCGCGACCCGGTGCCGGAGCCTCTCGTCAGTTGGTCGACGAGGAAGACCAGCATGCCGCCGGTGATGGCGGTGCTGACGCGCAGCACGAAGGTCGCAAGGAGCATCGAGCTGATCGAGCGATTCATTGGGCGAAGACTAGCGACGCCGGAGCAGTCTTGCCTGGCCGGAACCGCGGAGCGACCTTTCGGAGGAACCGAAGGTGCAGACCAAGGCCCTCTCCACGGTCTCCGGACGGCAGCCGGGAGACCAACCTATACGGGCAGGCGAAGCACCGGAGTCGCTACCGGACGGGTCTATACTCGATGCAACCGGTGGCTCGCCGCGCTCACAACCGCCCCTGCCACCGGTTCGGTTTGACTGCGGCACGACCTGCTCCGGGCGGCCCGCGGGTCGCATGGCGCCTCGCACCCATACCGCCGACGGCTCGCCGAGCGAACGCCACTTGCGTTACGACGCACCGGCTCGCATGATCGGCTCCACATACTAGAGGAGCGTCTTGGAGGCACCCGCTGCCGAACTGAGGGCCGTCATCCGCCGCTATTCCGCTCTGCCTGGAGCCCGTCAGGACCGGCGCCTAGCTTCCGGCGGAGCGCGGCGATGAGCGAGCGCGCATCCGCACCGGACGGGATCTCGCCCGAAGGGGCGACGAGCGCCCGCAGGCAGCGCCTGGCTGCATTTTCGGACCGTGCCTTCTCACTGTCCGCAACCTCGACCCTCATCGACAAGCCGACGCGGCGCCGGGCCGGAGTCTTCCGCCGGGCGTTGCGCCGCGAGTTCACACGCCTCCGGGACCCGCGCAGGATGGCGCTGGTGATCCTGCTTGGGATCATGATCGGCATCGTTCTGGCCGCCCTCGTCGCCCGCGGCGAGGCCGCCGGCGCGGACGCGCGCGCCTACTGGGCGGCCGGCCGGTTGTGGCTCGACGGCGGCGACCCGTATCACCCGACCGGACCCTTCATGCCCTACGTCTACTCGCCCTGGATGCTGCCGCTGTTCGTGCCCTGGTCGTTGTTGCCATGGGACGTCGCCTGGTTCGTCTGGCGCGGCGCTACCATCATTGCGTTCCTGTGGACGGCGCACTGGGCCTACAAGCGCCGGCCGATGACGACGGCGGTGCTCCTGCTCCTGCTCTCATTCCCGCTCGCAGCCAACCTGGACACCGGCAACATCAATCTGCCGCTGGCGCTTCTCCTCTTCGGCGCCCAGTTCGCGGGACCCAAGCTTGCCGGCTTGCTGTGGATGGTGGCCACGACTCTCAAATGGCTGCCGGCGGTCTTCTGGCCGCTCCTCACGCCGCGGGGTAGGCTGTGGGGAATCGCCTGGTTCGTTCTCGCGGTGCTGCTGACGGCAATCACCCTCCCGGCGACCCTCGTGCAACTCCAGGTCCTGTTCGGGTTCCAGCGGCCTCCCCGAATCGACTACTTCATCTTCGCCTGGGCCATCGTGCCGTGGGCATGGAGCCACCCCGCCGCCTTCCGCTGGCTCATGCCATCGGAGTGGCCGGGCATCGCACGAACCGTTGTTTCAGTAGTCAGCATCTGGCGGCTCCATTGGCGACGTAGCCCGGAACGCACCGCCGAAACCCTGCGCCGCGTGATGACCGCTCGCCTTCGCACGTTCCTTGGCCTGCGGGGCGCCTGAGACTCGGGCGCTCGTTCCGCCTGGCTGAACGAGCCGTCGAACCGCGGCTCATGGCCCTACCCTGGGGCCGTGCCCCTCGCAGATCTGTTGCACGCGAGTTGGCCCGCCACGATCCTGATCGCCGATGACGATATGGGCGTGCGCCGGGTGCTGCGCCGCGCGTTGGAGGGAGCCGGATACCGCGTCGTCGAGGCGAGGACCGGCGTGCAAGCCGTGGCTCTGGGCGACGAGGAACGGCCAGACCTGTTCATCCTCGACATCTCGATGCCCGGCGTCGACGGCGTGGAGATCTGCCGCGCCATCAAGGACGACCCAGACACTCATCTGACGCCCGTGATCCACATCACTGGCCAGTCGGAGCGCGACGATCGGCTGCGCGCCCTCGAGGCCGGCTCCGACGAGTTCGTCGCCAAGCCGTTCGACATCGAAGAAATACTCGTCCGCGTCCGATCCCTGTTGCGGACCAAGCGCCTGACCGATCACCTCGTTAGCGATGAGGCCGTTCTCGTTGCGCTATCGCGTACGGTCGAGGCTCGCGACAACTACACCGAAAGGCATCTCTACCGCGTGGCCGACCGATCGGTGGGGATGGCGCGCCGGATGGGTATGAGCGAGCGCGAGATCGAGAGCGTTCGGCTCGGCGGTCTCTACCACGACCTGGGCAAGATCGCGGTACCGGACAGGGTTCTGCACAAGCCGGCGGCGCTCGACAGGGCCGAATACGCGCTCGTGAGGCGTCACCCGGAGGCCGGGGCGGAGATCGTCCGGCCGCTGCGCGCCTTCGACGGTCCCGAGGCGGCGGTCCTGCACCACCACGAGCGATTCGACGGCACCGGCTACCCATACGGACTTCGCGGCGAGGAGATCCCGCTGGCCGCCCGGATCGTGGCCGTTGCCGACGCTTTCGACGCGATGACGACAGACAGACCCTACCGGGCGGCGCTGCCCCACGACGTTGCCCTGCAACGACTCTCGGACGGCAGCGGTGAACAGTGGGATCCGCTCATCATCGAACTCTTCCTGGCTCAGTACGTCGGCGGCGTCAAGGAAGTCGAGATCGCCGAAGGGCTCTGATCAGCGGCGCGCAATCTCGCGCTCGAACTCTGGGAAGTAGCGGAGGATCGTCGAGAGACCGAACGAAGGCAGGATCGATTCCTTGGGCTCGCGCGTGAGCAGGAACTCGAAGGACCGCCGGACGAGATCCGTGGGCCCGGCAGCGCCAGGCTCGAACCGAGCCAGCTCGGCCTCGCTCACTCCGACCTCGAAGTCCCGGCTCGACCTCTTGTCCGTGACCGTGATCCGGGCGATCCAGCCACCTTCGACCGGCAAGCATTCGACCGCGATTTCGCTCAACTCGGAACCTCCGGCGAGACGGCAGAGCCTGCCGCCCGACGATACACCGACGTGTCGCTCCGGGCACTAGCCGGCTCTGGCTAGAGGCGTGGCCCGGAGGGTCGCCGCCAGTAGTTCTCCTCGCCGGCGGCTTCTGGCGGTAGGCCCCGGCCGGCGGCGACAACTCGACGTGAACCAGGACGGAGAACGAGGCCGCGATACCCGGCAGCGAAGCCGGCCGCTTCCAGGAGCGGCCGCCACGGCGACGAGCCGACCGGCTGGCCGTCAACGCGGGCGATCGTCAGTTCGCGATACCGCCCGCCCTCCACGAGCTGACCAAGGGTCGCGAGCGCTGCCCGCGCCACGGCCACGTCGTCGGCTGCGGGCAGGGTCTGCAGCGAGTGCCCACCGCGTTCCAGATACAGCGCGGCGAGGCCATCGACAAGGACCGCGTAAGCGCCGGCAGCGCGCGGCAGCGGCCGTCGATCCGACTCGCCGCGACGCGGCCAGCCGATCGCCGCACCGTAGGGGTTCGCGGGGTCCGTGGCGGCCAGGAGGTAGACGGCGAGCCCACCGCGTTCGTCGTGTGCGTCCCGCATAGCCCGCAACCGATCCACCGCCCCCGGCAGCGCGAACTGGGCGGCGCCGAGACCCTCGACGAAGTAGCCGCGGCGGATCCGCCCCGATTCCTCCATTGCCCGCAGCATCGGGTAGACGCCGCTGAAACCGCCGGGCACTTCCTCGGCGGCCACCGCCTCGCGGGTCAGGACCCCGTGGCGCTCCAGCAGGACGCTCGCCAAAGAGTGGAGCCGCGCCGGGGCCTGCGAACCCGCGGCGCCTCCGGCTGGTCCCGCGGCCGACAGGAGCGACCAGCGTCCGGCCGCCTCCGGCGGGCCCAACTGCAACCGCCCGGGCCGCGGCCGTCTCTCGCCCGTCGGGCGGCGCCAGCGCAGGGCTCGGATCGGGGCGAAGGTGTCGTTCGTGATCTCGCCGGCCCAGACCAGATCCCAAAGGGCGTCCAGGACTTCCCGCTCGGGGGCGGCGCCGGCAGCCGACGCCAGCTCGCGGTAGAACGAGGCGCCGCGTTGGCGGAGCCTGTCGCGCAGAGCGTCATGGATCTGGCCAGCGGGCATCTCCACGTCCGCCGCCGCCAGATCTCGAGCTGCCTCGCGGCCGGGCCGATACAGGACAATTCGCCCGTCGTCGCGCCCGAGGCTGCCCCGGCCGACCCATGCCACCTCGCCAATCGCTCCGAGCTCGTCGAGAAGGCGCGGCTGGTAGCCGTGGATTCGCACCGGAAGAACGTCGCGCTCCAGGACCGATGCCGGAATCGGCACACCTGCCAGCTGATCCACGACCTCCGCAAGGCGCTCCAGAGCGGCCTCGAGCCGCAGGATGGAGCCGGACGTGTCGGCGACCGGCCGAATCCCCTGCCAGGCCGGCAGGAACCGCGCCAGCACGACTTGCTCGACCGGCTCGACCTCGCGTCGCAGCCGTGCCAGGGAACGGCGCCGCAGCTGCCGTAGCACCTCGGGATCGCACCATTCGCGTTGCGTGCCGCCCGGGCGGAACTCGCCGCGCAGGATCGCGCCCGCCTCCAGCAGTCGCTCGAGCGCCTCCGCGACCCGTCCCGCCGGCACCGCCCATCGTCTTGCGGGCTCCTGGGCGTGGAACGGTCCGTGTTCGCGTGCCCAGCGAGCAACGATTCCGTCGAGCGCCGCCTCTGTGGGGCCCAGGAACGCGGCCGGGATGCCGACCGGCAGGGCCGCCCCCAGGGCATCGCGGTATCGGGCAGCGTCCTCGATCGCGATCCAGCGCCGCTCGCCGGCGATCCGCAGCGGGATTGCACGGCGCGAACCCTCCAGCGCCGCCAGCCACTCTCCGGCAGCCGTCGGCTGCACGACGCGCGCTGCCGCTTCCTCCACCGACAGATCGCCGAGCCGCCGCAACAGGTCGTGCAGCGCGTCCACGGTTCGGGCCGCCCGCTCCGGGACGAGCGCCTGCAGAACCAGCTCCAGGTCTGCCAGCGCCGCCGGATCGATCAGGTCGCGCAGCTCTTCCTGCCCGAGCAACTCGCGTAGCAAGTCGCGTTCCAGGGCAAGCGCGCCGGCTCGCCGCTCCGCCAGCGGGGCGTCGCCCTCGTACATGTAGGCGGCGAGGTAGTCGAAGAGCAGGGAACCGGCGAACGGCGAGGCAGCTACCGTCTCCACTTCGCGGACTTCGATCTCACGCCGGGCGACGCCGCCCAGGATCTCGCGCAAGGCCGGCAGGTCGAAGAGATCGGCCAGGCACTCGCGGTACGTCTCGACGATGATCGGGAACGAGCCGTACCGGCTGGCCACGGCCAGCAGCCCCGCCGAGCGCTGGCGTTGCTGCCAGAGCGGCGTTCTCGACCCGGGCCGGCGGCGCGGCAGCAACAGGGCCCGAGCGGCGTTCTCGCGGAACCTGGCCGCGAACATGGCGGAGGTCCCGAGCCGGCCGACGACCAGGTCTTCGACCTCTTCGGCCGAAGGGAACAGCAGGTCGCGCAGTGAGACTGCGGCAGCCTCGCCTTCGGGTAGCCGGATCGCGATGCCATCGTCCGACCAGATCGTTTGGGCCCCCAGGCCGAGCCGTTCTTCAAGTCGGGCTTCGATCGCCATCGACCAGGGCGCATGGACCCGCCCGCCGAACGGAGTCAGAACGACGATCCGCCAGTCGCCGAGCTCGTCGCGGAACCGCTCAACTACGATGCGGCGGTCGGTCGGAAGCCAGCCCGCGACCTCGACCTCCTCGGTGAGGTAGCCGATGACGTTTTCCGCCGCCAGCTCGTCCAGGTCGTGGTGCTCGAGAAGCCGCTTGCGTGCCCGGGCCCGGCCGCGCTCGCCGCCGGCCAGGTCGCCTTCCAGCTCGCGCACGAACTCGCCGATTGCCCGACCCAATTCGATCGGCCGGCCGAGCATGTCGCCGTGCCAGAAAGGGATCTTGCCGGGCACGCCCGGCGCCGGGGACACGACGACTCGATCGGGCTTGATCTCCTCGACCCGCCAGCTCGTTGCCCCGAGCGCAAGGACCTCGCCGACCCGGCTCTCGTAGACCATCTCCTCGTCCAGCTCGCCGACCCGTCGGCCCGACGTGCCCGCCTCGCCCGCCATGAATACCGGGTACAGCCCACGGTCCGGGATCGTGCCGCCACTGGTGATCGCCACCGTCCGCGCGTCGCGCCGCCCCTCGACTCGCCCGGTCTCGCGGTCCCACACAACCCGGGCCTTCAACTCGGCGAACTCGTCGCTGGGATAGGCGCCGGCAAGCATGCCCAGCACGCTCTCGAATGCGTCTCTGGGCAGGCTCTCGTACGGCGCCGCCCTCCGCACCGTGTCGAACAGCTCGTCAGCCGTCCAAGCCTCGCGGACCGTCATGGCCACGATCTGCTGGGCCAGCACATCGAGCGGGTTGCGCGGCAGGCGGGTCTCCTCGATCGCGCCATCGTGCATCCGCCCCGTCACGACCGCCGTCTCGAGAAGGTCGCCGCGGTACTTGGGAAAGAAGATGCCTCGGCTGGGCTCGCCGACCTGATGCCCCGCCCGGCCGATGCGCTGCAGGCCGCTGGCGACGCTGGCCGGGCTCTCGACCTGGATCACCAGATCGACGGCGCCCATGTCGATGCCGAGCTCGAGCGAGCTCGTGGCGACGATCGCTGGCAAGCGCCCGGCCTTGAGCGCCTCCTCGATCTGGACGCGCTGCTCGCGGGCCAGCGAGCCGTGGTGGGCCCGAACCAGTTCTTCTCCCGCCAGCTCGTTGAGCTTGTTGGCGAGGCGTTCGGCCAGGCGGCGAGAGTTGGCGAAGATGATCGTCGAGTGGTGCTCGCGGATCAGCTCCAGGATGCGCGGGTGGATGGCCGGCCAAATGCTGCTGCGCGCCTCCGGCGCTGGGACGGGGCCGCCCAGCTGTTCTTCCGGCGGCAGCAGCTCACCGAGCTTGCTCATGTCCTCGACCGGGACGCGGACCGAAAGCTCGAGGGCCTTGCGCGACCCGGCATCGACGATCGAGACCTCGCGCGACTCCCCTGCCCTGCCGGGACCGGCGCCGCCCAGGAAGCGCGCGATGGTCGCGACAGGCCGTTGCGTGGCCGAGAGCCCGATTCGCTGGGGCGGGCGCGCCGTCAGCTTCTCCAGCCGTTCCAAACTGAGCGCGAGATGCGCGCCGCGCTTAGTGCCCGCCAGAGCGTGAACTTCATCGACGATTACGTGCTCGACGCCGCGCAGGATCNNGATCCCAGCCAGCGGGGCGCGCAGATTCCGTTCCACGTCGTAGATGAGGGCCTTGAGCGGAGATACGTAGAGGACGCGCACGGTGCCGGGGGCGGCGGCCGTGCGCGACCGTGGCTCGCGAGCCAGCCGATCCAGGCACCACATGAACGCGGCCAGGGTCTTGCCGCTGCCAGTTGGGGCATGGATCAGGGTATGGCGTCCGGCCGCAATGCTCGCCCAACCCTGGGTCTGGGCCGGCGTCGGAACCTCGAAGGCCGAGCGGAACCAATCCCCGACGGCGGGGCTGAAGAGATCGAGGGGATCGCCGGGCCCTGCCAGGCGCGGTCGGGTGGAGGCAGCCACGAGGCGCCCAGTA
>PMKN01000010.1 GCA_003158675.1 Chloroflexota bacterium | reverse complement strand
ATGAACGGGCGCATCTTGGGATTCCAGCGACGAGTCTGGTGGCCGAAATGGATCCCGGCTGCCAGCAGCTGCCGCATCGAAACGGACGGCATGAAGTTACCTCCTGCGGTTGTTCCTCCGCAGCGCCTCTGTCGGGAACCGGTCCGCGTTGCGGCTCCGGCACCGCCCCGACATGGCGGCACTGCGTGTGATCTCCGTTCCGCCCGCTTGCGCGAGTCCGGCACGGGAGCTGTGGCGACGCCACGACCGGGCGGGAGTGTAGCACACCGCCTCTCGCCACCAGCCACGGTCAGCTCACCAGTGCGTCTCGGTAGAGTCGAACTCGTGGTCTGCCCTCGTCGCCCGGTTCCACCACTGCGAGGTCCAACGCGAGAGGCAGGTGCGGTAGTGCGATACCGCCCGGCAGACTGCCGGCCTCAAGCAGTCGGGCGACTCCTGCCCGCAGATGAGCCCGCTTTCGATTGTCGAAAGACTCCTCGGCCAGGCCGAACTGACGCGATCGGCGCCATCGAACCTCCACGATGACAAGCCTCTCCGGCGGGCCAGGATCCACAGCCACGATGTCCAGTTCGCTGTGGCCGGCATGGACATTCCTGCCCAGGATGCGCCAGCCGCGAAGGGCGAGGCGTTCGGCGACCAGGCGTTCGGCTGCGTCGCCCGTTGCCTGCTGCTGCGTCCGTGCGCCCATTGCTCCTCCGGCGGGCATCAACCGACCAGGTCGGCCTCCCCTGCCCGGCCGCTCGCATCGGCTTGCTCGCCGGCCAGATCGGGATCCGCATCGCCCGCGGACGCATCGTCCCACAAACCCATTTGCTCGCGATCTCTGCAGGGCGCGAAGGACAGGCGGTGGATCGGCGTCAGGCCCAGGGCCACCAGCCCGGCCCGGTGTTCGGGAGCGGCATAGCCCTTGTTGTGAGCCAGGTCGTAGCCCGGATAGAGCGCGTCGAGTTCCTCCATAAGCCGGTCCCGAGCCACTTTTGCGATCACCGAGGCGGCGGCCACGGAGGCGCACAGGCGATCCGCCGAGACGAGCACGCGCTGGTGCACGCGCAGCTCCGGCAGCGAAACGGCGTCCAGGAGCAGGGCGTCGGGGCGGATCGGCAAGCGTGCCGCGGCGAGTGTGCTGGCCAGTAGCGTGGCCTGCAGGATGTTGATGCGGTCGATCAGCTCCGGCCCGACGAAAGCGATCGACCAGGCGACGGCCCGCGCGCGAATCTCCATGTCCAACCGGCGTCGCTCCTGGGGCTTGAGCATCTTCGAGTCTCGAAGGCCGCGAGGCTGCCAGTTGGGGGGCAGAATCACCGCCCCTGCCGCGACGGGACCGGCCAGGCAGCCTCGGCCCACCTCGTCGATCCCGGCGACGTGCCGAAATCCTCGGGACCAGAGGATCCGCTCCTCGGCGAAGTCGGGATCGAGGCGCTGACTGTGCCAGGCCGCGACTTCGTATCGGCCACCCTGGGCCCCGGGCGCGAATACAGTGGGACCCCGTCGCACCGCCAGAGGCGAGCGGCCGGGGTCCTCGACCGGGGGTCTGAAGCGACGGGCGCCTGGCAAAGTGGCTCCCGCGCCCTGCTAGCTGTTGACGCGTCGCTCGCGCAGAGTGGCCGCCTTGCCGACGCGGTTGCGCAGGAAGTACAGCTGAGCGCGGCGCGCCTGGCCGTGGCGAACCACTTCGATCTTGTCGATGCGCGGGCTGTTGACCTTGAAGGTGCGCTCCACGCCGACGCCACTGGCGATCCGCCGGACGGTGATCGAGCGCTGGATGCCGCCGCCGCGCAGGCGCATGACCGTGCCCTCGAAGACCTGGATGCGCTCGCGGTTGCCCTCGACGACGCGCGCGGCGACGCGGACGGTGTCGCCTGCGGCGAGTTCCGGAAGGTCCGTCCGGATCTGATGCTGGATGATTTCGTCGAGCACGTTCACGGCGTTCCTTACTTAGCGTCAAGCGGCGCGGCTGCGCTCAGTGGCCGATATTGCCCGCAGCCCGACTGCCCTGAAGGCCGGTCGCAGCCTTCAAACCGCTCGCGATCGGCTGAGACACATGAAATGAGGCCGCCTGCGCGACCGAAGGCGAAGGATACCACATGAGACCGGGCGTGCGGCCGAAGGTGGTTGGCGCCCACGTTTCATTGTTCGGCTACTGCTCGAAGAATCAGCCACTCGCTTGAGCCGGGGACCCGGCCGAAAGCGATCAGGCCGTCGGAAGCCACGACAACATTCGGTTCCGCCGATGAGTACCATCACGCCGGGGAAACCTTGCCCCGAAACGCTCCAACGCCCATCCCAGAAGCGCTCAACTCCCAGTCGACGCTCCGTTGGCTGTCTCGAAATCCTCGTCAGTCAGTCGAGGGCTCGGCCGGTGCATCCGTCTGCACTGCCCGCTCTTGAGCCGCCTCTAGCGCCGCGCCGCTCTCTTCGTGGCTGACCTCGCCAAGAAGCTTAGCCTCCTCGCGGGTCATCGGGCGGTTCTCGAGTAGATCAGGGCGGCGGCGCCTCGTCCGGCGCAGCGACTCCTTGAGGCGCCACTTCCGGACTGCCTCATGATGGCCGCTTGTCAGGACCGCGGGCACGGGCATCTCCCTGAAGACCGGCGGCCGCGTGTATTGCGGGTACTCGAGCAGGCCGGCGGTGAACGACTCCTCGGCCGTGGATTCGGCGTCGATCGCGCCGGGGAGCAGACGTAGAACCGCATCCACCACCACAAGCGCCGCGATTTCCCCGCCCGACAGCACGTAGTCGCCGATCGACAGCTCGAGATCCACCAGCGAGCGGATCCGCTCGTCGACGCCCTCGTAACGCGGGCAGATGAAGACCAGGTGCGGGCGCTCGGCCAGGTCGTGGGCCCGAGCCTGGCGGAAGACCTCGCCGCCCGGATCGAGCAGGACGACCAGGCTGTCGGGCCGGCGGATTTCATCCAGCGCGGCAGCGACGGGCTCGGGGCGCAGCACCATGCCCGCTCCGCCGCCGTAGGTGTAGTCGTCCACGGACTTGTGGCGGCCCAGGCCCCAGTGCCGCAGGTCGTGGACATGGATCGTGGCCAGTCTCCGAGCCTGCACGCGCCCGGGAATGCTCTCGGCCAGCGGCGCCTGAAGCATTGCCGGAAACAGCGTGAGAATCTCTATATCGAGCGGCCGCCGCGGCGTCTTGACGAGGGCCCCGACCTCCCCGGCCGAGGGCTCTGCCGTCACGCGTTGGCCTCCGGCTCCGCCTCGGCCTCATGTTCGCCGCGCAAACCCAGCGCCTCCCCGTCGACGACGATCTCTCCGCGAGCCGGCGCGAAGACGCGTACGAGCGCCTGAACTACCGGTACATCCAGCTCGCCCGCGGGGCCGGAAACGACCAGCACCTCGGCGCCTCCGGCGCGATAGATGTCGACGACTTCCCCAAGAAGGCTGCCGTCCACGTCCGTGACCTTCGAGCCGACGACCTGATGCCAGTAGAACTCGCCGCGGGGCAACTCGTCGCCGGATTCCAACACCGCTTCGAGGTACGCGTCGCGCAGGCTTTCGGCGGCGGTCCGATCGGGCACCTCGGCGAAGCGCACGCGCCAGCCCAGCGTATCGGGCGCCGACTCGACCACGGTCAGCGGGTCGTCCGCGCCCTCGGGGAACAGCGACTTGCCAACGGCAAATCGTTCCTCCTCACGGTCGGTCAGCGACTCGAGCCTCATTGTGCCGCGCAGCCCGTGGAAGCCCCGGACGCGAGCCACCACGAGCCTTTCGCCGGCGGTCATGGCCGGATGCTCAGCCGATCTCCAACGACACGATTTCGCCGTCGCGCGCGGACATGACCTTGAGCAGGGTACGGAGCGCCTTGGCGACGCTGCCGTTGCGGCCGATCACCTTGCCCATGTCGTCTTCCGCGACATGGAGCTCGATCACGGTCCCATCAGGACCGGTGTGGACTTCGACCTGAACGGCTTCGGGGTCGTCCACAAGGTTGCGCGCCACGTACTCGACTAGATCCTGGGCTGCCATTGACTACCTCTCGATGTGATGCCCCTTGCGCCCGAAGGGGAACCGGGGCGGCACGGCGCGGAAAACCGCGGGAGGCCGCATACCGGGCCGGCTACTCGGACGCAGGGGCAGACTTGCGCTCCGTCTTCGGCAGGACTCCGGCGCCCTCGAGGAGGCGGGCGACGGTGTCGGAAGGCCGGGCGCCCTTCGCCAGCCAGGCCTTGACCTTCTCGACGTCGACAACGAACTCGACCGGATCGCGGCGCGGGTTGTAGTGGCCGATCGTCTCGATCGCGCGGCTGTCCCGGGCGTTGCGGCTGTCGGTGACGACGATGCGGTAAGCAGGCTGTTTGGTTGCCCCTACGCGGGTGAGGCGGATTCGAACTGCCATGTGCGAGCTTGCTCCTCCTGATCCTGACTGCGCGGGCGGCCTACTTGGCCGTAATGATGAAACGCAAGGTGACTGTGCTGCCATCGACCACGGTGAAGGCAGCGCCCCCGATGTGATCGACGTATGGCTTGTAGTTGAGGTCGTAGCCCGACGTGCTGCCCGAGAAGGTCTTGGCGATGTCGTCGGCCACGGCCGAGATGTCGAAGTAGCCGTAGCCCATGTTGGAGGTTCCGGCGGCCGCCATGACGGACTTGTACGTGGACTGAGCGGCGAGCGAGGTGTCCGAGGTTGTGTCGATCACGGATTTGACGAACGCGTCTCCGTAGCCGGTCACGATGAGGTTGCCCTTGGCGGCGATGGTGAAGTCCTGGTTGCCAAGCGACATTCCGGCGTCATCCGGTATGTGGACCTTCGTGATCGTCGTGCCCTTGTACGTCTCGTCCGTCGAGGTGAGACCGAGGCTGCCGCCGCCCAGGGCGACCAGGTTGGTGATCATGGCCTTCTTCGCGGTCGCCGTGGCGCTGTCAGTCGTCACCACCACGACCCCGCCGCCATAGTCCGATCCGGTCTTGGTCAGCACGAAGTCGGCGTCGCCGACCCAGTCGAGCCCACCAACCTTGTCGAGGGCATCCTTGATCTCGGCCGCGGGAGAAGCCTCTGCCGGCACCGCCTCCATTGCCGTGAGGCCCTTGTTCACCGTCTGGCCGACGGAATGCAGTTCGAACACGCCGATAGTCGACGCCGGCAATTCGCTTGCCACGACCGACTCATGGTTGCCGTCGGTAGCTGCGTCCTTGCCTTTGGGCACCTTCCACTCGACCGTCATGTGGTCCGACTCGGCTCGAACAGATCCAGTCATCCAGGCGGGCATGTTCAGACTGTCGATGTTCAGGCCCGATGCCGAGAACCCGACGACTCCGGACAAGCCGGCCATCTCAGACTTAATGACGGTCGGGATATCGACGTAGTAGCTGGCGATGCTGTCGCCGGACAGCGAGCTCATGGCAGCCTGGTAGTTGGGGTTGTCAGCGAGAGAGCCGTTGGCCGGGGCATCGAGGCTGGCCTTGACGGCATCGACCGTGCCGAGCAGAAGAACCTTGTCCGTGAATGCGTAGGCGGCGGTGAGGCGCCCGCTCGAGTCGGTCGTGTTGGACACATATAGCTTGGTGCCGGCGTAGTCCTGGGCGGTGAACGTCAGCCCCACCTTGGAGGCTTCTGTGCCGACCCACGCCTCACCCGCTGCGCGGTCCTTGAGCGACACGATCAGATCGCCGCTCTCCGACGTCCCCTCAGGCAACGGCACGGTCGGCTCCGGAGCCACGGTGAGCCCCGACCCTAGATTCGTGATTGCAATCGATAGTTCGCCCGTCGCCCAACTCTTGAATGCCGAGGTGTACGTGAAGTCCGGCGAGATCGAACCGGTGATCTTGTTGAGGATCTCGTCGTAGGCGCTATCGAACTGGGCCCGGTCCGCGAAGCCGGGGAAGTGGCTCATGAAGTCGGCCAGCTTCTGGTGCTGGTCGCCTGGCAGATCGATGCGCAGGTCCATGAACATGACCGTGGACTTGGGTGCGCTGGCGGCGGTGAGCGATTTCGCCGCCCCGCCGGCACCCGACAGGACATATGCCCCGCCGGCGGTAACGAGCGCGACGACCATGACCATGCCGAGGGCGACGGCCCAGCGGAACCGGCTGGATCCGGCGCCAAGTCTGACCGGACCCACTCCAGTGGCCCAGCTCTCGCCGATGGGCTCCAGACGTCCCTGCGCAACGACCGGCGGCATGCCCTGAGGCACACCGTAGGGGTATGGCGGCTGCGGCTCAGGCGCCTGAGGAGCCTGAGGCGGGTACTGCTGCTGATCCATTTCGGACCTCCCTCTTAACCCTGACCCGGCAAGCCGGGGATGCGCCGCGGGAGTCTCCCGCCGGACATCTGCTTCATCATCTTCTGAAGTTCGGTGAATTGCTTGACGAGTTGGTTCACGTCCTGGAGGCGGGTGCCCGAGCCGTTCGCGATCCGTCGCCGGCGCGAGCCGTTGAGGATGCCGTTGGGGTCGCGCCGCTCCGCGGGTGTCATCGATCGAATGATCGCCTGGACGTGTTTGAGGTCGCCTCGATCGACAGCGGCCTGGGCTTGCTTGGCCATGCCCCCGAGACCCGGGATCATCTCGAAGATCTGTCCCATCGGGCCCATCTTCGAGACCTGCTCCATCTGCTGGAGCATGTCGTCCAGGGTGAAGCTGTTCTTGCGCAGCTTCTCGGCCATCTGGATGGCCTGCTTCTCGTCGAATGTCTCCTGGGCCCGCTCGATCAGCGTCAGGACGTCGCCCATGCCCAGGATTCGGCCGGCCAGGCGGTCCGGGTAGAACGGCTCGAGAGCGTCGGTCTTCTCGCCGGTGCCCAGGAACTTCACTGGCAGGCCAGTCACGGCTGAGATGCTCAGGGCGGCGCCGCCGCGAGCGTCGCCGTCGATCTTGGTCAGGATCAGCCCGGTCACCGGCACGGCGGCCGCGAAGGCCTGGGCCACGTGGACCGCTTCCTGGCCCGTCATGGCGTCGACGACGAGGAGCGTCTCAGCCGGCTTGATGGCGGCCGTGAGGTCGGCGATCTCCTTCATCAGAGCGTCGTCAACGGTGAGGCGGCCGGCGGTGTCGACGATCACAGTATCGCGGACCTGTTTGCGGGCGGCCTCGAGGCCGCCTCTGGCGATGGCGAGGACGGTGGTGCCGGTCTGGGCGCGGTAGACGGGCAGGTCCAGAGACCTGCCCAGGGTTTCGAGCTGATCCGCGGCAGCCGGGCGGTACGGGTCGGCGGCGACGAGGATGGGCCGGCGGCCCTGCTTGACGATGTGGCGGGCGAGCTTGGCGGCGCTGGTCGTCTTGCCCGAGCCCTGCAGGCCGACCAGCACGATCACAGAAGGCGACCCGCTGAGGTGGAAGGTGCGATCGCCCGCGGATAGGAGCGCCACCAGCTCCTCGTTGACGATCTTGACGACCTGCTGTCCGGCGGTCAGGCTGGCCAGAATCTCGGCACCGGTCGCGCGCTCGCGGACCCGCGCCACGAAGTCCTTTACGACCTTGAAGTTGACGTCCGCCTCGAGCAACGCCAGGCGGACTTCGCGCATGGCGGCGTCGACGTCGGCTTCGCTGACGCGCCCGCGACCCGTGAGGGCTCCCAGCGTCTTGCGCAGCCGCTCGCTCAGCGCGTCGAACATCGGAGGAGTGGACTCCCGATCCGTCTCGCCGGTCCGAGGATTGGGCCCGGCGTTGGGCCGCGGATTCTGGCGGCACCGAAAGCCTGCGGATCTTACCGCATCGCGGCCGGGCCGGACAGAGGACCGTCAGGAGGCGGCCACCACGGACACACGCTGAGCGGCCGCACCTGCCATGGCGCAGAGATGGTCGAGCAGCCTCAGCCTTTCCTGCGAGACGACCGCGGCGGGAGGCAGGCACACCCCCAGCAACCCCACCAGCTGGCCGTCGACAGAAATCGGGAGGCCGAGCAAGACGCAGCCGTCCTGCTCCTCGGTCAGGACGCTGGCGCTGGCCCAGAGGCGCCCCCAGAACCCTTCGTCGCGAACGATCGGCGGGATTTCCCCCGCATACGCTCCCATTCCGGCGAGCTTGGTCATGGCATCGCCGTCGCCGCCCGTCAGGATCGCGACCATTCCGTCCGTGGAACCCACGGCCGCGGTCGCGTGGCGCAAGATGACGGCCGCCACCTGATCTGCCGTCGACGCCCCCAGCAAATCACGAGCCGCGTCCAGGATGCCCCCCGACCTGGCCCCGGGCAGGTCCCCAGCAGGTCTGTCGCGACCTCCCAACTCGACCCGGCGCCGCTTCGCCTCGTACAGGGCCGCGTCTGCGGCGCCCACCAGCTCGGCTTTGGTAGGTCCGTCGGCCGGCCAGTGAGCAACTCCCACAGAAGCGCCAAAGGGCACCACGACGGCTATCGGCGAGACTCTGACCGCGGCCCGGACCGCGACCCGGATTCGGCCAGCCACTTCGTTGGCCGTCCTGCTGCTTGCGCCGAGCAGCAGCACGGCGAATTCGTCGCCGCCGTACCGGTATGCCCGATCGTTCTGGCGGGTTGCCCCGACGATGGCGCGCCCCACCGTCTGGAGCAGCGTGTCGCCGGCCGGATGGCCGTACGTGTCGTTGAAGGCCTTGAACGAGTCGAGGTCGAGCATAAGCAGCGAGAACCGCTCTCCCGCGTCGATCAGGGCCTGCAGGTCACGCTGGAATGTGCCGTGGTTCCGCAGCCCGGTAAGGGCATCCAGGTCCGCCCGTGTGGAGACCGTTACGTGGGCCTCCGCGTTTTGGAGCGCGATCGACGCCTGGCCGGCGAATAGCTTGCTCAGCTCGAATTCGGGCTCGCTGAAATGCGCCCCCGGGCCACCGACGCGGGTCAGGTTCAGGCTTCCGACCACCTCACCGCGGACTCGGAGCGGGACGACGATGATGTTGCGGGCGATCCGCTCGTGCGCTCCCGCTCCCCCCGTCTGCGCCCCACCGTCGTCCCCGGCAGGCATACCCGGCCCGGGTGCCAAGCCGGCGTCCAACGGGCCTGCCAGCACTCCGTCCGCCACGTCGTTGGCGCAGACCGCGTCGCCTCGGCCGATGACCCAGCTCGTGAGTCCTTCGTCCAGACCGGGCTGCCCGGCATCGGTCACGACCTCCTCCCCTGCGTGTACGCGCGACAAGACGGCCTCGATGCTGCCCGTCTCGCGCACGTGTCGGTAGATCGTCAGGCGGTCGTAGCGGACCACACTCCCGATCGTGTCGGCGATCTGCTCCAGAACCTGCCGCGGTTCCAGGGTCGAAACGAGTTGCTCGTTCATGGCCAGCAGCTGTCGCTCACCCGCCAGCTGGCGTTCGAGCGTCTTGCGCTGGGTCTCCAGGCGTTCGATGTTGCCGGCGTTCGCGATCGCCTGACCCGCGTACCTGCCGAAGGTGGAGAGCGCCCCCTCATCGTCCGGGCCGTATCGGTTCGCGCCCGCCTTGGAGACGACCAGGACGCCGTGCACCTCGTCGCCATATGCCATCGGGACTGCCAGGATCGACTCGGGGCCAAAGACGGATCGGAAGATGGACCGCCGCTCGACCGAAGCGTCGGCCACGATCACGGCCTCGTTGCGCTTCGCCACCCAGCCCGGCAGTGTCTCGGCGTGGACCGAAGTTAGCGCCTCCAGCGGCGGCGAGGCGATGCCCACGAACGTGCCCGAAGCTGCCACGGGCTTGTAGTGACCACCGGTCGGGTCGCGCATGTAGACACGCACGGTGTCGCAATCGACCAGGCGGCCCACTTGCGCCACTATCGCTTCGGCGATCGAGTCAACGTCGCGCAGCTCCGCCAGTCGCAGGCTCAGCTCGTGGATCGCGGTGAGCCTGCTGGCGAGCAACCGCACCGAGGCGTAGAGCCGCGAGTTCTCCATCGCCGTCGCCAGCTGTCCGGCAAAGCCGGTTGTGAGGCCGAGGTCTCGGACAGACCACGGGTGCGGGATCCGGTGAACCACCAGGAGCAAGCCGAGCATCTCGCCGGCCATCCGGCACGGGACCCCCGCCAGGCCTACTATCCCGCGCTCCTGGGCGATAGAGCGGATCTCCTCGGCGATGGGATTGGCCGGATCCTCCAGCGGAATCGCGACCAGGGGACTGTCGGGCCAGCGCTGCATGATCGACTGGAGCGACACGATGACGGTCCGATCGAGGATGGCCAGCAAGTCGCTCGGAATCGAGCGGCTGGCAGCCAGCTCGAGCGAATGGTCGGCATCCTCGCCCCAAAAGGCGACGCCATCGGCGGCCAGTACCTGCTCGACGGCCGCCAGAACCTCGTCGAACAGGCGCGACCGGGCGGCTCGCTCGGCTTCGCTGTCGAGGATCTGATTCCCGGAGACAGGCGACTCGGACGGATCCGGCGCAACGACCACCGGAGCGAAGGTCCCGACCCGGACGGCGTCGCGATCGGACGAACTGCTCTGCATGATGGGGAATTGTGGCCTCGGTCGAACGGGTGCGTCACCCACCAATTGGACCTCCCCCGGTCGGGGGCGGCGGGCGACCCCACCCCGGCCGAAGCCGCCCTTCAGGGATCGCAAATCACGTCAGGTTGGCAACGTGGGAATGCACATCGTCGGCGGCCTCGTGGGGATGAGAGTGGCGAGTCGCGCCGTGACGGTGAAGGTGCTCGTGGATCAGGTTGACGCTCAGAAGAAGGTCCACGTCGCTCAGGATCGAGCCCGGCGCTCCGTCCGCCACGACCCTTCCGTGCTCGTTCAACACCACGACTCGGTCGGCGATCAGGGGCACGATGTCAAGCTCATGAGTGGCGATGACCAGGGAGCGGCCGGCATCGCCCATTCTCTGGATGAGGTCGACGAGCAGCCATTTCGTCCGCGGGTCCAGCGACGCGGTGGGCTCGTCCAGCAGCACGACCTCGGGCCGGAGGGACAGGACCGAGGCGATGGCAGCGCGCTTCTTCTCCCCGCCCGAAAGCTCGAACGGCGCGCGGTCGGCGAGATGTCCGATCTCCATCGCTGCCAGCGCCTCCTCGCAGCGCTCGGCAACCTCGTCCTGGGCCAACCCCAGCTGGAGCGGCCCGAACGCGACATCGTCCAGGACCGTGGCGCTGAACAACTGGATGTCCGGATCCTGGAAGACCAGACCGACCTGGCGGTGGAAGGTGAATGCTTCAAGGCCGGCCGCGACCGCGGCGATATCCAGGCCCAGGGCCCGCAGGCTACCGGCGGTCGGCGCCAGGATGCCGTCCAGCAGTTTGAGGAGCGTGGATTTGCCGCTGCCGTTCGCGCCCAGCAGCGCGACCCGTTCGCCCGCCCAGATCTCCAGGTCCACGCCCTCGAGAGCGGTCTGACGGCCGGCGTACGAATACTCCACTCCGCGCAACCGGAAGATCGGCTCGCCCGGATCCACCGCTTCTCCCACCGGGGCGCCGGTCACCGCCGCCCCGGTCAACCCCGCACTCCCGAGACCAGGACGGCCGCCAACGACACCGCCAGCGCGCCGGCCAGACCGGCCCAATCGGCCGGGCGCATTCGGAAATCGGAGTAGACGCGCAGCTCGCCCGTGAAGCCGCGAGCCAGCATGGCGGCGTAGACGTCGTTGCTCATCTTGAAGGACCGACTCATCAGGTTGCCCATAGTGCCGGTGATCCAGCGTCGCTGCTCGACTCCGCTGGTCCGGCCCACGACGCGGCTCTTGCGCGCCATCAGGATGCCGTTGGCCGTGTGGAGGAACAGGAAGATGTAGCGATAGGTCATCGACAGGACGAGCACGAAGACCTGGGGCGTGTGCAGCGCCCGAAGGCTCTTGAGCAGGCTGGCCCATGGGGTCGTGAGCACCAGCAGCACGGCTAGCGACACTGAAACACCCACTCGGCTGACGAAGAGCCCGGCTCCGACCAGGCCGTTCCACGATGGCGCGAGGTGCACCGATCCGAGGGCCAGATCGAAGACCCTATCGCCCGGTACGAAGAAGATCGAAGGCAAGACGACAATCCCCGCGAAGAACGGGATGCCGAGCCAGACGCGCTTGACGAAGAATCCGAACGGCACGCGGCTCGCCCGAGCGGCGGCCAGAGTCGCGGCATACAGAAGCGCGAGCCCCACGATCGAAGTCGCCAGGCTGGCGGCAACCACCGCGGCGAGGAAGCCGGCGAGCTTGGCCCGCGGATCGCGTCGCTGCAGCCAGCCTTTCGAGCGCGCATGCCGCTCCGTGAAGATGGCGCGTTCGACGCTGCCGGCGATGCCGCCGACGGTCTTCTCGAGCCAGCCGATGCGTCCATCGGCGGCCCGGCGTCCATCCGAGGCCCGACTGTCGGCAACCATGGCGGTCACGTGCCGAGATCCGATGCGGCCCGACTCCGCGTGGAGCCGTTGCGCAGCAGCCGCGCTAGAAGGTAGGTAATGCCGCCCACCGCAAGGATGCCCAGAACGCCGCAGATCTCGTATCCGATGCCGGCGTGCCAGAGTGGCGCGTTCGCGCCCGAGAAGAATGGCAAGGGCACGTTGTAGCCGGACAGCGGGGCGGCGAATATGCCCGAGAGGCTCTGCAACCCGGCCGGAACGTAGCCGAAAGCAGCCTCCACACTTGTGGTGCCGCCCTCCCCGTATGCAAAACCGGGAGCCACCAGGCCGAGCGGCGCGACCACGGCCAGCGCCACGAAGGCCGTCCCGATCCGCTTGATCGGGCGCGGCAGCAGCAGACTTGCCGCCGGCACGAGCACCAGGCCGGCGATGGCGGTGATCAGCAACATGCTGGCGACCGACGGCCAGTCGACGCGCGACCAATCGACGCCGAACATGCGACCGGGATTGCCGCCGCCTTCCACCAGGCCGACGGCGCCAAGAACCAGGACCGCCGCGGCCACAGTGACCAGCACTACCTGCCACAGCGGGCGCTGCGCCGGCCGACCCTGAACCGCCTGCTCGGGTGCAAAGATGCCGCGCAGGCCGGTCAGGTACTCGGGATGGCGGCGCTGCAAGTACGCGACCCCCAGGCCGGTGATCAAGCCCTCCACGATCGAGGCGCCGAAGAGATGCGCCGCCAACATCGCGGGGATCGCTTCAGTAAGTCCGTAAGGGCTGTACAGGGCATGCCCGTTCTGGGAGAACAGGATCGGTTCGATCCCCAGTTCGATGCCAACTGCCAGCGCCGAGACAGAGATGCCTACATATGCCCCGATGCCGGCGGCGACGGCCCGTCTGGTCGAGAGTGTCGGGGCGCCCGCCGCGACCAGGCGGTAGGTTCCATAGCCCACGAACGGCAAGATCACGCCCATGTTGAGGCAGTTGGCGAATATCGCCAGGATTCCGCCGTCGCCGAAGAAGAGCGCCTGGAGTATCAGCGCCGTGCTCACGGCTATCACCGCCGCCCAAGGCCCCAACACGACCGCTATCAGAGTCCCCCCCACCCCATGCGCCGTGGTTCCTCCCGGCACCGGAATGTTGAACATCATGATCGTGAAGCTGAGCGCAGAGAAGATCGCAAGCAGTGGCACGGTCCGATTGTTCAGGACCTTCTTGACCCGCTGTGTCGCCAGCCCCCAGACCGGCACGGTCGGGATTGCCAGAGCGAGGGACACGGCCGGTGCCAGGTAGCCGTCCGGAATGTGCATGCCGTCCTCTGGGTCCGTCTCAACTGGCGCCACAAATGGCTATTGCGAGTCGTTGCAACGCGTTGGGAGTCTACAACGCCCGCCTTTGCGCGACAATGACGGCTCAGAAAGGACCGCACCGTGCCACCCGAGCAGAAGGCAGGCGCAACCGTGAGACCGGCCGTCAGCCCATGGGACGATATCGCCGAAAGGCTGCACGCCAACGGCCTGCGCTGGACGCCTCAACGTCGCACACTCATCGAGGTACTCAAGGAACAGCAGGGCCACGTCACGGCCTCCGAGTTGATCGCCAGCTGCAAAGAGCGCGACCGAACCACAACCCCGTCGACGGTTTACCGCGCCCTGGATCTACTGGAGGAACTGGGCCTCGTGCGTCACGGCCACGGGCACGACGGCCGCGAGGAGTACCACGTCCTCCCCGATCAGGTCCACGGCCACCTCTACTGCGTCGGCTGTGGAACGACGTGGGAAATTCGGCCCGAAACTGGAGCCGTCATAGTCGATGCGCTGGCGGCGCAACTCGGCTTCGACGTGGACCTTTCCCACGTGACGATCTCCGGCCGCTGCGCCGGCTGCCACGACTGACGGGCCGCCAGCGATCAGTACGGGACCACCAACAGCCACTTCCCGTCGCGACCGGGGTAGCGGCCCTCGGGACGCTTCCAGCCGATGTAGTTATGCGTCATCGCGGCCATGTCCCGGAACGTGTCCGGGCCCAACGTTTGGCCCCAGATCGAACTCTTGCGCGGGTAGAACGGGTCGACGATGAACGCCCCTTCCAGGGTGTAGTTCGTCGGGTAGTAGCGCGGATCGTGGTCCGACCTAAAGCCCGTCATGACCCAAGAGTGAGCGCCCCACCACGACAGCAGGCCCACCGGCCGACGCGTCTTGCGCAACGCGCTGGCGGCGTCGTGCATAGCCTGGTCCAGTGAGTCGTCGATCAGGAGCTTGTAGTTGCCGCCGCCGAGCTGAGTCAGCGTGATCGCCCAGCCCTCGGGACCGTAGCCGCCGTTCAGACTGTCCTGCGGCGTTGTGTTGGCGATGATGGTCTTGCTGATCTCCACCTGCCGCTCGGCGGTCGTGTCGACCTTCGGGCCCATGATGTTCAGCATGTTCTGGACGGCACCGGCCATGCAGGCGTACTTGGTGACCTGCGAGACGAATGTCCCGTCCTTGTAGATGTCCATTTCAAACGGCCCGACGGTTGGGCCCGGTGTAGGTGGCAGCGTCGCGCTGGGCGTCGGCACGACCCCAACGGTCGGCGCTTCCGTCGGGTTAGGCTGGGCCGTCGCGCTGGGCGTCGGGACGAGCGCAAGAGTGGACCTCATGGGGCTCCGGGATGACGAGCCGGCCGGCCCGCGGGCGGCCACTGCGCCAACGGCGACCCACGCCGCCGAAGCCAGAATTGCACACAGCCACGCGTATGCCACGACCCCCGCAAGCGGCCGCCACCTCCGCCCCGATCGGCGAGTCATCAAACTCGAGTCTCCTCCGCGCAGTCCCTGATTGCCGCGTCCGCGGCTCCGTCGAATGACGGGGCGGCCCAGGACTGCGTGACGAACGGCCGGTCGCCGAACCGTCGGCGGAAGGATACGCCAACACGGCCGAAGGCCCGGCCGCAGGCCGCTCACGCGTAAGGCAATGCATGGGCCCGGTACCAGCTACGGGATCAGGACAGCAGCACTGTCCCGAAGACGTGGCGACGCCCGACGGCAGTGATCGGGTCGTGGAAATGCAGATCCCCAGAAGGTGCGCGCTCGTAGGTGCACAGGACGACCTTCGGGTCCCCTTCGCGATGCTCCAGGCCGATGACGATCGCGTCCGTCAGGCCACCGCCCTCTTCCTTCGGCACTACCGCGTCCCAGCAGACGGCGCAGGCCTTGATGGTCCCTGCCCTCGCCTCGAGTCGAAACGTGGCGTATAGGGCGTCGAGGATGAGCGGGTTGGAGGGTTGATCGAGAGTACGCGCCACGTCGATGACCGCCAGACTTCCACTCGCGGCCAGGCGGGCGCCGAAAGGATGGAACGATCCGCGCTTCTCCAGCATCTGCTCGGCGAGCCCCAGCATGGGCATCAGCATCTCGTCGAAATCGTTCCCGGTGCTCGGTTCCATGATCCCTCCTGAGCCTCGATCATCCCTCCTAGTTGTCGGCCGTGGCCAGGCGCCCCTCAAGGCCGCAGGTCAGTTTCGGGCGGCGAGATCCAAGGCATCTCTTGGGCCCAGGGCGCGGGCCGCTCCCCATGCCGCGAGGACCATTCCGGCGGCGAACACCGGCCACGGATACCACCCCGGCATGCGGCCCGCCATGATGTCAGCCGCGTCGAGGGTGAAGCTCAGCACGACCAGCAATCCGCCAGTCACCCCCAGGAGAAGGCTCGAAAGATCGGCGCGTACCGGGCTGCCAGCGTCGAGCCGGCGCGCTGCCGCAAGCCCAAAGCTGATCAAGGCCGCACTCACTGTCGCTGGCGCCCAAACAGGCCCGGTCCACGGCACCGGTATGAGGAACAGCACGTCCCAGGTGGCCGGCGAATCGGGCCAGCCCACGAAGACCCACAGCCAGGCGTAGTAGAAGATGTCCCACACGCCGAAGGCGACAGCGGTCCAGGCCAGTCGCTCCAGCCAGGTCCGCCCTGCCAGGCAACCGATCCCCACGAGCATGACCAGCGTCGCGAACTCGCGGCCGACCTCGATCGCTGCCAGGTCGCCGACCAAATCCGGCCCGCGTAGCGGAAACAGATGCTCCGGTGTGATGTCCAGGGCGCGTTGCAGATAGACCACCACCGCTGCCTCGAGGTAGGCCATCGCGATGGCGAACCCAATCACCGTCGCGGATCGCCAGCGCACACTCATGGCGTCAGCCTACGCGATGGCCGTCGTGCGCATGGCGCCCCGAACGGATTGGGCTCGTCAGCCGGGAGCGTGATCGGGACCAGGAACCAGGGGCACTGCCTATCCGAGGACGAGGCCGATTCGCTCCGCGCCACGCCCTGCAACCTGGCCTGACCGTTGACCTCAGGAACCCCGCTGACGACATCGGTGGGCAGCCAGTTGAGTAACTGGAAGCTCGGCCGGAGTGTCGCTCCTCAGCGACTGGTGTGGCGCCCCCGGCCGGATTCGAACCGACGACGCCCGCCTTAGGACGGCGGCGCTCTATTCCACTGAGCTACGGGGGCCCGGCCCGATGTTACCGCACCCGCCCGGCGCCGGCGGTAACTCTGCCGCCCCGGCCGACAGCGGCTAGACCGTGGCTTCGTAGCGGTATCGGTCGCGGTCGCGGAGCAGCCGGCCGATCGGATGGACCGGCTCGTGCGAGAGGACTATCGTCCAGCTCTCCTCCGCCGCATGGGCAAACAGTGCCGCCTTGACGGTGACCGAGTCGAGCGGGAAATCGTCGAAGGCGGTGACCCAGCGCGGATTCGCGTTCCAGGGCCGCATGAACAGGTCGCCCAAAAAGACAACTGTGCGGTCGGTGCCTCGGATCAGCACGCCCTGATGCCCTGCGGAGTGACCTCCGGTGGGCACGACGCTTACGCCCGGAATGATCTCGGCTTCGCCGGTCACGGCCCCTCGGAGTCCCAGGTCGCGCACCAGACTCAGTTCCGGCTGGTCGTAGCCGGCCACCAGGCGCGGGTTGTCGCCCATGGCGATCTCCCACTCCGCCAGCTGAGCCACGAACCTGGCGCGCGGAAATGCGAGGTCGCCATCCGCAAGCAACATGCCGCCGGCGTGGTCGTAGTGGAGATGGCTGACGGCGACGGCATCCACCGAGCCCGGATCGAAGCCCGCATTCTCGAGAGCGGGAACGATCCACGGGCCCTGGTACGAGCGCATCGCGCGGGCCTTGTCGCTGATGCGATCGCCGATGCCCGTCTCCACCAGCACTCGACCGGCGGGCGTTTCGATGAGCAGGCAGTTGAGCGCCTGGACGATCCGATGCTTATCGTCGATCTCGCTCGCCACGAGGTCGTTCCACATGATCCTCGGCACGACGCCCAGTAGCGCGCCGGCATCCGAGCGGAACCTGCCGGCTTGAATGAGTGCGACGCGCGTTCCGCCGCCCAGCTCCGCCGACCAGTGGACGGCCTCATTGATCGTCGTCACCGTCCGGACTCCACTTCCCCCGCCGGCCGAGCCCGCCCGCTCGGTTCGGTCAGCCGCCCGCTCCCGAAGTCTTCGTAGAAGGCCGACGCGGTAGGCTCGGCCTGGCCCTGGTATTTGGATCCCAGGCCCTGCGAGCCGTACGGTCGATCGACCGGGCTCGACATCTCGAGGAAGCTGATCTGGCCGATCTTCATGCCGAAGTACAGCGCGATCGGGAGTTTGGCAACGTTCGATAGCTCCAGCGTGAGCTTGCCCTTCCAGCCGGGATCGACGTAGCCAGCCGTCGAGTGGATGAGCAGGCCCAGCCGTCCCAGAGACGACTTGCCCTCAAGGCGGGCCACCAGATCGTCCGGCAGCTCCACCCATTCGAGCGTCTGGCCGAGCACGAATTCGCCCGGATGGAGGACGAAGGCCTCGTCGTCGGCAACGGACAGCAGATCGGTCAGATCCGGCTGCGCCGCGCGGACATCGATGAACGGATAGCGGTTGTTACGAAACACTCGGAAGGCTCGGTCCAGGTGCAGGTCAACGGAAGACGGCTGCAAGTCCGTCGCCTCGTTCGGTTCGATCTTGATCCGGCCCGCGACCATAGCGGACGCAATGTCCCGATCCGAGAGAACGCTCACTTGACCGTGGCCCCACTCTCGCGCTGGGCGTAAAGGTTGTCCACCTCCCGCTTCAGCGTTTCCAGGTCTTCGAAGCTCTGGTACACGCTGGCGAAGCGAATGTAGGCGATCTGGTCGATGGCGCGCAGTTTCTCCATGGACAGCCGCCCGACCTCCGACGAATCCACTTCCGGGGAGCCGAAGGCCCGCAACTCCGCCTCGATCTGGTCGGCAGCGCGCTCCGCGGCGTCTTCAGGCACGGGCCGGCGCGTAAGGGCTTTGCGAAGCCCCGACGCCAGCTTCTCGCGGTCGAACTCCTGGCGAGAGCCGTCGCGCTTGACCACCACCAGACGCGGCGCCTCGATGCGCTCGTTGGTCGTGAAGCGGGCCGAGCAGGCGACACACTCTCGGCGGCGCCTGATGCTCGATTCGTCGAGGTCGCGGGAGTCTACGACCCGGGTTTCGCGTTCGCCGCACCGCGGACAGCGCATTGATTAGGTCTCCTGCGCCGCGGTGGTCGCGGCTTGCCACGGAGAATAGCACCGCCCCGGCGAGCGACTTCCCACCACTGCGAGCGCTTCATTGGATGACCGCGGGTCAGTCGCGCACCCCGGCCCGGCGCGCCTGCGCAGCAAGAACGATGGTCTCTCGACGCTCGTGGATGGCTTCGCGGGCATGGACAAGGTTCACGTAGCCTCGTTTGACGGACGTTTCTCCCTCGCCATAGTCGGAGCCTCTGGGGTCGGATAGGAGTTGGCCGCCGTGAGCCACGAGTTCGATGGCGCGCTGCGCCCGTTCCAGATCGCCAACCAGGGCCGTGGCGCTACTGGCCCACTGTCCACCTTTGGCCAGCGCAGTCGCCTCGGCCACGTGGCGTCCCAGCTCAGTCCAGCACGCCGAGAGTGCGGGAGCTGTCTCGGCCGGTGCAATTCGGCGCCGTCTCATCTCATCGACGACCACCAACAGGTCGGCCAGCTGCATTTCAGCGCGTCGGGCGGTCTCCGCAGTCCTCGTCGCCGACGCGTTATCCCGGCGTGCCCGTCCGCCCGCCACCACCACTCGCCACACCATCCACAGGACCGCCCCGCTCATGGCGAAGAAGATCAGCAGCGGCAGGAGGACTTCCATTTGAGCCACGGCACTCTCTCTCGTTCACGAAGCGCGCCGCTACTGTATCCACACGCCGCCGGTTCCGGCCCGCACCAAGATGACCCCGAACCACTGCACAAAACGTACTACCCGGCGCAGTGGCGCGGCGCCCGAGGCCGGCCCGGCCCTATATGCCGGCAACCCAGGGCGCGGCGGCTAAGTCCCGTGCCGGCGAGGCGGGACCCGGCCGGGTGCGCCGCGCGACGGCGATCCGCCGATGCGCCCGGCCACTCTCGCGCCTCGCGGGACCCGTGGCGCGATCGTCGGCAGCTCGGGCCGCTGCCAGGCGCCCCCCTCCCCGCCCGATTGGGAGAGCAATCTGATGCCGCGGACCGACACGGACGGGTCGACGTTCCGGACCATGTCGTAGACGGTCAGCGCGGCCACCGCCGCCGCCGTCAACGCCTCCATCTCGACGCCGCTCGGTCCGATCGTCGCCGTCTCCACGCGGATCCGCACGACGCCGGCTGCCCTGTCGGGCACCGCCCGAACCAGGAGATCGGTTAGCGCAACGGGGTGACACAGAGGGATCAGCTCGCTGGCTCGTTTGCCGGCCATCACGCCGGCGAGCTCAGCCACGGTCAGGACGTCGCCCTTGGGGTTGGTTCCGTCGACAATGAGGCTCAACGTCTCATGCGACGCGGCGACTTCGGCTTCCGCGACCGCCCGCCGGGCCGCCACAGGCTGGTTGGTCACGTCGGTCATGCGCGGCCTGCCAGCTCGGTCCACGTGAGCGACACGCCGCCTTCCGGCTCGCGTGCCGTCCTCGAACGTGCCGTCGCCGGGCCTGTCTTCCGGGGTCACTCGGCCGTCGCCTTCGTCCACGTCTCAGCCATCCTTCCGCTCGTCGTTGGGTTCCTCCGCCGGTTCGTCGTTGGGCTGGCCCGCCGGCCGGTCCGGTTTGGGCGAGCGCCGGCCTGGGAATCGAAGGCCGGGCAGGCCGGTGCGCAGCTCCACGGCGCGCGCTTGGGCTCTTTCTCTGATCAGCTGACTCGCAGAACGCCGCGTCAGCAAAGCCGACCCCTGCCCGACCGGACCGACAAGGAAAGCATCCAATCCGGAGCGTTCGAGAGCCTCGAGAGCCGGCCACAGATCGGCGTCCCCGCTGGTGCGCGGGACGTTCACGACCGGAACCATTGCCTGCTCCGTGCGTGTCATGGTCCAGCTCTTGCGCGGGATCCGGCGGATCTGAAGCGTGCCGATCAATCCCAGCAACTCATCTCCGCGCTCCACGAGTGCGGCTCCGCCAAGTCGCTCGCCGAGAAAGTCGCCGGCGAAGACGTCGAGGGTGAGCTGCGGCGGAACGCGGGCCGGGTCCAGATCGGCGGCATCGATGACCCGAGCTCCGGCGATCAGGCTCCGAATCATGGCCCGCTGGTCCAGCATCCGGCTCGAACCCACCAACAGCCAACCGGCGATGATCAGGGTCAGCCCCGGCCACACTTCCGTCACTGGGATGAGCAACGCGCCCAACGCCACTACGGCATAACCGACCAGCCGACCGACCCGGCTCGACGCTGCGGAAGCGAGATCCTCGCGGCCTGACCTGACCCAGGCGACCGCATGGACGATCCGAGCGCCGTCCATCGGGTATCCGGGAATCAGGTTCGTGGCCGCCAAGAACAGATTGAACAGCGCCAGGACCTGACTGACAAAGCCCACAGCCAGGATCCCGGCCGGTACCGAATTTGTGGGTGACGGCTGGGCCGAAGCCGCTCCCCAGCCGAGTTCTACCGCCCCGGCCACCACGGCGAAGACCGCTGCCGCGAGAAGACTCACGACAGGACCGGCCAGCGCCGACCGGAGTTCCTGCCCCGGAGTCGTGGGTCTGGTTTCCATCAGGTAGGTGCCGCCCAGGAGCTGGACCACCGCCACGTTGCCGCCGATGCCGTTTCGCCGGGCCACCCACACGTGCGCCAGCTCATGCGCTGTCACCGAGCCGAAGACCAGAACCGCGCACGCCACGGCCGTGCCCCAGGCCCAGGTCGAGTCGAAACCAGCCTGTGTCTGGTCCGACAATCCCGACCCGAAGAACACCGTCACGACGGCCAGCACGAACACCCAGGTCCAATGGGCTCGGATCTCCGTGCCGAAGAACCGGCCCACAGACAGCCCGGTGTTCATTCGTTCCGGCCCTCCGGGGCCGCGGCGGAGCCCGCGGTGGGCGCGGACCCGGTCTGCGCCGCCGTCGACGATTCCGGGCTCAAGCGAGCGGAGGCGAAGACTAAGCCAACACCCAGGATCAGCACCGCGACAGCAATAGCGACGCTGGTCTCGGACCAGAACTGGTCCGGGAAGAGCTGGACCAGCTTCTCCGACTTCGAGTCGAATGTGTAGCTGCCCGGAGCGAAGAAGATCTCATGGAACAGCTCGAAAGCCTGGTCGAAGAAGACGGCAAATGCAAGGCCGACGACTATGACTCCCGCGACCAGCACTCGCGCGCCTGCGTTGACCGCTCGCCAGAACCAGCCAGCACCTCGGCTGCCCAGCCCGGCCACGAGCAGCACGGCGGCGGCGATCAGCGCTACGCGGCCTAGATCGAGCACGACCGTGCGGACGTCTGCCATGTGGCTGCGCTCCCCGGCGTCGAGCACAGGGGCGCCTGTGATCGTGTCCTTGACGTCGAAGTTGGGGGGGCCGAAGACCAGGTCCGAGAGGATGCTACCGGTGACCTGCGTCACCTCGGCGGGTGAGTATCCGGTCAGCCGCGCCACGTCGCTGCGATCCTGGTCGAATCCCACCCACACCGGGTTGAGGAAGAGGAGCACCGCCACTCCGACCACGACGCAAGGCGTTGCGACCATGATCAGGACAGCGGCTATTCGCTCGACGGCAGGCAGGTGCACACGTCAATCGTACCGCCCGGAGCGGCGCCGCCCATGGGCCGGAGCTCAGACCGCGCCCACGGTCAGGGCCGCCGCCTCGCGACGGACGATCTCCCAGACGCGATCGACGTCCGTGTCCTGAGTCCGCAGGTTCGCCAGCGCTACCCGGATTGCGAAACGGCCATTCAGCCGAGTGTGCGAGACGAATACCTCGCCGGTCCGAGTGAGGGCGTCCATCAGAGCGAGATTCAGCCGGTCCAGCTCCTCTGCAGCCGCCTTGTCGGCCTCACACCCGCACAGCGGAGCCGGGCAATAGCGGAAGCAGACCGTCGAGAACGGCACGGGCGCCAGGCGTTCGAAGTCGGGGCTCTCGTCGATCCATTCGGCGAACCGGCGCCCCTGTTCGAGCTGGTTCTCGATCCGGCGGCGGAGCCCTTCCAGCCCGAAGTAGCGCAGCAGCATCCACAACTTCAGGGCGCGGAAGCGGCGGCCGAGGGTGGGCGTGTACTCGCTGTAGTCGCGGATGGGGCCCTTCCGATCGAGTGTCCGCAGATACTCCGGGATGAGGCTGAACGCGTCGCGCAGAACCGCCATCCGGGTGGTCAGCAGGACGGAGGCGTCGACGGGAGAGAAGAACCACTTGTGCGGGTTGGTCACGACGGAGTCGGCCTGCTCCCAGCCGGCGAACTGCGCCCGGCGCGCCGGTATCAACGCCACGGCCCCGGCATGCGCGGCATCCACGTGCAGCCATATCCGCTCTCGTGCTGCGATGGCGGCCATCGCCGGGATCGGGTCCACCGAAGTCGTCGAGGTGGTGCCGATCGTTCCGACCAGCGCGATCGGCCTGATGCCGGCTTTCCTGTCGGCCGAGATGGCTTCATCAAGGGCTTCGATCCGCATTTCGAAGCGGTCGTTGGTCGGGATCTTCTTCAGGGCCGCCTGGCCGAGACCGAGAGTCATGCAGGCCTTCTCGATCGAGGAATGCGCTTCGGCCGAGGCGTAGACGCGCATCTTCGGGACGTCGGGCCGACCTGGCAGGCCCAGCGCCGCAACATCCACACCGGCTGCCTGCCGGGCCGCGGCAAGAGCGAGCATGGAGGACGTGGACGCCGAGTCGGTCAGCAAGCCGTCGAACCGCTCCGGCAGGCCCAGAGCCTGGCGGAACCAGTCCACCACAACCTGTTCGAGCTCGGTCCCGGCCGGGCTCGTCCGCCAAAGCATGACGTTGGAGTTGAGGACCGCGGTCAGCATCTCGCCGATGATCCCGGGTCCGGACGCGGCACTGCTGAAGTAGGCCAGGAAGCGGGGGTGCTGCCAGTGGGTGACGTTTGGCTCGATCAGACGCTGGTAGTCCGCGAGGATCGTCTCTATCGGCTCCGGGGATTCGGGCGGAGAGGCTGGGAAGAGCGGCCGCAGAGTCCCAGGCTCGATGGCCGGCATGACCGGCCTGTCGCGGACTCCAGCCAGGTAGTCGGCCATGATGTCGACCGTGGCATGCGCGGCCGCCCGGAAGGCCTCCGGATCCATGTCGCCAAAGCCCGAAACCTGCTGCGCATCCAGGGCCGCCGGCGCCGCCGGCGCGTCGCCCGCGGGCCTGCGGTTCTCACCGCGCCCGGCTCTGTCGTCCACGATCGTCACTCGTCCCGTTCGCGACCGATCGTGCTGACCGGCCATCCAATCCGAGTTTACCGTGGGGCGCCTCAGAGGGCTTCAGGAAGCTCCGTGCCGGCCATAGGATGGAGCGGGTGTTCAATCGAAACGCTTTCACGAACCGGAGCACGGGTAACCCAGCCGTCGACCTTCCAGCACAGGATCGGCGCTATCGCTGCGAGGTACGCCGGAGTCCCCCAATAGCCTGCATACATCGTCACGAGGAAGACGAGCGACCCTCCAACCACGACCGCGTCGTGGGACCGGATCGCAACCCAGACGAAGATGGCCGTTCCTAGCCCAAGCACGAGCCGCAGAGGACCGAACATGGCCTTGTCCATAGGCCGCCCGAGAACCTGCTCGAGGCCTGCCGCGAGAGAGTAGTAGGACGCGGCATGTACATCTTCTGCCCGGTGAAGAGCACCCACGAACGACCCTGGTCCCCATGCGAGCAGCGGTAACCACAGGACGGCTGACGCCGCCAGAAAGGCGACGAGGGGAAGCAGCCCTGCCCATGCGACCAGGGGCAGCAGCCAGGCCGCCGCGTATGGTTTGAACGCGGCGGCCACAGCCAGGAAGGCTCCTCCGGCGCGTGCGTGGCGTTCGGCCACGACGAGGGCGAGGAGGATCAGCAGTCCGGCGCTGGTGTCGTTGGAGCCGTCAGTGGCGAGCAGAACGAAGATCGGCGCGCTCGCGTAAATCGCCAGCCCGAGTGGCCGGCGCCAGACGGCGAGCGCCACTAGCACCGCGGTGGCGGCCGCCAGCTCCATGAGACGCGGCTCGAACTGGACCGGGAAGTACCAGGCGAGAGAAACGGGTCCGTACGGGAAGGTTGAGCTTCCGAGCAGGGAGCCGGCAGGACCGATCGAGTACGGGCTCATGCCGCTCAAAGCCTGATTGATCGCCGCCACCGTCACCGTAAGCGGGTCCGCCTCGACGGCCCGGAAACGTATCAGGCGCAGGATCACACCGATCCCGACCAGGGCCACGAGAGTCGTCGGTCCGGCTTTGCCCAGGCGGATCAGAACCAGGGTGCCAAGGATAAGGGCGACCGCTGCGAGGGTGGCTGGCAGCGTCTGGCCGGGTTTGGCCACTAGGACTGTCAGCGCGACGACAACAGCAGTGGCCAGGCGCCGTTGCGCTAGCTCAGTCGGGACGAAGGTTCCTCGTGGCATGACTCGACAGAGACCCCCATCGAAAGGCCCTCGGAGTTAGTCCGAGGGCCGTTTCACGCTCAGGAGATGGTCGGGGCGGAGCGATTCGAACGCTCGGCCTCCTGAACCCCATTCAGGTGCGCTACCAGGCTGCGCCACGCCCCGATCGGCCGACAGCATACCAGACGGGGAAGGGCCCAGACCGCGACGCGACCGAGCAAGAAGGCAGGAACTCATGGCCGTGGAAAGCCATCTCGTCTAACTTGCCTGCCGTGAGATTTGGCCCGGATTGAGCAGCCCTCACCGGGCCGCAGAGCTTCCTGGAGCCGCAGCGCGAGCGTGAACTATGGGATCCGGCCGGCTGCCGGGCGCGTCAATTCGGTATGCACGTCCCGCCCGTATCGCCAATTCTCGGCCCAGGCACGACTGACCAGAAAGCACCGCCGCGGGCGGCTCCTTCGGGCCGGCGAAGCGCCATCAACCGGGGCGGCCGCGCTGCCCTGTAGACCGCTTGACGGTTCCGCTCACGCCGTGGCCCGGCTTGTTGGCGGACGCGGGGCGCGACGCCGGCTTTGCGCCATGCGGGCGGGTTCCGCTGGAGCGGCCACGGGCAGTTCGCTTCTCACGCCCGGCTCGATCGCTCGCCCGTTCGCGGAAGATGAGGCGAATGGGCGTGCCGTCGAAGCCGAACTCGGCCCGCAGCTGGTTCTCCAGGAACCGCTTGTAGCTGAAATGGACCTGGTCGGCGTGGCGGGCGAAGAAGACGAACGTGGGCGGGGCCACCGCCACCTGGGTAGCGTAGAAGATCTTGGGCGGGCCCAACTTGCCGGCCGGGGGCGCCTGCCGCAGCGATGCCGCGCGAACCACCCGGTTGAGCTCCGGCGTGGAGATGCGCTTGCGCCGCTCGCCCCAGACGTCCACGGCCAGCTCGAGGACCTTGCCGACGCGCTGGCCGGTCTTGGCGCTAATCGAGACGATCGGGGCGAAGTCCAGGAACGGCACCTCGGCCCGCAGCGCGCTCGCGAACTCGTCGAACGAGCGGTCCGTCTTTTCGGCCAGCAGGTCCCACTTGTTGAGGGCCAGGACCAGGCCGCGCCCCTCCTCCACCACGAACCCGGCGACGTGAGCGTCCTGTGCGGTAAGTCCCTGAAAAGCGTCGACGATCAAGATCGCCACATCCGCTCGGTCCACGGCCTTGATCGCACGAATCGTCGAGTAGCGCTCCGCGTCAGGGCCGCTCGCAACTTTGCCGGGGCGACGCATGCCGGCCGTGTCGATCAGGACGATATCGCTGCGGCCCCACTGCAGATGCGTGTCGATGGCGTCGCGGGTTGTGCCGGGTATGTCGCTTACGATCGCGCGATCCTCGCCGAGCAGCGAGTTGAACAGGCTGGACTTGCCGACGTTCGGACGACCGACCAACGCGATCGAAACCTGTTGATCCTCTTGCTCGAAGCTCGGCTGCCCGTCCTCGCCCGCCTCGTCGCCGTCGATTTCGATGCCTTCGTCGTCACCCGCGCGAACGCGCGCCAGCCTGCCCTCGGCCATCTCGCGGGCCCAGGCGTCCGCCTCGGCTTCGCGACGCTTGCGCTCGATCTCCTGGACACTCTCCGGCGGAAGAGCCCACACGACCGCGTCCAGCAGATCCGCCACTCCCCTGCCGTGGGCGGCGCTGATCGGGTAAGTCTCCTCCCATCCCAGGGAGAAGAACTCGGCCGCCTCGAGCTCGCGCTTCTCGTTGTCGGCCTTGTTCGCCGCGACGAGCACAGGCGCCTCGGCCGTGCGCAGCAGGTCCGCGGCCTCGATGTCCGCCGGCGTCATGCCCGAGATCGAGTCGACGACGAGGACGATCACCTCCGCCTCGGCGATGGCGATGCGGGCCTGCTCCTGGACCTTCTCCTCGATCGGATCGCCGGGCTTGATCTCCAGGCCACCCGTGTCGACGGCGATGAAGCGGCGGCCGTTCCACTCCCCCTCGCCGTAGATGCGGTCGCGAGTTGTGCGGGCGCGGTCTTCCACGATCGCAGCGCGATGGCCGACTATGCGGTTGAAGAGCGTGCTCTTGCCGACGTTCGGGCGCCCGACGATGGCGACGATGGGTAGTGGGGTCACGCGTTGATTATGGGGCCGCGTTCCCCGGGGCGCGAACGGCGCCGCCTCGGGAACTTCTCGGTCAGCGTGCGACCGCCACTTGCAGGTCGGGAAGAGAGGTAGTTCGACCAGCGGGCGTGGCGGCGGCCGCGAGGGCGGCGTTGGCCAGACCTACCGCGTCGGCCATGGCTTGGGTCGTCCCGGCCAACTTGAGGACGCGTTCGGCGACGCAGCGGAGATCCTCGATGGGAGTGGATGTGCCGCCCGTCACGCCCACGACGAGGGCATCGCCGAAGACCGACGCGTCGGTCAGGTCCGCCTCCGATTCGATCTGGATCGCCGGTGTGCCCGCGATGCCGCACAGCCGAGTGAGTTCCTTGGTGTTCGCGCTCGAACGACCGCCCACGACGAGCATGAGGTCCACTCCTTGGGCAGCCTCGATGGTGTCCTGCTGACGATGGATCGTGACCGGGCAGACTGTGTTGACGATCTTGAGTTCGTGGCAGCGCCCGACCATGAAGGCGGCCAGCTTCTCGAACTTCCAGGGTGGCTGGGTGCTCTGGCTCAGCAGAGCCATCTTCTTGCGACGCGGGATCTTGTCCCAGTCCTCCTCCTCGTCGACGACGATCGCGTCCGGGGCGAAGCCGAGCAAGCCCACGACCTCGGGGTGGCGCGGAGTGCCGAGCAGCACGATGGCGTAGCCCTCTTCCACGCACTTGGTAATTTCCCGCTGCTCCTGGATCACCCACGTACAGGTGCCGTCGATCACGTCCAGGCCGCGGGCCTCGGCGTTGCGCAGGACGTCCGGCCGAACGCCGTGGGCGCGAATGACCACGGCCGCACCCTCCATGACCTGGTCGAGCGTGTCGACGGTCTCGATGCCCTGGGCCTGGAGTGCGGCAATGACGCCTTCGTTGTGGACGACCTGGCCGAGGGTGTGCGTCACCTTGCCGGCGGCAGCAGCTTCCTTGGCCTTGTCGATCGCCTCGCGCACGCCGTAGCAGAACCCCGTGCGCCGCGCGATCCTGACCTCCCGAACGTTACCCATGCCGGTTAAGTATCGCACCGTCCGCGTAAACCCCCCGCTGCTCCTCTGGAAGCAGCTCAGCGACGTGGCGCATCAGCTCCGCGGTAGCGGCTCGCAGTGACTCGCGATGGTCGCCGCCGCGTGGCATCGTCAGGATGAAGGGCTCCCCCACTCTGACCGTCATCCGCCGGCCCGGTCGCGGCAGCCGTTTGCCTTTGCCCCAGAACCGCTGCGAGCCGATGATCGCGATCGGGAGGATGGGCGCTCCGCTGCGGGCCGCCAGCACCGTCGCCCCTTCTTTCGCATCCTGCAGGGCTCCCGTCGGGGAGCGGGTCCCTTCCGGGAAGATGGCTAGCACTCGGCCCTCGTCCAGGACCCGCTTCGCCAGCTTGAAAGCCTCGAGATCCCCGGCCCCGCGGCGGACACCGAAGACGCCGTTCGCACGCATGCCCCAGCCGAGGAGCGGCCACCGCAGTGCCTCCTCCTTGCCCAACCAGCTCATGGGCCGCTTCATCGCCGGCACAACGTAAGCCATGAGCAGCAGCCCGTCCGCGTTGGAAGCGTGGTTGCAGATGACGAGAAGGGGCCCTTCTGGCGGGATGTTCTCGAAGCCCTCGCGCCTCACACGTGTCACGCAGGCGGCACCGATCCGGAGGACCGCGCCGGATAGCCGAGGAAAGAACGGCAGGCCCCTACGGGGCACCCGTTTCCCCGTTCGCGGCCCTGGCCCGCTTCTCCGCCTGGCGGATCGTGCGGACCACCTGCGACACCGTCTGCTGGAATGTATTGCCGTCCGTCGTGAGCACGATCGCGTCCTCGGCGGCGCGGAGCGGGGCCGTCTGGCGGCCCGAGTCGATGGCATCTCGGCGAAGCATGTCTTCCAGGATGCCGCGGGCCTGGGTTCCGTTGGCGCTCAGCCTCCGCTGGGCGGCTCGGCGCCGGGCCCGTTCCTCCGGCGAGGCGAAGAGGTAGATCTTGAGGTCCGCGTCGGGCAGGATGACCGTGCCGATGTCGCGCCCGGCGACGATGATCCCGGCCTCATCGGCCAGTGCCCGCTGGAGCGGCACCAGAGCGGCGCGCAACTCCGGAACCTTCGAGTAGTCCGAGACGGCTCGATCCACTGCCGGGCCACGTACCTCCGCGGTGACGTCGCGGCCGGAAGCCTCCACGTGGCGGAGCCGTCCCCGGGCATCGGCCACGAGCTTCACGTCGTCAACCAGCCGGACCAGCGCCGCGGTCTGATCGTGCGCGATCCCGCGCTCCATGGCCAGCCACGAAACGGCGCGATAAAGCAGCCCCGTGTCGCAGAAGCGGTAGCCGAGCCGTCGGGCGGCCTCGGCGCCGACGCTGCTCTTGCCGCTCGAACTAGGGCCGTCGACGGCCACCACGATCCGCACGCGGGTGGTCGGGCGTGAGTGTTTGGTCACGGCCGCAGGATACCGTGGTCGGCCTGGGGCTTGGGCGGCCGCGTCGTCGTCGATCTTCGAGCGCACGCCGCAAGTTGCGTGACATCCTGCCGCGTGAGCGGCCGCGCTTCGCCAGGTCGGATTTCGGTGAGCTTGAGCGAGCCGACGCGAGTCCGAACCAGGCGCCGGACCGGCATGTCCACGGCATCGAACATCCGACGAATCTGGCGCTTCCAACCCTGCGCCAGAACGACCCGGTACCAGCGCAGCTCGGCGTGCGGCGGCGCCAGCAGGTCGAGCAGCTTTCGCACCTGGGCGGGCTTCGAATCCTCGAGCATGTCAACTCGGGCCAGGCCCTCGGCGAGTTCGATCCCGTTCCTCAGCCGCAGTTTCTGCTCCCTGGTGACCGATCGATCCAGCCCCACCATGTACTCGCGCTCCACGCCGTAGCGGGGGTGCAGCAGTAGATCCGCCCAGGCGCCGTCGTTGGTGAAGAGGAGCAAGCCCTCGGATTCCTCGTCGAGGCGCCCCACCGGGTAGAGGTGCGCTTCCCGCCGGGCATTCGCCGGGAGCAGTTCCATGACCGTGCGTTCGGCGTGGCGATCACGGACGGTGGACACGACCCCGGCCGGCTTGTTCAGCATCCAGTAGGCGCGTTGACGGTCGATCGCTGGCAGCGGCGTTCCGTCCACAAGCACGACCTGCGAGTCGGGATCCACCTGTTCGCCGATGATCGCCAGCCGTCCGTCGACGGTGACACGCCCGGCCCGAATCAGGTCCTCGCCAGCACGGCGGGAAGCAACTCCGGCCGAGGCCATCACCTTCTGAAGCCGCTCCCGCTTCACGTCAACTACCCGACGCCCTGTTGCCAGCCGGCTCGTCCTCGGGCGCTGGCGAGAAGAGCCGTTCAGCGATGGAGGCCTCGAGCGGCGGGAGATCCTCCAGGCTGGTGACGCCGAAACGCTCGAGGAAATCGAAGCCGGTGCCGTACAGGATGGGCCGGCCGGGGGCCTCGGAACGACCCAACTCGATGATCAGGCGTCGGTGCAGGAGGCTCCGGATCATGTACTCCGAGTCGACCCCTCGAATCCGCTCGATCGTGGCGCGGGTGCATGGTTGGCGGTAGGCCACGATGGCGAGCGTTTCCAGCGAGGGCGGCGAAAGCCGCGGAGCGTCTACTCCCATGTAGCGAGCGATCAGCGCGCCCGCCTCCGGGGCCGTTGCCAGCTCGACCCGCTCGCCGGACTCGACGAGCCTGATGCCGCGTTGGCCGAGGCTGATGGCCAGGTCGCCGACGCGGGCGTCCACCGTTTCGCGATCGACGCCGGCCAGGTTGGCGATCTCGGCCCGCGACAGGGGCTTCTCGGCGACGAACAGAAGCGCCTCCAGCTGGTTCTCGGTCAGCTCCCCCGGGGCGGCAAGCTCGGCACCGTCCGCCGGCTCCGCGACGTTCGCCCCCTCCACCTCGGTCTCCAATCCGGTCAGCTCCTCCGAACTCATGCTGGCAGACCCAGGCTTTCGTCCATCTCTTTCTCCGGGCCCGCCTCGAGATTGTCGGTCACGCGGCGGACGAAGATCGGCCCCCACGGTTCCGCCTGCGACAGCGTGATCTCGCGTCGCTTGGCCAGTTCGAGCATCGCCAGGAAGGTTACCGCGACGACCACGCGATCGCGGACCCCGCCCAGCAGCTCCTGTAAAACCACGCAATCCGCCTCGGAAAGCGCGGCCCGAATGACCGCCGTCCGCTCGGCCAGCGTGACGACACGGGCCACGATCTCGGCAGGGAGTTGAGTTGGCGGCACGATCTGTGCCAATCGCTCCAAGGCTCGCGGCAGTACCGACGGCGACAGCGGCGGCCTCTCTGGCGGGCGCGCTCCGGCCCGGCCCGAGCTCGCGGCAACCTCGGCTTCGCGGCGGAAGAGGCGCTGGACCCCCGGCCGGTCGCCCAGCGCGGCGCCCGCGTCGCGGAATCGCCGATACTCCATGAGCCGCGCTCGCAGCTCCGCCTCGGGATCCGGTTCATCGTCGAGCGGCACTGCCGACACCTTCGGCGGCCGCGGCAGGATTGCCCGGCTCTTGATCAGGATCAACTGAGCGGCGATCGCCACGAACCCGGACACGTTTCCGAGCCGATCGCCTTCCAGACTCGCCAGCGCGTCGAGATAGGCTTCGGCCAGCCCACCCAGTCGGACCGTCAGGACGTCGAGCTGGCGCGCCTCGATCAAGGCCAGCAGGAGACCCAGCGGGCCTTCGAACTCGGCCGTGCGGACCTGGGTGGAGCTCTCCGGTCGCCCATCGGCGAACGCAACGCTGGGCGTGTCGCCGAGCCGAGCCATGCCAGCGGGGCCCGTCCCGGCGACGCCTGGACGACGATCGTGGAAGGCGACCTCAGAACCGGCCATCAGTTGGCCTCGTCCGCCTGGTGAAGGAGTAGGCCTGCTGCATCGACCGGATTCTCCTGCAGGCGGATCAACTCCACAGTACGCAGGCTGCAGCCTGCCCTCGTCGCGAGTCCGGCGGAAAGCTCCGGATGGCGGCGCAGCCGATCCAGCCCCGTCCGCACGGTTGGCAGTCGAATCGACACCGTCCAGATCCACTCCCCGTAGTGCTGCCCGAGGGCCCAGACAACGCGATGCACGAGTCGGACGCGCGGTCCTTTGCCGCAGTCGTGTAGCAGACCCGCGACCAGAAGGTCCGAATCCGTGGCCCCGGTTCTGCGCAGTGCCGCGACCACGTCCAAACCGTGGCGGCAGTCGGACGCCGGCATCCGATCGAAGAGTTCCAGCTGATCGGTTGTCAGCCAGCCAACCAGCGCCTGGCGCTCAGCTCTGGAGACGCGGGCGCCAATGTATTTCCTAGTCCTCCGGAGCTTCGCCGCCCACCAGCTGCGCACCCTACAGGAAGTAGTGAACGCCGATGAGGAGGTTGACGAGGGGGCCGTAGATGGGGCTGATGATCCTCCCGCCCACGAGCACGACACCGATAAGAAGATAGAGACCGTACTGATCCATGAACAGCTTGACCCGGCGCGAGGTGAGCGGATCGAGCAGATCGAGCAGCACGTGGGAGCCATCCAGGGGTGCCACCGGGATGAGGTTGAACAGCATCAAGACCACGTTCAGGGAGACCCCGGTGAGGAAGACCAGCTGCAGCATTTCGATCGCGGAGGTATTGCTCGGGAAGACTCCATTCGACCAGAGAATGCGGAAACCCACGGCGAATGCCGCCGCCAGCGCAAGGTTGGACAGCGGACCAGCCGCAGCGACCCGGGCGTTGGCATACCGACCCCGAAGGTTGTACGGGTTGACCGGCGTCGGCTTGGCCCAACCGAAGCCGACCGAACCGCCGCTCAGCACCACCGACAGGACCAGGAGCGCCCCGCCCATCGGGTCGAAATGGACGATCGGGTCGAGCGATACGCGCCCGAACAGCTTGGCGGTGCTATCGCCGAGTCGCCAGGCCGTGAAGGCGTGGGCGCACTCATGAACCGGGCCCGCCACTAGGAAGAAGAGAGCGATCCAGATGACTCCCGAAGCGATGTCGATCGATTGCAAGTCCAACCTCTGGGCTGCGGGACGGGCGGGGGTATCCTACCGTGCCGCCCGTCGGGTGCCGCGTTGAAGTGCTCTGGTTCCTAAAGCCGGCCGAGCAGCTCGGCCTTCTTGGCCTCGTAGTCCGCCGGTGTGATCGCGCCCTTGTCGCGCAGGTCGGCCAGCTTGGCAAGCGTAGCCGTCACGTCGTCCGAGCCGGAAGGCCTGGCGGCTCCGGCGCTGGGCGCGGCGGAAGCTGGCGCGGCGGGGGTGCTCGACACGCCACGATACCCATCCTCGAGCTGGTTCTTGGCGTTCAACATCGCCTTCTTGAAGTCGACTACGTGCGCCAGCATCTCGTAGCGGTCGATCGCATCGTCGTTGGCAGTCAGGATCTCCAGGTCGCCGTAGTGCAGCATCCGGGCGAGCAGGCCCTGCTTCAGGACGGCGTCGTTGATCTTGTCGAGGGAGCTGTCGCCGCTCTTCTTGTCCAGCACTCCTTCTACCTTGAGTACGCGGCGAGTGGTGATCAGGTACTCCTCGGACCGCCAGGTGAGGTAGACGATGCCGATCCAGATCAGACCGATGACGAGCAGAAGGGCGCCCAGGCCGAACCCTATCTGCCAGGCCGTGCCGGTCCACTTCAGAGACGCGACCACGAACATGACGACCAGGCCCGCGAGAACCAGCACGATGGGTCTCAAAGAGTCGGAGACTGGCGCCAGCCAATGCTGCCTGCCTCGATACAGTATCTGTTCGTCCTTCGCCATCAATGTGTCCGCGTAGCTCATCCTCGTCTCCTTCTGCCCGTCCACCGTCAGGCGTCTTGACCTTCAGGCCCGTGGGTGGGCACGAGCGTATACGTCCTTGATCCGTTCTCCCGTCAGATGTGTGTACAGCTGTGTCGTGCTGATGTTCGCATGCCCGAGCAGCTCCTGAACGATACGCAGGTCGGCACCTCCCTCCAATAGGTGCGTGGCGAACGAATGACGCAAAGTGTGAGGGCTGATGCCATTCTGCAGGCCGGCCGAACGTGCCGTCGCTACCAGCATCTCCCAGGCCCGCCGGCGATCGAGTCGCTGCCCGCGAACGGACAGGAAGAGCGGACCGCCGTGGCGATGGGGAGGTGGCAGCAATGTCAGCCACGTCGGCCGGACTTCGCCGATGTAGCGGCCCAGCCAGTCGAGAGCCACCTCGCCAACCGGAACCTGGCGCTCCCGATCGCCCTTGCCGACGACTCTTACCAGGCCCTCGTCCAGCGACAGGTCCTCACGATCCAGGCCGACCGCCTCCGAGACGCGCAGGCCGCTGGCATACAGCAGTTCCAGCAGGGCCCGGTCACGGATGCCGGCCGGCGAGTCGTCGGTCCGGGCCGACAGTAGTCCGTCCACCTCGTCGACCGTCAAGACCTCGGGCAGCAGCCGCGGTTGCCGAGGCAGTTCGAAGCGGGCGGCCAGGTCCGTGGCAATTTGCCCCTCGGCGAAACAGAAGCGATAGAAGCCCCGCAACGTCGCTGCCTTGCGCCGCAGCGTGGTGGGTCGCAGGGCGGCTCGCTGGCCGCGACCCGGCGACCCGAGCATCCCCAGATACCGAATCGCCACCTCGGTGGATGCGTCCCATTGGCCGCCGGCCCCTCGACTCGCGGCAAAATCCAGGAGATCGGCGCGGTACGCCCGCAGCGTCGCGTCCGACAAGCCGCGCTCCACTCGCAGGTGGACAAGGAACTCATCTATGGCCGTCTGCAGCCGATCCATCTGGCCCACCGCTGCGCTCGCCACGCTAGTCGCCCCGGGCCGCGCGGCGCCATGCTTGCGCTCGAGTCAGGAGCTCCTCCGCGTTGGCCTTCGCTCCGGCTCCGCCCTCGGCACCGGCGAGCATCGCGGTCAACTCGGCCACTCGCTCGTCCTCGGTCAAGCGGTGGACCTCGGTGACGGTGCGCCCGTCTCTCTGCCGCTTCTCGATGCGGAATTGAGCGTCGGCGTAGGCAGCGATCTGGCCCAGATGCGTGACGCATAGAACCTGATGCGATCGAGCCAGCTCCCAGAGGCTGCGGCCCACTGGCTCCGCGCTGCGGCCACCGATGCCCGAGTCGATCTCATCGAATACGAGCGTGGGGGTGTGGTCTGCCTCCGCGAGGATCCGCTTGATCGCGAGGGCAACTCTCGAAAGCTCGCCGCCGGACGCGATCCGCGCCAGCGGCCGCGCAGGCTCGCCCGGGTTCGGGGCGATCAGGAACGCGACCGAGTCCACGCCGGATCCGTCGAAGGCCACGCGCTCGCCTTCGAACTCGACCGCTGGCTCAGTGGGGCCCGCAGATCGCCGGCGGACTGCCACCTGGAAGCTCGTCTGACGAAAGCCCAGGCCACCGAGTGCCTCTTCCACTGCCCGGCCCAGGAGTAGGGCTGCGGCCCGCCGCCCGCTGGAGAGCGCCGAAGAGGTCGTCGCGACGACTCCGAGCAGCCGGGCCGCCTCCGCCTGCCGCGTGTCGCGCGAGGCCTCCAGAGTGCGCAGTCGTTCAGATTCCGACGCCACTTGCTCGCCGTAGGCGACAACCGCGGCCTCGTCCTCGCCGTATTTGCGCTCGAGCGAGTAGATGACCGACAGCCGCTCTTCCATGCGGGCCAACGCCGCCGGGTCGTGCTCGACGCTCTCCGCGAGCGTAGCGGCTTCCGCGGCCGCGTCCTCCAGTTCCGCGGCGAGACCCCGCAGCCGCTCCCCGACCGGTTCGTAGCGCTCGTCGAGCTTAGCCAGGTCGCGGGCGCGCCGCGCCGCTTCCGCGGCCGCATCGCGGGCGCCTGTCCCCTCCCCGGCCAGCAGTTCGTGGATCTCGGCGCTGCCGCGAGCAATGGACTCCGCATGCTGCGCCGACGACAGTCGAGCTCGTATCTCGGCGGCTTCGCCGGGCCGCAGCTTCGCCCCGACGATCTCCGAAAGCTGGTGCTCCTGCAGCTCCAGACGGCGCGCCAGCTCGCGAGGATCAAGCGTCAGCTCGGCCAACGCCGCCTGGTTGGCGCGCCACGCGTCCACGGCCGCGGACGTTGCCTCTCGTTCCGCCTCCAGGCCGCCGAACGCGTCCAGCAGCTCGCGCTGCCAGCGCTCGTCGAGGAGCCGCTGTTGGTCGTGCTGGCCATGTATCTCCACCAGCCGGCCGGCGACCCCCGCCAACCGAGCGGCAGTGACCGACTCATCGTCTATCCGGGCGGTGGACCGCCCAGCCGCGGATATCTCCCGGACGCAGATGAGCGGTTCGGGTAGACGATCGAATAGGGCCTCGACCCTGGCCCCATCCGATCCGTGACGGACGAGGGAAGTGTCGGCGCGAGCGCCCACCGCGAGACCCAGCGCGTCGATGAGCAGCGACTTGCCGGCGCCGGTCTCTCCTGTCAGCACGTTGAGCCCCGGCTCGAACGCGATCCGTAGTTTGTCGATGAGCGCCAGGTCCTGGACGGCGATTTCGGCCAGGCGCCCGGCCGGCATCGGATGGCTGGCGCCGACATCCGGGCCGCGCTCCGCGGCCTCGCCCAGCTCGGCCTCCAGAGCTTCCGTCATGACGGCAGCAGCTCCGACTTCTGCCGAAGCAGATCCCAGAACGGAACGGCGCCGTCGGGCTCGATGAAGCGTATCGGCCGCGGCATCTCCGAAACCGCGACCACGTCCCCGATGGACAGTCGTCGGTCTTCGCGTCCGTCGGCGCTCATCAGCACGTCATATGCGTCCACCACGCGGACGCGCACGGTGTGGCGCGGACTGACCACGACCGATCGAATGGCCGACAGGTAGCCCGCTATCGACGTCACGATCAGGTTGCGGCTCGTGGGATCGACGATCGGGCCCCCGGCCGAGAACGAGTAGCCCGTGGAGCCGGTGGGACTCGCGACGACCAGACCGTCTGCCGTGAAGGTGGCCAGATGGGACGGCCCGATATCGACCTCGATCCGGCACACGCGCGCCAGCGAGCCACGGGCGACCGCAATGTCGTTCAGCGCGAAGTAGGTCTCGCTCGCGTCTGGCCGCCCGCCGGGGTGTACTTCCGCGTGCAGGGCCATCCTCGCTTCGAGCGTGAACTGCCCGGCGACGAGCTGCCCGAGGACCGTCTCCATGTCGTTCGTCTCGACTTTCGAGAGGAACCCCACCTTGCCAAGATTCACGCCCAGCAGCGGCACGTCTACCTCAGACACGGCCCTGGCCGCCCGCAAGAAGGTGCCGTCGCCACCCAAGACCACCAGGGCGCCGCTTTCTGGGAGCTCGCGCACGAGGGCGGCGGTATCGCCGGCCGCGGCGGCCCAGTGGGCGATGCCGCGGACCTCGCACCAACCCTCCGCTCGCTCACGCAGATCCAGTGCGGCTTCCTTGGTGGGGTTGTAGGCGAAGCCGATGCGATCCAGCGTCATGCGCCGGCCAGCTCTCCGAACTTGCGCGCCCAGTCCTCCGGCAGCTCCACGGCCTCGCACTCCTTGGGCACGTAGCCCGCGGGCACCTCCAGCTCCAGGAAGAACTCGCGATTGCCGGCCGGCCCCGTGAGCGGAGAGGCGACCGAGTTGCGCAGGCGCAGGCCGATTCCCAGCGCGTGGCGACCAACCGCCGTCAGGGTCTGACGGTGGATTTCGGGGTCGCGGACCACGCCGTCGCGGACCTGTTTCTTGCCGGCCTCGAATTGCGGCTTCACGAGCGCCACGATGAGCCCGCCTAGGGGCCCGAAGCATGTGGCCACCGGACCGAGGATACGGTCCAGAGAAATGAACGAGACGTCTACCACGGCCAGGTCCACCGCCGTCGGCAAAGCGCCCGGCCCAAGGCCTCGGGCGTTGGTCCGTTCCATCGACACGACTCGCGGATCGTGGCGGAGCGTCTCCGCCAGCTGACCGCGGCCCACGTCAACGGCATAGACCCGGCTCGCGTCGCGCTGCAGCAGCAGGTCCGTGAAGCCGCCCGTCGACGACCCCACATCGAGGCAGACGAGCCCGACCGGTTCGACGCCGAAGACATCCAAGGCCGTGCGCAGCTTTAGGCCGCCTCTGGACACAAACGGCGGCGGAGCCGCCACTTCGAGATCGATTGTCTTCTCGACGAGGTCTCCGGGCTTGCGATCCGTGCGGGCCTTGTCGCCCTCGCCAACGCGGACCTGTCCGGCGAGGATGAGGGCTTGGGCGCGGGTTCGCGAGTCGACGAGCCCACGCTCGACCAGCAGCTGGTCGAGACGCTGTCGAACCGGACGCGCGTCGGGGCTCATGCCCTCAATCGTGTCACAAGCGGATCACCTCGTGCTGCGCAGGAGCGCGAGGCCCAGCGCCGCGCGCCGGCAGTTCGACCATTGTCAGCGGGCTTTCGCGGCCGTGGACGCTGCCGCTCCCGCCGGGGCGACCCGGAGCCGCGTCAGCGTCTCGCGTATTTGATCGGCGATGCCCTCTGAATCCAGGCGAAGAAGCCGGCGCAACACGTCAACCTGACCGTGATCGACGAACCGATCGGTCGGTATGCCGATGATCTTGACCGTGACATCTCGGTAAACAGGTTCGGCGACGCGTGCCTCTTCGATCAGGTCCAGGACGCCGCTTCCAAACCCGCCGGTCACCACGCTCTCCTCCAGGGTCACGAGGAGCTTCTTGCCGCGGGCCTGATCCAGGATCAACTGGCGATCCAACGGCTTGGCATATCGGGCGTTGATGAGGCCAACCGACCACCCGTCCCGCTCGAGAAGTTCGGCGGCCTGGCGGCCGCGCTCGACGATTGGGCCGAAGCCGACGATCAGGATCTGGCTTCCGTCCCGCAGGACTTCTCCGACGCCAACCGGCAGAACCTCCGACGGTCGCTCCGGAACACCGAAACCGGGGTCGCGGGGGTAGTGGATTGAAAATGGATGCGTCTGGGCGAAGGCAGTCTTGACCAGAGAGTGGAGCTCCTGCTCGTCCTTCGGGCTGGCAATGATCATGTTCGGCAGCTGACGCTGAGTCGGCAGCGTGAACATGCCCTGATGACTCGTCCCGTCCTCCCCTACCAGCCCCGCCCGATCCACAGCAATTACCACCGGAACGTCGTTCTGGCAGACGTCATGGACCTCCTGATCGAAGGCGCGCTGGAGAAACGTGGAGTACAGGGCAACGACTGGCCGCTCGCCAGCCAGGGCCATGCCCGCAGACAGAGCCACGGCATGCTGCTCGGCGATCCCGACGTCTATGAACCGGTCCGGGAACTCCATCTCGAAGGCATGGAGTCCGGTGCCAGTAGGCATCCCGGCCGTCACGGCCACGATCCGGCGGTCGACCCGAGCCAGCTCGATCAGCTCCTTGGAGAAATGGTAGGTGTAGTTGGCTGGCCGAGACGATGCCGCTGCCCGCGCGGCCTGCGACGGGGTGCCCATGTCGGCACCACCGGCGGCAGAGTTGCCGTTGCCGGAGGGCTCCACAGGGGCGTCGTCCGGCAGACCCGGCGTCGGCACCGCGCTCTCTTTGCGGGCCATGGCGGGGCCGGTCATGGCCTGATGAGCGATCGCGGTGTGGATGTCCGGCGGTCGCGCTTCGACTTCATCGATCATGGGCGGCAGGGCCGCGCCGTGGAAACCGATCTGGTCCCGCTCCGCGGGGCGATAGCCGCGGCCCTTGCGCGTCCGAACGTGGACGAGCACGGGTCCCGGAACCTCCAGGGCAGCCCGGAAGATGTGCTCCAAACCGGCGATGTTGTGGCCCGGAATGACGCCCAGGTACGTGATGCCGAGGTCTTCGAAGAGCTGGCCGGGCTGGGCGAAGTTGACGACCATTCGCCGAATGCGACGCGACAGCGTGAGGGCGGGCTGGCCCACGACCGGCAGTGATTCGACGATCCGGTCGTATGCGGTCTTGCTCTGCCTCCACGCGCTGGACAGCTTGAGCGTCGAGAAGTACTGGCTGAACGCCCCCACCGTCGGGCTGATGGACATGGCGTTGTCGTTCAGGACGATCAGCATCTGAGTCTGTCGATGGCCGATATCGTTGAGGGCCTCCAGCGAGAGACCGCTGATCAGCGCGGCGTCGCCGACGACCACCGCAATCCGCTCCATCGAGTGGCGCAGGTCGCGCGCCGTGGCGAGACCCTGAGCGATCGAGAGCCCGGTGCCGGCGTGCCCGCCGTCGAAGACGTCGTGCTCAGACTCTGCCCGCCGCGGAAACCCGCCGATGCCGCCCAGCTGGCGGAGAGTCCCGAACCTGTCGTATCGGCCTGTCAGGAGCTTGTGGGCATAGGCCTGGTGGCCAGTGTCCCAGGCGATCTTGTCGCGCGGCGATTCGAGAACCAGATGCAGGGCGATGGCCATCTCGACCACGCCGAGCGACGATCCGAGATGGCCGCCCGTCTTGGAGACCGTCGCGACGATGTACTCGCGAATCTCTGCGGCGAGGCCGTTCAGCTCCTGGTAGCTGAGGCCCCGCAAATCGCCCGGGCCCTGGAGAGTGGGCAGGATCGCCAAGTAGTTACTCCCCGGGCGTATCCCCAATTCCGCCCTTGCTGCGGCGTCGCTCCGGTGTCGTGCGAGCGCCGCCTTGTTTGGTCCTGGCCGGCAGTCTACAGCTAGTCGGCCTCTTCATCGGAACGGGCTTCGGCCGCGACGATCTGGCCCGCGGCGCGCTCCAGCAAACGCTGAACGCGCAGCTCGGCGTCGCTGAGGAGCGCGGCGCACCGTTCGTGGAGCGCGACGCCGCGTTCGTACAACTCGAGCGAGCGCTCGAGCGGAAGGCCGCCCTGCTCCAGCTCGGCAACGGTCCTCTGGAGATCCAGCAGCGCCTCGTCGAATGTCAGAGTCCCGACATCGACGGGCGATGCCTCCGTCGGACGATCACTCATCAGTGGATACCTCCTCGCTCGGTCCGGCGTCACCGGCCGTGGCACGTGCCTCCAGGGAGCGGTCCAGGCGCCTTCCTAGGAGAGTTCCGATGCGAATGCATATCACGAAGAGAGCCAGGCCGCCACCTATCAGCAGGGCCGCTGCTAGAGCCTCGCCCATCATGCGCCCCTGCCACCTGAATCACCGACGGAATCGCGGACCGAATCGCGATCCACCGTGGCCTCGATCTCGCCCTGCGCGACACGCACAGCCAACCGCTCGCCGGCGGGCGCGTGAGACGGCGATCTCACCACGGCGCCGTCCGAGCGGCGTCGGACGATGGCATAACCTCGGTCGAGCGTCGCTTGCGGGCCGAGGGCGACGAGCGCTCCCGAGCCGCGTTCCAATGCCACACGGGCCATCCCGAGGCGTGCCGCGAGGCTAGGCGCAAGGATTGCCGCGTACCGCCGTTCGGCCTCCGCCCGCCGGGCGATCTCCGCCCTCAACGCTCGCGTAGCTCTGTCCAGGACTTGGCCGGCACGTTCGCGCGCCTGCGCCAGCTGAGCCGAGGGCCGCAGCCGATCCAGCGCCCGTTGCTCGGCCGCCAGCCCGGATCTCGCATTCGCATTGGCTCGCAACGCGTGAGCTCCGGCCCGGCGCGACAACTCCCGCAACCCAGCCGCCACCTCGGCCCGATCCGGCACGACCATCTCGGCGGCGGCCGAAGGCGTGGGGGCGCGGACGTCCGCGGCGAAATCGGCCAGCGTCACGTCGACCTCGTGGCCAACTCCGCAGACGACGGGCACCGGCTGGGAGACGACTGCGCGCACGACCCGCTCGTCGTTGAACGGCCACAGGTCTTCCAGCGACCCGCCGCCGCGGGCCAGGATCACCACCGCCGGAGCCTCCTGCGGCCGTCCCTCGGCGAGGCACTGCCCACCCCAGCGAGTCAAACGGTCCAGTGCCGCGACGATGCTCGCGGCGGCGCCCTCGCCCTGCACCTGGCATGGCGAGAGGACAAGCCGCGCCAGCGGCCAGCGTCGGGCGACGACATGACAGATATCGTGCCAGACGGCCCCGGTCGGGCTCGTGGCCACGCCTATCGTGGCCGGCCGCTCCGGCAGCTGCCGTTTGCGGCCGCTGTCGAAGAGGCCCTCGGCCGCCAGCTTCGCCTTGAGCGCCTCGAACTGGAGCGCCAGGTCTCCGAATCCGGCCGGCTGGATGGCCGCCACATACAGCTGATAGACGCCCTGGGACTCGAACACGTCCACACGGCCATGAACGACCGCTCGCAGCCCCGTCCGGGCCTCGAACGGCGATGCCAGGCGCTCGTCGCGAAAGAAGACGCAAGCCAACTGGCTGTGCTCGTCCTTCAGCGTGAAGTAGGCATGGCCGGCTGATGAGACCGTGACGCGACCGACCTCGCCCTCCACCCAAACGTCGCGCAACTCCAGGTCGCCGCGCACGGCGTCCCGGACCGCCCGCGTGATCTCGCTCACTGCCCGGATATGGAGGGCGAAGCCGCCGGCCGGCTCGCGGCGCGGGACTTCCGCCGGCGGCGGTGCCGTGGCTGCCGCGAACGCGGCGGGACCCGCGTCAGGTGTCGGCGCCGGGCCACGCGGGCGCGGCCGCCTGGGCGACGAGGCTTCTTCGGCCGGGATCGAATCCCACGACGGCAGCGCCCAGTCCGGCGGCAACGATCGATCCCGCGGATCCTGGGGCTCGTCCAACGGCAAATCGCCCCAGAGGGGCTCGTTATGCGGCGGCCCGCTGCGGCTCACTGCGGGTCCTCCTGGCCATGACCCGGCGCCACGATCGCCGGCTTGATTACCTGGATCAGAGCCGAGTCTGATACTCGCCGGTTCGAGTGTCGACGCGGACCGTGTCGCCCTCGCCAACGAAGATCGGGACCTGGATGGTCAGGCCCGTCTCCAGTTTGGCCGCCTTGCGTGCGCCCGTTTGCGTATCGCCGGCAAACCCAGGTTCGGTTTCGACGACCTTGAGGTCGACCGTGACCGGAAGCTCGACGCCGATGGTCTCGCCCTCGTAGCTCGTGCGATCGAGGAGCATCGACTCCTTGAGGTAGCTGACCGCGTCGTCGAGCTGCTCGGCGGTCAGGTGGAACTGTTCGTAGCTCTCGGTCTCCATGAAGTGGTAGTCGTTGCCGTCCTGGTATAGGAACTGGATCTGGCGATGATCGAGTTGGACGCGAGGCCACCGATCGCCGGCCTGGAAGGATCGCTCGACCGTCTGGCCGCGCTTGACGTTGCGGAGCTTGATTCGGACCTGGGCGGAGCCTCGTCCGATCTTGAGGTGGTGATAGTCGAGGATCTGCCACAGGTCGCCATCGAGCTCGATGGTCACACCCTTGTGCAGGTCGCTTGTCGAAATCATGGTCGAGGAAGGCTCCTTGGCATGAAGGCGGACGTCATCGACGTTTCTGCCGACGCCAGATTGTAGCCGAGTGGAGTCCCTGGCTCAGCTCTCTGATGCTTCCAGGCCCGGCCAGACGAGCTTTCGCACGTGTCGAAGGACGTCATCGCTGGTGTATGGCTTTGCCAGATAGCTGATGCCCGCCTCCAGCACCCCGCGTGCGGCGACGATCTCCTGGTTGTAGCCAGAAGCGTAGAGCACGGGCATCCGTGGCCTGTGGCTCTTGAGGCGCTCGGCAAGATCACGGCCGCTCATCCCCGGCAGGATAACGTCGGTGAAGAGGAGATCAATCGGGCCGCTATGTGCGGCTTCCACACCGAGCGCGTCCTCGCCTGCCCCGGCCGCGAGGACCGTATAGCCGGCTCCCTGCAGGATGCGGCACAGCAGCGCGCGAACCGGCTCCTCGTCCTCCACAACCAGGATCGTGCCGGCCCCTCTCGCCGTTGCCCTCCCGTCCGGTGGGGCGGCCGCTTCGGCGCGCGGCGCCGACGTCTTGGGAAGGTACAGGTAGAAGGTGGTGCCATGCCCGGGCTCGCTGGCCACGTCCACGTAGCCGTTCGACTGGTCCATGATCCCGAGAACAGTGGAGAGACCGAGACCCGTGCCCTTGCCTGGTCCCTTGGTGGTGAAGAATGGCTCGAACGCCTGGGCGAGAACCTCCTTGGTCATGCCCACGCCCGTGTCGCTGACTCGAACCACAACATGTGGCCCGGGGTGCGACCCAACGTGAACGGCCACGAACTCCTCATCGAGATCGGCCTCGTCCACCTCTATCGTCAGGCGCCCTCCGGCTGGCATCGCATCTCGGGCATTCAGGGCCAGGTTGACCAGGACCTGATCGAGCTGGTTTGGATCGGCAAGGATGCTGCCCAGGCCCCGCTCCGCACGAACCGAGATCTCCACGTCCTCGCCGATGAGGCGCCGGAGCATGGGTTCGAGTCCCATCACGACTGCATTGGGATCGAGCGGCTGAGGCCTCAGGATCTGCCTGCGCGAGAAGGCCAACAGCTGCCCCGTCAGCTGGGTCGCCCGGGCAGCTGCCCTCTGAATCTCGCGCACATCCTCTGAACGTGGATCATCCGCGTCCAGCTGGGCCTTGAGGATCTCCGAATAACCGGAGATAGCCGTTAGCAGGTTGTTGAAATCATGGGCAATTCCGCCCGCGAGCCGACCGATCGCTTCCAGCTTCTGCGACTGCACGAGCTGGGCTTCGAGCGACCGCTCGCGCGAAACGTCCCGGGCGATGAGGATGGACCCAACGACTGCACCGGTCTGGTCGCGGCGCGGCGTGATCAAGATGGCCAGGTCCGTATCCGGCCCGTCCTTGCGGCGAGCGCGGGTGGGCCCGGCCCACGACTTGCCATCGCGGATGGCCTCCACGATGGCAGCCCCACTCTCGGGCGATTGAGACTCGCCAGCCAGGAAGTCCGACCTGCGCCCCAGGACTTCGCTCAACTCATAGCCGGTGATCCTGGTGAATGCGGGGTTGGCGTAGATGATGAGTCGGTCGCGATCCGTGATCAGCACCGACTCACCGGCCTGCTCGACCACGGCTGCCAGCCGGTCCCGCTCGGCTTCGGCCGCCCGTCTCGTCTCCTCTCGACCGATTACCTCTAGCTTGAACGAGATGTCGTCGGCGAGGTGCTGGAGCAGCTCTACCTCGATGGCCCCAAACGCGTTGACGATCGAGGCGTAGACAGTGAGCGCGCCTATGGCCTCCCCTTCGACCACAAGCGGCAATGAGACCGCAGACTCATAGCCCCTCTCCTCCACCTCCGATCTCAGGGTCCGGAACATCGGATCGGTCCGGGGATCCGCGATCGCCACCGGTTGCATGGTCTGGATCGCCGTTGCAGTCATTCCCGGGCCGCGCGGGTCGCCGCGAGTCGAGAGGTGGAGAACGTCCAAGTAGCCCGCCACGTGGCCGGCGGAGGCCACGGGTTGGATCTCGCCGCTGGCGGGATCCACCAGACCGATCCAGGCCATTCGGAAGCCGCCCGTTTCCACGGCGATGCGACACGCGTCCCGGTACAGCTCACCGCGCTCGTTGACCCTGGTGATTGACCGGAGGATCTCGGCCAGAGCGTCGCGCAGTCGTTCCCGGCGGATCACAAGTTCATTCGGTTTGGAGCGTTCCGACACGTCCAGAACCAGAGCCAGGAATCGCGGCCTCGGATCGGCCGAGTAGGTGAGGCGGATCTCGATCGGGCTCGAGTCGCCGCCGCCGATCCGCCTCGTCGTCTCGAACACGAGGTGGTCGACCAGCCCTTGACGCAGCCGCCGCAGGAAGGCCTGAGCGTGCCTGACGGGAGGGTCCGTGACGATGTCGCCAAACGTGACGGCCGTCAGGTCAGCCGGGAGACCGAAGCCCCGCCGGGCCGAAGCGTTGGCGTCCAGGACGCGTAGGCTGTCCGCATCCAGAACCAGGACGCCCGTCCCTGAGCGATCCAGGAGCGCCCGGAGTTCCGTCTCGCCGGCGTCCGAGACGTTCGGCTGCTCGGTCTGGAACGACGCGTCCAAGTCACTCCTTTCCCGAGCGGCTGTTGCCGACTCGACTGTCGCAGTCTAGTCGTCCGGACCGTGGTGGCAATCGGAGGAGGCCGCCAGGCCGGTTGGGCTTCGCCGCACGCCGCGCACACGTACACCGTCGCACGGGGCGTCGGTTGGCAGGCCCTACCCTTGACCCAGCTCAGACCCCGACGACAACCACGTCGCGCGGGAAGCAGGTCAGCAACTCCAGCGACCGCGCTCCAGTGTCGTACACCGCCAGGTCCTCGATTCGGACGCCGGTCTCGCCGTCGAGGTAGATGCCCGGCTCGACGCTGAAGACGGTTGGGCTGGGCAGCGGAGCCGTCGTGCCGACCAGACTGAGCGTCGGCAACTCGTGCGTGGCCAGTCCGATGCCGTGGCCCGTGCCGTGCCCGAAATGCTCGCCGTGCCCCGCCGCCTCGATGACACGGCGCGCTGCGGCATCGGCCTCGATCCCACTGACCGGCAGGTGCTCTCCTCGCGCAACGGCGGATAGCAAGTCGATTGCCGCATTCTGGGCAGCGGCCACAACCTCGTAGACGGCCACGTCACGCGCAGTGGGCTCGCCCACGAACAGAGTCCGGGTCATGTCACTGCGATATCCGGCCACCATCGCCCCAAAGTCGAACAGCAGAACCTGGCCCCGGCAGACTTCGCGCTCGGAAGGCGACCCGTGCGGGAGCGCGGCATCGGACCCGGTGAGGCACGCCACATCGAAGGCGAGCGCCTCTGCTCCGCAGGTCCGCATCTCCCATTCCAGGGCCAGGGCGAGTTCCCGTTCTCTGACTCCGGGCCTGATCCTGCGCACGATCGAGGCAAGAGCACGGTCGGCCACCGCGCAGGCGGCTCGGATGCGGTCCACCTCGGACGGCTCCTTGGTCGCCCGGTCCGCCTCGACCCATCCTGGCACCGCCACCATCTCGACGTCCGGCGCCGCCCTGGCGAGGTCCTCCCACAGTCGATGGTCGACCGCATCGGCTTCCACGCCAACTCGTCTGGCGCCGACACTCTCGAGCAGACCAGGCCAGATCGCCGCCAGGTCGTAAGTCGTTGGCTCAATCCGGGCTTCGGGCGCCTCGGCCTGCGCCTGGAGTCGATATCTGGAATCGGCAAGGACGAGGGTCTTGTCGCCGGAAACCAGGAACCGACCCGAGTTACCGGCTACCCGGTCTTCGCCGTCGCGGAGCCGGAAGCCGGTCAGGTAGCGCATGTGCTCNNCATCTCCCATTCCAGCGCCAGGGCCAGTTCGCGTTCCGTCATGCCGGGCTTGATCCGGCGCAGCAGCGCAGCGAGGGCGCGATCCGCCACAGCGCCGGCGGACTTGATGCGCTCGATTTCGGAGGGTTCCTTGATCGCCCGGTCTGCTTCGATCCAGCCGGCCGCCTCTACCAGCTCGACTTCGGGCGCCGCCGCCTGGAGCTGACCCCAGAGCCTGTGGCTCACGAGATCCGACTCGACCGCGACGCGGCGCGCGCCGAGCATCTTCAGCCACTCCTGCCAGCCGGCGACCATGTCGTTCGTGGTGGCCTGGATGCGGGCCTGGGGCGCCTGTGCCGCGGCCTGCAGGCGATATCGAGTGTCGGCCAGAACCACGACCTGATCCGCCGAGACGAAGAAGCGGCCGGAGTTGCCGGAGACCTTATCCTCGGCGTCGTCGAGGGCGAAACCGGTCAGGTAGCGCATGTGCTCGGGCCGGACGCCGAAGTAGGCGTCGAGTCCCGCCGACGAGAAATGGGACCGCAGTCTTGCCACGCGGGCAGGACGCGACTCCGCGTCCGCCTCGGCCCAACGACGCAAATCGGCCGGACCCGGCGGCGCAGCGAAGTCGGCCGGATGCGGCAGGTGCCTCACTACCTTCGTCATGGCCGCCATGTTACGCGCCCGCCACTGCCGTCGACCTGCCTCCGGCGGATCGCGCTCATGGAATGTAGCCGTACTTCTTCTCGTTCGCGATCTGTTCGGCGTTGGTGTGGGCGAAGGCCATCCCGCCGCTGCCATCGTTCTTGGCCAGGAAGTAGTAATAGCCGTCCGCGGTGTCGGGCTGGACGGCCGCTAGAAGCGAAGCCGCGCCCGGCGAGCAGATCGGCGTTGGAGGCAGGCCGCCCTCGTGATAGGTGTTGTAAGGCGCGATCTTGTCGGGGAATGTCAACTGGGCGAACGGAGTCGCTCCTTTGACGTCGAGCCAGAACGTGTAGCCCACCCAGGTCGCGACGGAGTTGTTGCTCAACCACACCGAGTCGTTGGCGTAGCTCACCGTGGGATCGGAATCAAGCAGCCCTGTCGGCCACTTCTTGAGGTCCAGGCGATTCACGAACACGCCTGCAATCAGGGGCCTGTCGGCATCCAGCTTGGCTTCATGGTCGACGAGAGAGGCGATCTGGACTGCCTGGTAGATCTGATCTGGGGGCAGGGCCAGGAGCGCCGGCGGGGCGTTGTTGGCGAAAGCCTCGAGCTGCTGCTCGATGAGCTGGCGAGCGGTGATGTCGGGCGACAGATCGAAGGTGGCAGGGAACAGGAACCCTTCGAGAGACGCACCCGGGGGCAGCTTGAGCCAGGGGTACTGGGCAACAAGGTCGGCCGGCGGGTTGGTAGCCTCCCGGTAGTACTCACTCACATCTACCTTCAAGACGGCGGCAGGATCGTCCGGATTGGCTTCCTTGTCCTCGAGCTCGGCGACTATCTGTTCGATCCGAATCCCTTCCCGGAAGACCAGATGCACGGTCGAGGGCGAGACGGGTGGCGAAGTCAGCGAGACGATCATCTGATCCACCGTCATCGCCTTGGTCAGGACGTGTCGACCGGCAAGTAGATCGTGTGTCGCATCCTTCTCGATGCACTCGAAGACGAATGCCCTGGCATCGGCGATCAGGCCTACGTCCTGGAGATTCTGGCCAATCTCAGCCGTGGTCTCGTCGCTGCTGACCTGGAACACGACATCGCGGACATCGGTCGCGTCGACAGGGGTCGTCAGGCTGGCGCCCAGGTCGCTGCGCACGATGTCCGCAACGAAGGGAAGCTGCAGCGCAGTGGGGTTGCCGGCGCCCCAGCCCGCAATGGCGTGGTACAAGGCCGGCCTGGCAAACACGTACAGCGAACCGAGGACGAGTCCGGCCAGGACGGACGTAAACGCCGCGAACCGCAGCACCGAGCCGGCTCCTCCGGACCTGGTGGCCTTGTAGTTGCGGTGGACTTCGGAGCCCTCGCCGTTCTGGCCAGCGCTTGCGGCGCCTGATTCCCGGTCCGAGTCGTAGCCGTCCCAGCCCGCGTCGACGAAGGGCGTCCTGTCCGCGGGCTCACCGCCACGGCCGTTGCGCTTGCCGCCGGAGAGTGAGTCCCGGCGGCCTCGGGGACTCATTCGGCCGCTCTCCTTGGGACCGGACCTTGGGAAGTCGGGCCGACGCCCGTCGTCGTCGCCATGGCATCGAATTCGTCCTGGAGTATCAGCGCGGCCGCCTCCCGGTCGATCCGGGCGCGATACGCGTTTCTCTGGGCCGCGCTCGGCGGTCCGCCCGACTTGCCGCGGGCAACGCCGCCGATCCTTTCCTCCGCCCGCACGCTGGAAAGGCGCTCATCGCGAAAGCGCAACGGCAAGCCGGTCGCGCGAGCCACTGCCGTGGCCCATTCGCGGGAACGGATGGCTTGCGGACCTTCGCTGCCATCGGCGTTGATCGGCAGTCCGACCACAAGCTCCCCGGCGCGCTGCTCGGCCGCGAGGCGCAGTAGCACCCTGGCGTCCTCGTCCGTGGTCCGAGCTCGCGAGAGTGTGATCAGAGGCACCGCGGAATGCGTCTCCACATCGCCCAGGGCGACACCGATCCGTCTCTCCCCCAGGTCGATCCCGAGGACGCGTCGCGGGCCGGTCACAGCGCCCATGTCGATCTCGGTCACGTGGCCGTCGGACTCGCTCCGGCCGTGGGCGGAGACGTGTCCACGGGCGTCTCCGTCGGCGCAGCGGCCGGCGAGTCCGTCGGCGCCGGCGTGATCTCCGGGGTCACATCTGGCGTGATCGCAGGCGTCGTCCCGGACGTTGCTTCGGGCGTCATTCCGGGCGAGGCGGAGAGGCTCGCCGAAGGGATCGGCTCGGGCCCGCTCGGCTGGCCCGTCGCCCGAGGCGTCGAGACCGGACGCTGCGTCGGTGCGGCGATCGGGGCAGCACTCGGCGCAATCACCGTGATGTCGATCCGGAAGTCAAAACCTGAAACCGTGGAGGACCAGAACGAGGAGACCGAGACCTGCGCCTCCCCGTACTGAGAGAGGAACGCCTTCGCCTCCTCGACCGACTTGCCCTTGACCGCATTGCGGAGCTGGGCCACGTCGACGGCCGGAGCCTGCATCGCCTGAGCTTTGACCGGGATGGAGACCGCGGCCCCAAGACTCGTGGGCGATCCGAGAGCGACCTGGACGGAACCGTCTACGACCGAATGGCCGGCCTGAACCATGCCCTCGATCCTGCGCTGAGCGAGACTGCGCACACTCGCAAGATTCGCCGTGGTGGCGGTGCCCGAGCCGCTGGCGGAGAGATTGAAGCTCTCCACGGCTTGGTTCAGTACAGACGCCGGGTCCGGGTCGTAGGACGGCGTGCCCAATGCCGCCGTTCTCGGGAAGATCTCGAAACCTGCCGCTACCGAGTTGGGGTCGGAGGCCTGGGTCTGCAGCTGGGTACCGAGCTGGGTCGACAGGCTCGCCTCGGCAGCATCGATGTCGGCCTGCTGCACGAACGGCGTGACCGTGTGAGCGCCACCGGAGGTAGCTTGCTTGTTCGTGACCTGGTTCCCGACTACCAGAGCCGTGGCCAGCCACGCCGGAACGTTGACGATGGCTCCGGCTGCGACGTTACCGGCCGGACCCGTCTTGACGGCCGTGACCGCCACGTCGGCCGTCCTCGGAGTGATCGTCAGGCCGGAGAGTGTCGCCTTGGGGACTGTGACCGCGGCGTTTGTCGCAAAGACGAGCCCGCCTGCGGTTGTGACCTGTGTGCCCGCCGGGACCAGCACCGCGTTGCCAGTGTTGCCGCTGATGAAGGTCACCGTGCCGGTGGCGGCGGTGTCGACCACGTTCTGGCCCGTGGCCTTGAACGTTCCGCTGACCTGCATCGGGAACTCCTTGGGCACTCCCGGGACCGTCGCCGTCGTATCGTTCGCGGCGGTGACGGTCGGGTCAACTCGCACGGCAAGGTCTATCGGCCCAAGAGATTCAGCTCGCAGCGTGAGGACGATCGTCGCGCTCGGGAGTAGCAGATAGGCGCTCACGGCGCCGATCACAATGACCGCGATCAGGGCCGCGGCCAGCATTCGGCGCAGGCCCAGGCCCCCACGCGCCGGCTTCGGTTTGCGTGGCCGGTCGTCGGCCGGACGGCCACTTCGCGAGTAGTCACCAGAACTCGCTACCGACCTCGCCCCGAGGTCAACGCCGCCGGCCGAGACAGCCACCGGGGGAGCGGCGATCCCGTCGCCCGTCGCGTCGGCGCCACCGGGCTGGCGACCGGATTCGGCCTTCTGATACTCACCGACGCTGCCGTACACCGCCAACCCCGCCGTCTGGGCGAGCGACCGGACGGATGCGTCGGCGGCGACGATCGCAAGCTGCCGGTTGTAGTGGCGAGCTTCGCGGGCCAGCAGCTTGAAGTTGATGCGCGAAGTGGCCACGCGGGAACCGCCCTGAACGACGAGCGCAATCCGGGTATCGCTGGAGTCACGGAGTCGCGCCGCCGCAGACGTGATCTCATCGTCGACGTCGAGGTAGTAGATCGCCATCGCGCTACATCTTCATCGCTCTGAGAACCCGACGCAAAGCCACGTCGAGCGGGTCCTCGTTCGTCTGAAGTTCGATGGCCTGATATGCGAGCCCAAGCGGCGTCACATCCTGCTGGTCTACGAGGAGATTCGTGCCGTCCCTGATCCGCTCCACCTGATCCGGAGACATGACCACAACCTCAGGCGGTCGGCTGAACGGCAGCCGCTTCCAGAACTCCTCAGCCCTCAAGATGGCGCCGATTTCGGGCAGATGCGAGCCGCCGCCGCACATGTAAACACGGGCCGGCAACAGGTCGCCTTCGGCCAGTTCCTCGAGGACCAGCTCAACGCCCGCGGCCCAGATGGCTACGTCGTCGGCCACGATCTTGGCCACTTCGGCGCGGTGGTCCATGGGCGCGCCCTTCGAGTAATCGACCTTGATCTCCTCGGCCCGTGGAAACGGCAGATCGAGGTGGTCCGCAATCGACTTCGTGAACGCCCGGCCGCCGAGGGCGAACATACGGGTTCCCTCGATGCCGCCGTGGCGCACCAGGGCCACGTCCGTCGTGCCGCCGCCCACGTCGATGAAGAGCGCGCCCGACTGCTGGACTTGCTCGCTGGCGAGAACCCTGGCCACGGCGTACGGCTCGGCCACCACCTCCAGCAACTCCAGATCGAGCTGTTCTGCGACGCTTTGGAGGGCACCAAGATGCACCAACGGGGCAAAGGCATTGAAGATGCTGATCTTGACGTTCCGGCCCCTGAACCCGACCGGGTTTGTTACCGGGTAGCCGTCGATCTGGGCGCCCGTGACAGCGGCGTGGACCAAACGCACGTCCACCTGCGGCAGGCCCGTCTCCCAGGTGATCGCCCGTTCGGCCTCGCGCAAGGCGTCGTGCTGCACGCCGTCGATGAGCTTCTGCAGCTCCACGTCTGTGATTGGCGCGTCGGGATGCTTGCGCTCGCGAGCGCTGGCCGTGGTGAAGCCTTTCACCAGCTCCCCGGCGATTCCGACGACGCACTGAGTCGGTCGGAAGCCGGCCATCTCTTCGGCTTCCTGGAGCGCCGTAGAGCAGTTGTCGACGACGGCGTTGATGTCCGTCACGGTACCCGATTGCATGTGAGACAGGCCCTGGCGCTTACGACCGACCCCGCGCACGGTGCCCATTCCGGACTCGTCGATCTCGAACACAAGAGCCTTTGCGAACTCCGTCCCGATGTCGAGAGCCGTGCAGGCGGCCAGCGCAGATTCCTGCTCGCGGCCCCAGATCCTGCGCCAGAATGCCACGGCCGCTCCCCTGCGCTGCGCTACTTGCCCGACGTTCGCAGTGTATCCGCGATCGCCGTCAGGGCAGTGTCCACGCCTTCCCGGCGGGCTCCCATTCCCTGCGCCATCTCCGGTCGCCCTCCGCCGCGGCCGTCCATCGATTTCATGGCGACCTTGACGAGTTCGCCCGCCGATATGCCACGCTCGACCAAGTCCGGGCTAACGGTCACGAAGATCTGGGGAGCGTCGGCGTCGAAGGCGACGGCGATCACGCCGGACGGCAGCGCGGCGCGGATCTCCTTCACGAAGCCCTTCCAGCGTTCGGGGGAATCGAATGAGCCCGAATGGGCGACGAGATTGATGCCGGGGGCCACCTCTTGCGCGCGCCCGACCAGCTCTGTGGCCCTGGGCAAGCCACTCCCTCCGGCACGCAGCCGACGGCGAGCGTCGCGCAAATCCTCCTGGAGAGCAGCCACGCGGTCCGGAACCGCCTCGAGCGACGCCGTCCCAACGGCCTCGCCGATGCGCTCCAGCAATTCGAGGCGATCCCGCACCAAAGTATCCGCACCGTCTCCGGTCATGGCCTCGATACGGCGCGTTCCCGCTCCGATGCTTCGGTCGCCGGTGATGACAAAGCCGCCGATCTGGCCGGAGGCCGAACAATGGGTCCCGCCGCATAGCTCCAGTGAGTAGCCCTCCACGCGAACCGTGCGGACGTTCTCGCCATACTTCTCGTCGAAGAAGGCATCCGCGCCGGCCGCGATCGCCGCGGCCATGGGCTGGACCGTGGTGGTAACGGGCCGGTTGTCACGCACGATCTGCCGGACTTCGTCCTCGATCGCCCGTTTCTCGGCCGCGGTGAGCGCGCGATCCAGTGGGTAGTCGAAGCGCAGGTAGTCCGGCGCCACGAGCGAGCCCGCCTGGTGCGCCTCCGGCCCGACGACATTGCGAAGGGCGCGGTGCAGAAGGTGAGTGGCAGTGTGGTTGCGCATCGTCCGCGCCCGCCGCTCGGCGTCCACCCGGGCCGTGATCGTCTCTCCGACCCGCAGCCGGCCGTGAAGCTGGCCGCGATGAACGAACAGGCCCGCGATCGGTTTCTGCGTGTCTTCTACCGTAAACAGGGCGCTCCCCCCGCCGGCTTCGAGCAACTCGCCCCGGTCGCCGACTTGCCCGCCACCCTCGCCATAGAACGGAGTGGCTCCCAGCACGACCTCGGCTACGCCGTGGCCCGTCAACTCCTGGTACTCCATTCCGTCACGCAAGATCGCCACGACGCGGTCTTCCGCCTCCGTTTCTTCGTAGCCCAGGAACTTCGTCTCGCCGACCCGCCGCAAGATCGACTGGTACAGGTCGCCGAGCTCGGCATGGCGGGCCAGATCGGCCTTGGTGCCCTTGCGGCTGCGCTCCTTCTGTTCCTTCATCGCGGCCGCAAACCCCTCGCGGTCCACCCGCACGCCGTACTCGGCCGCCATATCGACGGTGAGATCGAAGGGGAAACCGTAGGTGTCATGGAGCCGGAACGCGACCTCGCCGGGGAGTTCCGGAGCGCCTTGGGGCAGCGATTCGGGACGACGCCCAATCGAGCGTTCGGCCTTCGTGAGGGGGGCCAGCGCCGCCTCGAGGTGGCTCGTGCCGGTCTCCAGCGTGCGGGCGAACTGGCTCTCCTCCTGGCGGATCACCTTCAGGATTCGGGCACGCTGGTCGACGAGATACGGATATGCGCCCGCCATCACGTCGATAACGACGCCCGCGGTGACGTCCATGAAGGGCTCGCGCCGCCCGAGAAGACGACCGTGGCGCACGGCTCGACGCAGGATTCTCCGCAACACGTAGCCGCGAGCTTCATTCGACGGGGCCACGCCGTCGGCGACGAGGAACGTGACCGCCCGCGAATGGTCAGCGATGACCTGATAGCTGAACCGCTCGGCTTCGAACTCTTCCGGGTCGTGGCCCAGCAGCTCGCGCATGGCGGCATGGATAGGCGTGAAGAGGTCCGTGTCGTAGTTGGTCTTGACCTGCTGGATGACGCTCGTCATTCGATCCAGACCCATTCCCGTATCGACGGACTTCATCGGTAGCGGGACGCGAGTTCCGTCGGCGCGCTGGTCGAATTCCATGAAGACCAGGTTCCAGATCTCCAGCCAGCGCGGACAGTTCTCGGAGTGATCCGGGATGCAGTCCGGCCCTTCGCTTAGCTCCGCGCCGCGGTCGAAATGAAGCTCGGAACACGGTCCGCATGGTCCGGTCTCGGCCATCCGCCAGAAGTTGGCGTCGTCGCCCTGCTCGACGTTGCCCCAACGCGCGATCCGCTCCGTGGGGACGCCGATCTCGTCGTGCCAGATGTTGTAGGCCTCGTCGTCGTCCTTGTAGACGGTCACGCCAATCCGGTCGGCCGGGATCTGGTAGACCGCGGTGAGGAGTTCCCACGCCCAATTGATCGCTTCGCGCTTGAAATAGTCGCCGAAGCTCCAGTTGCCCAACATTTCGAAGAAGGTGTGGTGGCGGGTCGATCGGCCCACTTCCTCGAAGTCGTTGTGCTTGCCCGCCACTCGGAGGCAGCGCTGGTAGTCGGTGGCGCGGACGTAGCTGCGTTTCTCTCGGCCCGTCAGGACGTCCTTGAACTGGACCATCCCGGAGTTGGTGAAGAGCAGCGTCTGGTCGCCCGCGGGCACGAGCGATGCGCTCGGCACCACGGTGTGGCCGCGCTCGGCAAAGAAGTCGACGTATCGACTGCGAACTTCGGCCGCGGTGAGGTACGGAATCGGCAAATCAGGCATCGCCCGTAACGGTACCAAACGCGAGGCGCGTCGGCCGCGCTTGAACCGGCGGATAACCGCCGACCGTTCCGGCCGGAGCGCAGGCGTCTACCTGGTCGTTGGGCGACGGAGCCGTTTCCACAGGCTGGAGCCGGCGATCGCGGCGCCCACGAGGGCACCGAGAGCCAGACCACGGGAGAACGCCACGACCCTCGGATCGGTGACGCCGGTGCGCTTGCGGCCGGGGAACAGCAGACTGGCCAGGGCTCGGATCACTGGGTGTCCTCGCCTTCCCCCGACGGGCCGAGTATTGACAGCACGGTCACGAAGCCGATTCCGAGCCACGCCATGACCGAGGCGGAAACCAGGTAGAAGTCACCCAGCCGGATGGGATCCACGCCCAGCCGGCTGCCGACGGCGTCGCCCGCCCAGGCGCCCAGGATCGAGGCCAGCGCAACCGGCACGATGCGCGGGCTGAATCTTCCGCCCACGAAGACGAACAGAGCGGCGTGGAACAGACCCACCAGTACGGCCAGGACGTGCGCCGGACCGAGAACCACGTGACTCCTCGCTAGCAGGGCTTTGCCGCGCTCCGGGACGACCGCCTGAGTATAGGGAGGCCGTCAGCCGCCCAATTCGCTCTCGGCGCGGACTATACGGGCGCCGCCCAGGACGACCTCGCCACTGTAGAGAACGGCCGCCTGACCGGGAGCCGCAGCCCACACTGGCTCGTCCGTCTCCACGGCCCAGCGCCCGGCCGCCGCCGGCGTCACCACGGCCGATGCAACACGGCCGCGATGGCGGATCTGCACTTCCGCGCGGAAGGAATGCCCGCCGCTGGGCGGACTTCCCGCGACGAAATGCATCTGTTCCACCTCGAACCGGCGCGTCTCGAGATCCGCCCGCCGTCCCACCTTCACGACGTTCCGGCCCGGGTCGATCTGCCAGACGTAGCGGGGTTCTCCCACCGCCACCCCAATCCCCTGCCGCTGACCCACCGTGTAGGACGCAGCCCCCCGATGGCGGCCGATCTCGCGTCCGTCGAGGTCGACGACCGGCCCCGCCTCGGCCTGCCAACCGGCCCGCTCGCGGAGGGCCTCGCGGTAGTCGCCGCGCGGCACGAAGCAGATCTCCTGGCTTTCGTGCTTGTCCGCCGTCGCCAGGCCCATCGCCCGAGCAGCCTGCCGCACTTCCGGCTTGGTCATCTCGCCGAGCGGGAACCGCGTGTGCGCCAGCTCCTCCTGTCCCAGGCCGTAGAGGAAGTAGCTCTGGTCCTTGTTGACATCGCGGCCGCGGAGCAGGCGGAACCCTGCGCCGTGGTTGCCGGGACCGGCGGCGGATTCGGGCGCGGCTTCGGGCGCGGCCACGCGGGCATAGTGCCCTGTCGCCACCGCGTCGCATTCGTACATGAACCGGGCACGGCCCAGCAGCGCGCCGAATTTCACGACGTTGTTGCAATCGACGCACGGGCTTGGCGTGCGGCCCTCAAGGTATGCGCGCAAGAACGGCTGGAGCACGCCTGCGTCGAACTCGGGCTCGAGGTTCATGACGTAGAAAGGAATGTCGAGCTGGGCGGCGACACGGCGCGCGTCGTCCGCGGCGTCGAGCGAGCAGCAGCTCTTCTTGAATTCGGAATAGGTATCTGCGACATCATGGAGGCGCATCCAGACGCCGATGGCCTCGTCGCCGGCGGCCCGCACGAGCGCCGCGGCCACGGACGAGTCCACGCCTCCGGACATCGCCACCAAAACCCGCGTCACCCCGCCTTCGCCTCCGATGCCGCACGAGCGCCCTCGTGGGCGGCAAGAGCGGCTCCGCCTGTCGCCGCCACCGACGCCGCCGCCTCGCGCTGGGTGGCGATTGCGCGCTCGACAAGACGTCCCGCTTCCTCGACCTCCTCGGCCGTCGTTTCTCGTCCCAGCGAGAGCCTCAGCGCGCCCTTCGCCTCCTCGTCGGGATAGCCCATGGCCCGGAGGACATGGCTCACTTCCGTCGACCCGCTGTCGCACGCCGAGCCTGTCGAGCAGGCAAGCCCCGCCAGATCGAGCGCCATCACCAGCGAGGCGCCGTCGAGCCCGCGCACGACGACCGAGAGGCTGTTCGCCAGGCGTTCGACCGGGTGGCCCGTCTCCTGGAGGCCCTCGATGGCGCGCAGCCTTCTCGCCAGCCCCTCGCGCAGCGTTCGAAGCCGAGCCTGAACGGCAGGGCGCTCGGCCACGGCGAGTCCCAGTGCGGCTGCCATGCCGATGGCCCCGGCGACGTCTTCGGTACCGGCGCGGCGATACCGCTCCTGGGCGCCACCTTGCTGCTGCGCCAGCATGTTCGTGCCGTGGCGGACGTACATGGCTCCAACGCCCTTGGGCCCGCCGAACTTGTGCGCCGCGAGCGAGAGCATGTCCACGTCGAGAGCCGCCACATCGATGTCCAGGTGAGCCGCCCCCTGGACGGCGTCTGTGTGCAGCAACACTCCCTTGTGGCGCCGCACCCGAGCCGCGACCTCCGCCATCGGCTGGACCGTGCCTACCTCGTTGTTGGCGAGCATGACGCTCACGAGAATCGTCCTGGACGAAATGGCTGCGTCTAGCTCGTCCGGATCGACACAGCCATAACGATCCACGGGAACTTCCACGATTTCGAAGCCGAACTTCTCCAGGTAGCGTAGGGAGTAGCCGACAGAGTGATGCTCCACGGCCGTCGTCACGATGCGGTGGCCCCGCGTCTTGCCAGCCCAGGCGGCGCCCTTGACCGCCAGGTTGTTCGACTCGCTGCCTCCGGACGTGAAGACGATCTCGCGCGGCCGCGCCCCGATCGCGCTGGCAACCCGCTCGTGTGCCTCGTCGAGCCCTGCGCGAGCGCGGCGTCCGAACCCGTGCGGCGAGGAAGGGTTGCCGAAATGTTCGGTCAGGTACGGCAGCATCGCCTCGAGCGCTTCGCGCCGCAGCGGTGTCGTGGCGGCGTGGTCGAGGTAGATCGGCATTGCCCAGATTGTACGCCGAGGCTCTACCGCCCCTCGCGCTCCGCCAGGGCGCGCTCGGAGATGGCACGGTCGTATTCGCGGCCCGCCGCGCGGCGCCGGTCGTGCTGCGAGAGGGTCCGCTTGCGCAGCCGGATCGACTTCGGTGTCACCTCGACCAGTTCGTCGGCGCCGATGAACTCGATGGCGGACTCCAGGGTCAGCTCGCGCGGCGGCGTGAGGCGGATCGCTTCGTCGTGTGAGTGCGTCCGCATGTTGGTCAGCTTCTTCTCCCTTGTGGCGTTGACGTCCATATCCTCGGGGCGTGCGTTCTCTCCGACGATCATGCCTTCGTATACGCCGACGCCGCTGCCGATGAGCAGCTCGGATCGCTCCTGGAGGCTGTAGAGCGCATAGCCGTTGGAGGTGCCCTGGCGGTCCGCAACGAGGACGCCGCTGGTGCGGTGCGTGACCTCGCCGGCCCAGGGACCGTAGCCTTCGCCGATCTGGTGCATCAGAGCCGTGCCCCTCGTCTCCGTCAGGAGCTGACCGCGGAACCCGATGAGGCCTCGGACGGGGATGACGTACTCCATCCGGACGCGTCCGTCGGCGTCGGTGCTCATCTGTTCGAGTCGGCCCTTCCGATCCGCCAGCGCGGTCTGGACCGAGCCGATGAACTCCGGCGGGATGTCCACTGTGATTCGTTCGTACGGCTCGTGGACCTCGCCGCCCACGGTGCGCAAGATCACCTCGGGCCGACTGACCTGGAGTTCGAAACCCTCCCGGCGCATCTGCTCGATCAGGATCGCCAGCTGCAATTCTCCGCGGCCGAGAACCTCGTACGTGTCCGCCGATTCAGTCGGCACGAACTGGATCGAAACGTTCCCGAGGACTTCCTTCTCGAGCCGGGCTCGGATATGGCGGCTGGTGACGAAGCGGCCCTCGCGGCCGGAGAGCGGCGAGGTGTTGGCCCCGAAGGTCATACTCAGCGTCGGCGCGTCCAGGTCCAGGCGCTGCATCGGACGCGGATCGGCGGGGTCGGTGATCGTGTCGCCGATGGTGACGTCCGGGATGCCCGCCAGGGCGACAATGTCCCCGGGCCCCGCTTCCTCGATGTCCACGCGCTCGATACCGTGGGCGGTGGTGAGGCTGGTCACCGTGCCGGTCAGGGTGACCGTCCGCCCGGGCACGATCGTGCCGTCGGTGTCCTCTTCCTCCTCGCGGACGATGACGATCCGTTCGCCGAGCTTGATGGTGCCGTTCCAGACGCGTCCGACCGCCATCCGGCCGACGTAGTCGTTGGCGGAGAGGTTGGTCACGAGCAGCTGGAGCGGGTGGTCCGGCACGAAGCGGGGCGCCGGCGTGTGCTCGATCAGCAACTCGAAGAGCGGCCGGAGGTTCGTGCCCGGCTCGGCCAGGTCCATGGTCGCGGTTCCGGTCTTGGCGTTGGTGTAGACGACCGGGAAGTCGATCTGCTTGGCGTCCGCGCCCAGGTCCATGAACAGCTCGTAGACGTCGTCGAGGAC
>PMKN01000022.1 GCA_003158675.1 Chloroflexota bacterium | reverse complement strand
GCCGAGTTCGGCGGCATGGCCGGCGCGGACCGGATCGAGGGCACGCTCTTCGGCAACTGCGAGCGAACCGGCAACGTGGACGTCGTCAATCTGGCCGGCAACATGTTCAGCCAGGGCGTCGATCCCGAGCTGGACATCAGCGACATCGACGCCCTTCGCCGGATCGCCGAGCACTGCAACCGGCTGCCCGTCGAGCCGCGCCATCCGTACGTCGGCGATCTCGTCTACACGTCGTTTTCGGGCTCGCACCAGGACGCCATCAAGAAGGGCATGGAGCTGCTACCGCCTGACTACCGCACCTGGGAAGTGCCCTACCTGCCNNCCGCTGCATCAAGATCATCACCGAGGGCAGCGGCACGGAGATCAGCGCCGAGGAGATGTGGGCCGCGTTCGCGGCCGAGTACCTGCCCGCTGCCCCGCGCGTCCGGCTGGACCGCTACGACACCACCTCCAGCGATGGCAACGTAACGGTGCGCGCGAGACTGGCAACAGGCCGCACCACCACCGCGATCGCAGGGGAGGGCAACGGCCCGATCTCGGCATTGGTCCACGGCCTGCGCCGCGATCTGGGGATCGAGGTGGAAGTCCTCGACTACGCCGAGCATGCCCTGGGCGCAGGCGAAGAGGCTACGGCCGTCGCCTACGTCGAGGTCCGTTCCCACGACGAAGTCCGCTGGGGCGTGGGAATGGACCCGAACATCACCACCGCCTCAATGAAGGCGGTTCTCAGCGCGCTAGAACGACTTGGCGTCGACCTGGCGCAGTCGCCCCAACTGGTCGCCGACGCCGAGTAGCCAGGCCGGGCCGGCCGGACGCGTCCCGACCCGGTGTTAGGCTTCGGGCATGTCGATCGGCAACGCCTTCGAAAACGGGTTCATGCAGCTCCACCAGGCCCTCTACGTTCGAACGGACGGCCGGGTCGGTCACGGGATGCTCGGGGGCGTGCCGTCGCTGCTGCTTCGGACCACCGGACGCCGGAGCGGAGTCGAGCGCACGACCGCTCTGGTCTATGCCCGAGACGGCGAGAGCTACGTCCTCGTGGCCTCTAACGGCGCCAAAGACGTTTCGCCCGGCTGGTATTTCAACCTGGTGGCCAATCCTCGGGTTGAGCTTCAGGTTCGCCGCACACGCATTCCGGGCGTCGCGCGGGCCGTGAACAGGGGCGACCCGGACTACGACCGACTCTGGCGACTGGTCAACGACGGCAACAAGGGCCGCTACGACGGATACCAGACCAAAACCACGCGGCCCATTCCCCTGGTCGTGGTGCGGCCTGATTGACGGCCGGCTCTCCCGGCCGGGCCCGTCCGCCTCGAGCCTCTTGGCGGCGCGGCCGCGATTCGCAACTTTGGCGCGATAGGTTGCAGGCGGACCCCAGGTTCGGGGTCCGAACACTCCGACGGGAAAGCCTACCTATCAGCTAGGATATCGGGGTGACCGTCATCTCCAGTGTCCGATCCATCGCCGGAGCGATTCGCTCGCCGGCGATCTCGCGCTGGCTGCGTGTGGTGGGACCGGCCTGGGTCGTGATGCTCGCGGACGTCGATGCGCCAAGCGTGGTCACGGCCGGCCAGGGCGGGACGAGTTCCGGATACGCACTGCTGCTCCCGCTATTCGCGATCGTCCCTGTCCTGTTCCTGGTTCAGGAGATGACTGCGCGACTGGCGCTGGCCACAGGCCAGGGCCATGCCGAACTCGTTCGGGCGCGATACGGACCCGGCTGGGCCGCCGTCTCGGTTGCCGGAATGGCTGTCATCAACTTCGTTGCCTACGTGGCGGAGTTCGCGGGCATCGCCCTGGGCGCGGCCATTCTGGGCATTCCGGCGCCCGTGGCGATCGTCGGCGCGCTGGTCCTCCACGCCGGCGCGGTGCTGACCGGCGGCTACACAGTCTTCGAGCGTGGCGCCCTGGTCCTGTCGCTGGCGCTCTTCAGCTTCGTCATCCTGGCAATCGTCGGCCATCCGAACCTGGGCCACCTCGTGTCTGACCTGAACCCGCTCCCGGCCGACGTGCCGCACGACTACTTCGCCCTGGTCGTGGCGATCGTCGGGGCTTCGATCATGCCCTGGATGCTCTTCNNCGTCGACAAGAAGCTCACCCGCGAGGATCTCAGAGGCTCTCGAGTCGAGACGCTGATCGGCGCGATCGCAAGCCAGGCCTTGATGGCAGCCATCGTGATCGCCGCGGCCGCGGCCATGGAGTCGGCGCCGGCACTGAACCCGACGGCCGTCTCCCATCTGCCGGAAGGGCTGGCGCGGCTGGCGACCGGCGGCTCGGGCTGGCTCATCGCCATCGGCCTGATGGGCTCCGGCCTCCTCGCGCTGGTGGTGGTTTCGCTGTCGGCCGCGTGGGGGATCGGTGAGCTGATGGGTTGGCCTCACAGCCTTGACCTCAAGCCCAGTCAGGCTCGCCGTTTCTACGCCGTCTACTTCGCGGAGGTCCTGCCCGCGGCCGGCGTGGCGCTGGTCTCCGCAGATCTGGTTCGGTTGTGCATAGGCGCGATGGTGTTCAACGTGATCGTCCTGGCGCTGCCGCTGGCCTTCATCGTGCGCTTGAGCGGGGACCGCGAACTGCTCGGCGATCTGGCCAACTCTCGGCGCCACACCGCCCTGCTGTGGGCGATGACGGCCGTCGTGCTCGGCGCCGGCGTCTTCGGCATGTTCCAGTACTTGACGTGAAGTAGGCTAGGGGGGCCGCCGGGCCGTCACCCAGAAGGCCGCCGGCATCTCGTCATCGGAGGGTTCGATGGGGCTGGCCGTGGGGGCGGAGGTTCGTGAGGTACACCCTCGGCGCCCCGGTGCGGTCATCCTGGGACTGACGCTTGCAATCCTGGTCGGCCTGATCGGGCTGGCGTTGGCTACGGCCGCTCTGCCAGCGCCCGCTTCCGCCGCCCAGCCCACGTTCACGCCTTACACGCCCGGCCGCCACGTCTACGACTACGGCAATCTCTTGACGCCGCCTGCGGAAGCGCGGGCCGAGGCCCTGGCCGCCAGCATCGAGAATGCCGGCGGTGGGCGAGTGGTCGTCTACACGGACACGCTGGAGAATCTGCCGAGCGCCGAAACCATCGCGGCAGCCTGGAACGTGGACGGGCTCCTCCTGACCGGGTGGGAGGAAGTGGGTGAGGCAATGCTCGGTTCGACGCTCAACGGGAAGCTGACGCAGGAAGCGGGCAAGTACTTCCGCAACTCCTCATCGGGAACGGAGTCGGTCGAGAGCTTCATCACGAGCACTCTGGCCCGGGCGGACGGCCTCCTCCGAAGCACTCACGTCTTCGACGGGGCCGGGATCCTGACCGAGGCATATCACCAGCAAGCCGAGGCCGCGGCGACGGCCCTGGGCGATAAGCTCGGCTGCCGGGTCTTCATCGACATCGCAATGAGTGACGAGGACGACCCTTCGTCGACTGCGTTCTTCAGCGCCGTGCACATGAGCTCCTCGTTCAGCCGGTCATTGGTGATCGCCCTTGGCGTCAACGGCACGCAGGTCGGGGGCTACATCGACGCTGACTCGGATTTCTGGGACCTCTACCAGACAGGTTCCCCCTGGACCAACGACACGCTCTCGAACGAGACGGCGCCCGGAGGCGATGTTCAGGCAGCTGTGATGGCGGCCATCGATGCCGTCCAGCCCACTCCAGATCCGGTGAACGAGGCGGCCACCGCGGCCCAGTCGGTCTCCACCTGGATTCACGACTCCGTCACCGGTTTCTTCGGGGACGCGACCAACGTCCGGGCCAGTCTGGCCGGCTTGCTAGTGGCGATCGGTTCGGTGGTTGGCCTCTGGTTCGCCCAGCGCCGGCGGCGTCGTGAGGCTGGCTATGCCGACGACGACTCCGTGCTCCTGCCTGCGCCTCCAGGGGATATGACTCCGGCCCTGGCCGCGATCGTCGCCGCCCCGCTGAACTCGACGCGGGCGGTAACTGTGGCTCTGCTGGATCTCGCCGCTCACGGGCGGGTTGCCTTCTACGGCGAGCCCAGTTCGCTCGACCTCGGTGCCGGGATCCGTGTCCTCGCTGGCGTCCCGACGCCCGGAGTCGGCGCGGCGGGGCACGTCGCCGCCGGCTCGGACCACGCCTTCGAGCGGCCGCTCGGTCCGGCCGAGGAGTCGCTGCTGGACGGCCTTCGGGCCCACGCCGGCGTTTCCGGCGGGATTGCGCCGGTGAGCTTCGGCGAGCTATGGCCCCTGTTCGAGCAGACGGCCGAACAGCTCGAACGCACCGCCGGTGAAAAGGGCTGGCTGAGACTCGAAACAAGGTCGGTCTCGATCGTCTGGACGATCGTCGGTCTGGCACTCCTTGCCGGTGTGGTCGCCGCCGCATACGCCGGCCAGCCGATTGCCTTCTTGTGCCTGAGCATCGCGGTCCTGAAGGTCCTGCCGGGCGCGATGCGCATGCCGCTGCCGCTGCGAACTCGCGACGGCCAGATGACTTCGGCCATGGTGGACGCATATCAGCGCACGCTGCGGCGGGCCCTGGCGGGGGATGGAAAGGGCGTTCCGCCGTGGCTCGCCAACGCCGAAGAAGCGGCGCTGTGGGGTTATGCGTGGGGCCTGGAAGGCGAGGTGCAGGCGTTCGTGGGGCGGAATGTCGGGGCCACGATGGGCGGGCTCGATACGGCCGGGGCCGGCGACATGACTTCGATGGCGCAGCTGATGCGCGGCGTGGCTGGTTCTCGGGCGGCGAACCCGGTCGGGCTGGACACGGACGCCATCGCGTCCGCGTTGGGCGGCCTGGCAAGGAGCGTCGCACCCGTGCAAGACGATGCGGCCGGTTCCGCCGAGGCGCCCTCGGCGCGCTGACGCATCGCGCAGGGCGCGTTTCTGGGGGTCGGCCTGCGTGACGGGATGGACCGCCAGACGAGTTCCGATGCGTCCGCGCCACCTGGGTCTTGCGCATGAGGCCGCGGCCGATGACACTACCCTTCGCTGGACGACCGCTGGACCAGAGGCGGAACCGGCTCGTCAGCTCCAGGTTCGCTGCCGGGTTGCTGCCTGCGGCGCGGACTGCGGAGGGCCGGAGAACCATGGATCGCACCCGGGTTGTGATCATGGGAGCCGCTGGTCGCGACTTCCACGACTTCAATACCGCCTACCGCACGGATCCCGGCGTGGAGGTCGTGGCGTTTACGGCCGCGACCCAGATTCCGGGCATCGCCGGGCGCAGCTACCCGCCGGAGCTGGCGGGGCCGTTGTATCCCAACGGCATCCCGATCGTGGCAGAGGCGGAACTCGAGCAGGTCATCGCCGACAAGGCGGTCGATCTCGTCGTCTTCGCCTACAGCGACGTCACCCATGAGCACGTCATGCACATGGCCAGCCGGACGCTGGCCTGCGGCGCCGACTTCGAACTCCTGGGGCCGGACCGGACGATGCTGCGGAGCACGAAGCCCGTCGTGGCGACCGGGGCAACCCGAACCGGAGCCGGCAAGAGCCAGACGACGCGCTATGTCGCTGCGCTCCTGGAGAACCTGGGGCTACGGGTCGTCGTCGTTCGACACCCGATGCCCTATGGCGACCTGATGGCCCAGCGGGTCCAGCGCTACGCAACCTACGCCGATCTCGACCGCTATGACACCACGATCGAGGAGCGCGAGGAGTACGAGCCGCACTTGGATGCCGGCCGCGTCCTGTACGCCGGCGTCGACTACGAGGCCATCCTGCGCCAGGCCGAAGCGGAGGCCGACGTAGTGCTCTGGGAGGGCGGCAACAACGACTTCCCGTTCTATCGGCCGGACCTATTCATCGTCGTCGCCGATCCGCTGCGGGCCGGCCACGAACTTCACTACCACCCCGGCGAGACCAACATCCGCATGGCCGACGTGGTCGTGGTCAACAAAGTGGACTCTGCCTCGCCAGAACAGATCGCCGAAGTGAAGGCAGACGTCGCGGCCCTCAACCGATGGGCGCCGGTGCTGCTGGCTCGATCGGCGCTCACTCTCCAGGGCGGCGATATCGCCGGCAAGCGAGTCGCGGTCGTGGAAGACGGCCCGACGCTGACCCACGGTGGTATGACCTTCGGGGCGGGAGTGGTGGCCGCCCGGCGATTCGGCGCCGCCGAGCTCGTCGATCCGGTGCCCTACGCGACGGGTGAACTGGCCGATACGCTCAGTCGTTATCCGGCCCTGGAGCATCTGATCCCGGCGATGGGCTATGGCCAAGGCCAGATGCACGAACTCGAGGCGACCCTCAACGCCATGCCCGCGGACCTGGTGCTTTCGGCCACGCCGATCGATCTCACCCGCGTCCTCAAGCTCGAGAAGCCGGTCGTTCGGGTCCGCTACGAGCTCGAGGAAATGGCCGGCGAGGCCGATTCGGCAGGGCAGTCGGCCCAGCCCAGGCTTGTCGATCTTCTTCGGGGTATTGTGGATATGGCTCGCGCCGGTTCGTCGCCGGCGGCCAATCGCTGAGGGAGCCCCATGGCTCGGCACCTGCTGACTCTGGATTCCCTGGGACGGGATGGGATCCGCCACACCCTCGACCTGGCCGTCCGCATCAAGAGCCGCCGCGGGATGACGCGCGATGCGCTCGCCGGCGGCCGCGTCGGGCTTATCTTCGACAAGCCGTCTCTCAGAACGCGCGTCAGCTTCGAAGCGGCTGCGTGGGGTCTGGGCATGCTACCCATGACTCTGCGCTCCGACGAGATCCAGATCGGGGGGCGAGAGAGCATCCCCGACTCCGCTCGGATCGTTTCCCGCTACCTGTCCGCGCTGGCGATCCGGACCTTCGAGCAGGCCAAGGTCGAGGAGCTGGCGCGCTATGCCACGATCCCGATCATCAACGCCCTCACCGACGACCATCACCCCTGCCAGGCTCTCGCGGACGTCATGACCCTCGAGGAGGAGTTCAAGTCGTTCGATGGCCTCCGCCTGGCGTACGTCGGCGACGGCAACAACGTCTGCCACTCACTGATCCAGGCAGCCGGATATCTCGGTTTCACGCTGGCAATCTCAACACCGGAGGGTTACGAGCCCGATCCGGCGATCGTCGCCACGGCGCAGGCCAACTGCCGGGTCAACGGCGGCGCTATCGAACTCGGTCACGATCGTGAGGCCGCCGTGCGCGGCGCCGACGCCGTCTACACGGACATCTGGGCCAGCATGGGCCAGGAGAAGGAACGGGCGGAGCGGGCCATTGCCTTTGCCGGATACTGCGTGGATGGCGCATTGATGAAGCTGGCCGCACCGCGGGCCATCTTCCTGCACTGCCTGCCCGCGCATCGCGGCGACGAGGTCACCGACGAAGTCATGGACGGCCCGCACTCGCGCGTCTGGGACGAGGCCGAGAACCGCTGGTACACCGAGCAGGCGGTCCTGTACTTGCTCATCACGGGCGACGAGACCGGAGAGCGCCTCGAATGACCCGCCTCGCCATCGCCCTTGGCGGAAACGCCCTTATCAGGCGAGGCGAAGCCGGCTCAACCGAGGTCCAGCGCCGCAACCTCGTGGCGGCCGCTCGCGGCATCGTCACGCTCGCCGAGGGCAGCAGGGCGGAGATCGTGATCACCCACGGCAACGGTCCGCAGGTCGGCTTCCTGGCGATTGGAGCGGAGATGGCCGCGTCGGTGGTTCCGGCGCCGCCGCTCGATGTACTCGGCGCGGAGACGCAGGGCCAGATCGGCTACCTGCTCGCCAACGCGCTCAACGACGCATTCCTGGAACGAGGCCGCCGGCGCGAGATCGCGGTCATCGTCACTCGTACGGTCGTGCCGGCCGACGATTCTGCCTTCGCCAACCCAACCAAACCCGTCGGCCCCATATACGACGAGGAGACTGCCCGCGAACACGCCCGAACACGCGGCTGGAGCATCGCCCCCGACGGCAAGAACTGGCGCCGCGTGGTGGCGTCCCCGCCGCCGGTTCGGATCGTCGAAGCGGGCGCCATCCGTACGCTCGTCGAGTCCGGCGTGCTCGTCGTAGCCTCAGGAGGTGGGGGAGTGCCGGTCGTGGAGCTGCCCGACGGCCGATTCCAGGGCCGCGAGGCGGTGATCGACAAGGATCTCGCCGCCGTCGTCCTCGCCCGCTCGGTGGACGCGGACGGTCTGCTACTCCTGAGCGACGTCGACGCCGTGTATCGCCGCTGGGGCACGCCTCGCCAGGAACCGATCCTGCGCCTCTCGGTCGAGGAGGCGCTCGAGGGACTGGCCGCCGGAGCGTGGCCGTCGGGCTCGATGGCGCCCAAGGTTCGAGCGTGCGCCCAGTTCATCCAGGGTGGCGGCCGGTTCGCCGCCATCGGTGCGCTCGAGAACGCGGTGGCGATTGTCAAGGGTGCCTCGGGCACGTGGTTCGGCACCGAGGCCGTCGGCTGGCCGCGTCGGGCCGTTTGAGCGCCGGCCTCTCGATCTACGTCGCAGCCAACGCGGCAATTAGGGCTGGCAGAGTCCTATTACCTTCGGCTACACTGTGGGCGGTACCTTCGTTCAACCAGGGAGAACCACGAGCCAGTGCCGCGATCAGCAGTCGCCATCTGCCTGCCCAGCCAGGAGTTCCTGGAGGTCAATGCGGAGTTGGCGGAGGCCGGATACGAAGCCATCATGGTTCTGGACGCCGGCGAGCTCGAAACGCTGCTCGAGAGCCGGCCCGACGTGGGCCTGGCGATACTGGACGGCGAGAACGACTTCGACTCGACCATCGAGATGTACTCGCTGCTCCACGAGGGTGAGCGCAACATCCCATCGCTGATGGTCGTTTCGTCGACCGCGATGGACCGGCTGAGCCTGGCCGGCCGAGCCCGGGTCAACGGCGAGTTCGTCACGCGACCCTATTCGGCCGCTTCCTTGCGCTGGCGGGTCGAAGCGATGCTGATCCGCGCCGAGACGATGCTCATCCGGTCGGAGGCGGTGCTCGACGGCGCTCGCAGCGACATCCTCGAGGGCGAGGTGGGTGTCTCGCCGTCGCCAGCCAACCGCGGTCAGATCGTCGTCGTCTTCAATCCGAAGGGCGGCGTGGGCAAGACGACGATCGCCGTCAACACCGCCGCGATGCTCCAGCTGCGGAAACGCCAGCGCGTGCTGCTCATCGACTGCGACACCGTCACTGGCCACGTGGTCAGTTCGCTCGGGATGGACTCCATCCCGACAGTGGTGGACGTGTGGGAGGCGGACCGCGGGACCGGCAAGAGTCACTCTCTGGCGGATATCGCCTCGCGGCACGCCAGCGGCGTCGAGGTCCTGACGATGTCCCAGTCGCCGCTGCACACCGAAGTTCTCGAACCCAAGCGCGTGGCCCAGGCAGTAGCCGCGGCCCGCGAGCTGTACGACTGGGTCATCGTGGACATGCACCCGGACTACGGCCCGCTCAATCAGGGCATCTTCGCCCTGGCCGACCAGATCATCGTGCCGGTCACGCCGGACGTGCCCACCATCAGAGCGGCGGTCCAATTCCGCGAAGTGGCCGTTGGGCTCGAGATCCGCGAGCGGCTGGCGCTCGTGGTGAACCGCTCCAACAGCGGCATCTCGGTCGGCGACGTCGAGAGGGTGATGGGCTTCGGCGCAATGGCCCGAGTCCGTTCGGCTGGCATGCTGTTCGTGCAGGCGGCCAACAACGGTCACGCTGCCGTCGAGGAGTACCCCAAGGCCAAGGTCGTTGGCGACATCGAGAATCTGGCCGACCGGCTGATTGCGGCTCGGGACGGTGAGTTCCGCCCGGCCGCGAGCCCGGTACCGCGTCCCTCGCGCTTCTTCGTCCGGCCGGTCCGCAACCTGCTCGGCCGGTTCACCGCCCAGGCTGCCGGCCGGTCTGGCTAGCTTCCCGCCCTACTGCGCCGCTCGGAAGTTGAGCCGCGCGGAGATTCGATCCGCGAATTCGGCCCGAACCGCGGCCGCCTGGTCCCGCTCGATGCCCAACTCGTTGGCGATCTCGTCGAGGACGGAACTCTCCATGCCGCTGACTGCGTCTGCCGCCGCGACCTGCCAGCAGGCTCGGAGCACCGCGATCCGCTGCTCGAGTGCGGATGCTTCGCGAAACTCGCGGGTCACGAGGTAGTCGCTCGTCTCGCCGGTTGCGCGCTCCTGGAGCTTGGCCATCTCGGCCACCAGGACGGCCTGCGGCTCGTCCAGCCCGGAGGCGACGAGAGCCGTCTCCATGGCCCGGGTCTCGACGTCCGAAATCTCCATGTCGGCATTCGCAGCCCGAGCGAGCATGTAAGCCATGCCCGCGAGGAAGCGTGCCTTTTCGGGCGGCAGGGCTTCGAGCCGGGAGACGATATGCCGAACGGCTTCAGTCTCGTCTTGCACCGGTTGGTCTGGCACAGGCGTGGCCACGGGGCGGCCGCCAAGGAACCGCATGAATGACATCGGGTCTCCTACTTTGCCGGACCGACTCAGCTGTGAGTGAACAGAACGTGCAGTTCCATTATCCCGTGATCCTCGACGGACAGGACTGCGAAGCTGGTCGGTCCCTGGAAACCGTAGTCGGCGAAGGTTACCGGCAGGCTGCCGGTCACGGCGATGATGCCGCCCCGACGAACAGCCTGGAGGGCGACGTCGACCGTCTTGGTGACGCCGTGGAGTGACAGTGCGCCCTTTGCGCTGACCGTCACGGTCGTGCCTTCGGCGGGCAGCGTGCCGAGGTCGATCGGTGCGATGGTCTTGAAAGAGGCGGTCGGGAACTGATCGGTGGCTATGGCCTGGCGACGAAGCTGGTTGTCGCGATTCGGATCGTCGCTGACGAGAGCGGTCAGGTCGGCGGTGATTAGAACGTTGTCCACTACCGGTCCGGTGAGCGTCATGGAACCCGTGACCTTGGGGGTGCGGCCCACCGCCGTGTTGGCACCGACTCCACCGAGCTGCTCCTTGACCCGGTAGCCGGTCCATGAGGCCGATGAGTCGGCCATTGAACCGAGCGAGTCGTTGACGGTCCACGTCCCGTCTAGGGACGCGGGAGCAACCACGCTGACGCCGACGGGGAAGACCGGCGCCTCGGAGCCCACGGCCGCGGGACCGCCGGGCCGCAGGAAGAGATACCACAAGCCGTAGCCGCCGGCAGCGCCGCCGGCCACGATCGCGGCGGCGATGAGGATCAGCAGGTTGCGCCGCACGTGTGAACGCTGCGGGACCGATGAACCCGAGGTTGAACTGGGAGTGGCCATCTGGGAGCCTCCGCGGCGCCTTGCGTTTCGGACTGGGTGGGCTGACGCAAGATCATCTTGTCGACCCTGAGTGCGTAGCCTGAGAGGCGACTGGATCACCCTCCCGTGGGATCGGACCGCCAGGTGGGCCCGTCGCGCCGTTCACCGCGTCCGAGTCCCTCGCCAGGTCCGCCCGTCGGTAGCCCGGCCCGGCACTCAACCCTCGTCGATGGCCGGCGGCGGGTACCTCTGCCGCATTGAGGCATGACTCTGGTCGGCACTATCATCGTCGAGCCAGCCCGCCGGAGGAATCGATGCCGAATATCGCCTGGGACAAGTCGATGACGACGGGCGTCGAGAGTCTCGATGCCCAGCACAGGCAACTCATTGCCTGGTTGAACGACCTCCTGTCCGCGATAAGCCTGGGGCGGGGTCGATCCGAGGTCGAGGGCCTGCTTGACCAGCTCAGCCGGTACGCGGCTACGCACTTCGGACAGGAAGAGGAGTGCATGGTTCGCTACAACTGCCCGGTTGCGGCCGAGAACGCCGCCGCTCACAAGGAATTCGTCGCGACCTTCGCTTCATTGAGGCATGAATTCGAGACCGGTGGCGCGACGGCCCATCTGGTCGTGCGCGTCGAGAACGAGCTGCTGCGCTGGCTGACTTCCCATATCAAGCGCACCGACACCCAGCTAGCGCCCTGCGTCAAGTCCAAACGCCGTGCCGGCCGCACAACTCGCTAGCCCGGGCCTGCTCCGCCGGGCCGTGCACACCTCCGCTGAGGGGTCTCCTGCGCGGACGGGTAGTTACCAAAGGTGAAGGCGCGGATACCCGATGGTTGGGTTTACTTCACTCGATGGGGGCCAGCACAATCGGTCGTTCGGAGATGACACGCGCGGTCGGGGCGTTCATCGGGCGAATCGGCCGCGAATGCTGCCCGAACGGGTGGTTGGTGGCGCGACTAAGAATGAGCCCTCCGGCGCCCCGGGCCGTCCGCGGGTCCGGAAGGTTCGATCCCAAGGCGTCGATGCGTCACCTCTCTACCGTCCGGAGGAGACCAATGCAGAAGCGACACTTGCCAAGCCGTGCCGTGCTCGTAGGCGTCATGGCCATGAGCACCTTGGGCCTGGCCGTATCGCTCGTCTGGTCGGTGCCGAGCGCTTTCGCAGCCGGCGCTGCCAATGCCCAGGCCGATGAGGTCGTCCGCCTGATCAACGGCGAACGCGCCGCCCTCGGCGAGGCTCCTGTAGCCGTCGACTCGTATCTGGCAACCAAGGCCCGCGACGGCGCGGTGGCCTGCCCCAATGACGCTAGCCTGGTCGTGGACGGGCGGGCCAAGGACTTCGCCGTGTACGGCTTCCCCAAGAACGCTCACCTGCTGCGGCTCTGCCCGGCCTATACGTCGCTCGATGCGATGAAGGCCTGGGGCTACAACGGCGGCCGGGGTGAGGTGGTAGCCGTCAATGGCGGTTTCGGGACGTCCATGGTCGACTACGCATACGGTTGCACGCCAACCGTACGGACTTGCCCCGGATCCACCACTTCGACCTACTACACCACGGCTCGGGTGGTCACCGACTGGACCTCCAGCCCATCCCACTACGACATCCTCATCGGCGCCTACGACCGCGTCGGCTGCGGAGCGTGGATAGGCGCGGACGGCGCCTACTACTACGACTGCATGTTCAGTGCGGGCGGAAGGGTAGTGCCCAGGTCGCCGTCGACGCCCAGGCCACCGTCGACGCCCCAGCCGCCTCGCGCGACCAGGGCTCCCGTTGCCCCAAAGGCCGCGACTGCGACCAAGCCACCGGCGGTGACGCCAAGTCCCGTGGCCGCCAGCCCGACCCCGGGCCCTACTCTCAGCCCAACCGACAACCCGTCCGCCCCGCCGACGGCCGCAACCACCGAAGCCTCCTCCACCGCAGCGCCAAGTCCGACCGCCATCGTCGAGGGCGTTCAGATGACGAATCCGGCGCCGACTGTCGCGCCCGGAGCCGGGACGACCGCAGGCGGCCCGCAGGCCGATTCTCCCGGCCGCGCATCGGTGCCGGCAGCGGCACGCGACCTGGGTGTGGCCGCGGGTGCGATGACGGCGATCGCGAGCCTCCTGTGGGCGCTGCTGTTGACGTTCCGACAGCGCAGGCGGGAAGACCGCTCTGCGGGCTGAGGTTCCTACTCGCCCCGGCGGAAGCCCACCGCAGAGAGCACCAGAAACGCCCCGAAGACGATCATCGCGATCGGCCAGACGAGGCCGAGGTCCAGGCTCGGGTTGACCGCGTGCCAGGCCAGCATGCCGCCCACGCCTATCAGCAACACCCCGAAGACGACGCTGCCCGATCCGCGGCTCTCACCGCGCTCCTGCCAGCGATCGGCGCGGCGTTGCCATCGATCGGCGCGGCGTTGCCATCGATCCTGGCGAGACTGCGAACTCCAGTCCCATCCCGGAGCGACGTTTGGGGTTGGGGCGGCACCCGCTGGAGTGGCGCCGGCCGTGCTTTCGCTTGGAGCGGCTGCGCCGGCCGGGAACGCTCCTGAAGCGGCCGCGTCCGGGTTCGCGGTCGGCTGGGTCGGCGGCGCGTACGGGCCCGCGAATCCGGTCGGCGTTCCGCCGGGCTGCCAGGGCGATTGGGGCGGCATCTCGCCGGGCTCGAGTGGCACGACCACGACCATGATGATGTAGGCGAGAAGCGCGAATCCCGCGGTGACCGGGATGAGGATCAGCCAGATGACGCGAGCCAGGATCGGGTCCACGTCGAAGTAGTCGGCGACCCCGGCCGCGACGCCTGCGATCCAGCGGTCGTCGGCGGAACGGTAAAGACTTCGAGGGTTCACTTGCAGCCTCCTGCTGGATTGAGCGTCAGACTTCCGACGCTGGTGCTCACGGATAGGTCGGCCTTGTTGGTCGCGCCGTCGTAGCTCGGGGTCTGCCACGCGTCGCCGACACGGATGAGGCCGGCGCTCTGGAAGTTGGTCGATGCCAGGCTTTCGCTCGACCTGATTCTCAGTCCCAAGGCAGGGCCGGCACATAGGTCTAGGGATCCGACATTGGTGGAAATGGTGCCCGACACGCTCGACGTGTCGCTCAGGATCAACGAGCCCGAGCCAACGTTGGTGGAGACGGACAGGGTGTTGACCTGGGCGCCAGACATGTCGACGTGGAGCTCGCCAGCGTTTAGATCGAAGCTGGCCGAGGCCAGATTCGCTCCCGCCAGATTGAGGTGTCCATCGCCTGCGTCGATCGACACCCTGAGGTCACTTCGCGGGCTCGTTGGCAGAGCCACGTCCCACGTGTTGTCGCCGCGGTCGGTCCACCACTGGTTCTGGCCGGCGGATCTCACGATGAGAGTGTCAGGGCTCGAGGTCACGTCCGTGGCGTGGTTCGCTGAATCCGACGCTCGCACGTGCCACTGGCTGTCAGAAGAGGTTGTCACGTTGGCCGTTCCGCACTGCAGCTGGAGTTCGACCTGGGCGGGGCCGTCGAAGCTGCCGTCGCGCGAAACCACGGCCGTGGGGCCGCCAGCGTGACCGCAGCCGACCTGCGGACCGACCGCGAAGAGGCTGCCGAGCAGCAGACCCAGACAGGCGGCGACTACCAGCCCACCCACGAAATAGGCCCGAGTGTGCGACAGGACGATGCGGAGCCCGATGCCAATCAGCACCAGCGGCCACAGCTGCCAGGCATTGCCAATGGTCGAAGCGGAGACCGCGTTCTCGTGATAGGCCAGCGGAACGGCTCCGAGGACTATGAAGAACACTCCCCAGTTCAGTCGACCGCGCTTCAGTTTCATTCGCCTGCCCACCTTCTCGCTGCTCCGTCTCCGAGGCGCGCCAGCGATCCGACAGAATGCCTGCCGGGTCCTCCGCTCGCAACGCCACATCGGCGACATCGTCAGAATAGCCGTCAGATCCTGGCAGGCACATCCTTCCCGAGGCCCCAACCGAATACTCCTCTGGGCGCGTCGTCATCCTTCTGGGGTAGCGGGCCCGTCCTTCGCGAGATCGAGATAGTGGCGTCGTGGCGTCTCCTGTCGTGATAGCCTCAACGTCGATCGTGACGTGCCGGCAGGTTCGCGTCGGCAGCGATAGGAGGCCAGTCGATGCTTCTGAGCGAATGGAGGAAGACGGCCCCCAACCGCGAGTGCGTGAGCACTAAGGTTCTCGCGGAGTTGAAGCCGGTCCTCGAGGATCTAGGCGCCGGCGGTGATCCGCCGTGCTGGGTTCTCTGGGGTGAAGACCCCGGCTTCCGGTATTCGATCATGGCGCCGACGAGCGCCGGTCTGATCGTCGGTGCCGTGCGCGTTGGTGGCGGGACCGAGGAACCGCGAGTGAACGGCAAGCTCGTGCGCTGGGGCAAACTGCAGGTCAGCGAGTTCAGCGTCGAGGCCTCCGCCGGTCTCCGCATCGTGGCCGTCCAGGTCGAAGGCCAGGTCCTCAAGGGGGTCGATGACGAGGCGGATCGGATTTGCGAGTTCGTTCGAGATTTGCTGGCCGCGATCGACGGCCGCGCCGCATGGCAGACATCGGGGCCGATCACGGTGCAGGCCATGCCACAGGCGGCGGTCGCGCCACGGGCCAAGGCTCCGGCACCGGCGGCCGCGCGCAAGCCTGCCGCGAAGCCGCTCCCCAGGGCGGTTCCCGCAACGCGGACTCCCAAGCCGAAGGCGGAGATCGCCGCCTCATCGGCTCAGGCCGGTCCCAAACCGCCGGCCGCTGCCCAGCCGCCGGCCAAGGCCCCCGGCGGCAAGCCGGCCAAGGCCCCCGGCGGCAAGGCCATTCCGGCTTGGGTCCCTCCGCACCCCATCGGCCTGCCTGCCGGGCCCGCCGTGCGGCCGTCCGCGCTCGTGCGCACCCAGCCGCTTGCCGGCCCCAAGACTGCGGTCGCGAGACCGCCCCTCCAGCCGACAGTGTCCGCGACCACGGCCAGACCCACTGAGGCGCCGCGCGACGAGGTTGGCACCGAGTGGGAGGTGCCGGCCTCCAGCGAATCGGCGGCCCGCGACAAGAAGCGCACCAGGACCTGGACTCCTTGAAGCTCCGAACGCCAGGCGGCCCTGGTCCGCGGCGCGCGGCAGGAGACAACTGGACCGATCGCATAGAGGCGATCGTGTTCGACCTGGACGGCGTGCTGGTCGACTCCGAGATCTGGTGGGACCAGGTCCGGATCGAATTCGCCGCCAGCGTCGGCAGAGTCTGGACCGCGGCCGACCGGGAGGCGGTCATGGGTTCGAATACGCGTCAGTGGGGCGAGCGAATGCGCCGCCTTCTCCAGATCGAGCTTGCGGAGGAGGAGATCCAGCGGTCCGTGATCGAAGGCATGCTGGAGCGCTACAAGCGGCTTGGCCCGCCGGAGATCGAGGGCGCGGCCGAGGCCGTTCGGCAGCTGGCGGCCCGGTACCCAGTCGCCGTGGCCTCGTCGGCCCCGCGAATCCTCATCGAAGCGGCGCTGGACGGGCTGGGCGTGCGCAGCCTATTTGGGACCGTCGTCTCCTCAGACGAGGTCGAGGCCGGCAAGCCGCACCCGGATGTCTACTTGCGGGCCGCGCAAGGGCTGGGCACGCGGCCGGAGGCGTGCCTGGTGGTCGAGGACTCGATCAACGGCCTGGAGTCGGCACGGGCGGCGGGCATGTTCGCCGTGCTGGTACCGAACGCTTCCATTCCGCCACCTCGAGAGGCGCACGCAACCGCCGACCTGGTTCTGGCCCGGCTGGCCGACCTGTCTGAGCTGCTGGCTGTCGGAGCCCGAAACCGGGGCTAGGACCAGGGCGGAGAGCTGGTTGCGGCGGCGACATCGACGACGTACCACTTGCCGTTGACCTGGCGCATCAGCATCCAGACTTCCGGGTCGGATCCGACCAGGCCGACGCCATAGATGACGCCGTTTCCCACTTTGTCGCCGGCAGCCGAGCAGTAGCCCGTGCCCTCGGCCGTCGCGCAGTCCCCGTCGAAGGTGAATCCCTGATCTACGACGAACTGGTTGATGGCGAGCTCCGGCGTCGAATAGCCGCCGGTTAGGAACGATCCAGCTGCCGTTGGGCCCGCCGTTGGGGCGTCCGTCACGGTCTCCGTCGGGGCTTCTGTCACCGTCTCGGTTGGGACTTCCGTCGCTTCGGTCGGGGCCTCCGTCACGGTCTCCGTTGGTTCGCCGGTCACGGACAAAGCGGGTGTGGACAGCATGGGCGAAGTGGGCGTCGCTCCGCCGTTGCTCTTGGAACTCTGAGACACGCCGTATACGCCCGCACCGGCGATCGCGAGGATGGCGATCACGGCGATGAGCGGCGAAGCTGCCGACGGTCCCGCGCCAGCACCTGCGGCGCCAGGCTTTGAGACGAGAACGAGCAGGCCGCCGAGGCCGGCGACGACGGCCGCGGCGGCGCCTACGTACAGGCCCCAGCCGATCGCGAAGCCGCTGTCATTGGTCGCGGTAACCAGGTCGTTGATCTTGTTGTAAGCCGTGTATTCGACCGCGCCGACGCCTATGGCTCCGCCAATGGCACCGAGTGCGAGCGCGAGGCGCAGTCCCGGCGACTTGGCGGCTCCCATGATCAACAGCAAGCCGCACACGGCCGCAACCGCTCCTGCGGCCACGAGGTAGTTGCCGTTTGCCAGGCCGCCGGCGGAACTCGTCAGATCGATCGGCTTCATCCACGTCTTGGAATCCATCGGTTGGGCGCCGAGCATCGCCCACGGCAGCCAGGCGGAGCCGACCGCGACCGCGCCGCCGAGCAGTGCCAGCAGCCCGCCCATGCCGCCAGAGCCAGCTCCTGCGGCCGCCGGCGGCGCCGTGTAATAGCCGGGAGGCGGCATCTGGGACCATGGTGCGCCAACGGGCGCGCCGACCGGCGGCGGCGGTGGAGTTTGCGCCCAGTCAGTCGCGGGCGGCGGAGTCGGCGGCCACTGCGGTTGCGCGCCGACCGGCGGCGGCGGTGGAGTTTGCGCCCAGTCAGTCGCGGGCGGCGGAGGTGGCGCCATAGGCGGAGCCGGAGCGGCGGCCGGAGGCGCCAGAGGCGGAGTTTGCGCCCAGGCGGGGGGAGTGGGAGGTGTCGTCGCGGCCGGAGGCGCCGGAGGCTGGGCCCAGGCGGGAGCTGGCGGAGGCGTGACGGCGTCCTCTGCTGGCTCCGGAGGCGGAGGCGCGGCCGTTGGCAGCTGAGCCCCACAGACCGCGCAGAACTTGGCTGTGACGTCGCTATCAGTGCCGCAACTCGGGCAGATCATGACGGTGCTCCGCTGCAGGAGTCTGGCCATTGACGCGGTCGGGCCCGCAGGCTGTCGCCGCTTTCAGGTGGGGACGATAGATCACCGCCATGGCATCCTGCAGGGCCGTTCGGCACGCCCCAGCCGCACCTTCAATGGAAAGGAATAGCAGCGTACCATTGCGTTCACGGCGCACTAGAAATGGGGTTGGCTGAATGGGCCAGGCGCAACAGGCGATCAGTTCCGGCGCTAGTGCGCGGGTCCCGCGCACTAGCAGCCGACGCGGCCGCGCGGACGCACTTGGCCGCAGCCTTGGGTAGACCCTGGGCCTCCGTGCCAAGGTCGCGGATCACCTCAGCTGGTGTCGCGCGCGCAATGGCGCTGATAGTGGGCGCGATCGCAGTGGCGACCTTCGCCGGCTGGGCGACGGGCGTCGTCGCACTCACCGCAGGCTTGCCAGGTCTGGTCCAGACCAAGGTCAACGCCGCGATCTGCTTCCTATGCCTGGCGGGCGCCCTGTGGTTGGTTGTCCCGGAGCCTCGAAAGCGACACCCGCTGGCCTGGCTGCTGTCCGGCATCGCGATCACGATCGCTACCGCGACCCTGTTCGAGCATGTATCCGGCGTCGATCTCGGCATCGATCAGATCTTCGTCGTCGACCACGCGAGTGCGATCTCGCCGTACCCCGGCCGCTTCGCCGTCCAGACGGGTCTTGCGTTCCTGGCTTGCCCGCTGGCCATTCTGTCCCTCGGGTGGACGATTCGACGCATCCACATCTCCGAGCTGCTGGCGATATCGGGCGGCTTGGTGGGTGCCATCTCTCTGCTCGGTTACCTCTACGGCGCCGAGGCACTGCGGTCGCTCGGTTCGGCGAGCCAGATCTCGCTGCCGGCATCCGGTGGCCTGATAGCGCTGTCGATCGGCATCATCGCGTCCGACCCGGAACACATCCTGGCCCACCAGATGGCCGACCCGGGTCCCGCGGGACAGGTCATGCGCCGATTCGTTCCGGCGGCGCTGGTCGTCGTACCGCTGGGGGCGTGGCTTCGTCTCATCGGCGAACGGGCGGGTCTGTATGACGAGTCGATCGGCCTGGCCATCCTCGTGAGCTTGGAAGCGCTGGTGCTCGTGGTCGTCGGCAGCTGGGCGACCGCCAGCATGACGCGCCTGGTATTGCAGCGCCGCCAGGCGGAACTGGATCTGGTCCGCCTGGGAGCCGCCGTCTCCACGCCTCTGATCGAGACCGCCCCGGTTGGTCTCGCCGTGCTTGACCGCGAGTTGCGATGCCTGTACATGAACCCGGCTTTCTCGGGGATCGATGGGCACGGCTCGTTGGCATACCTGGGCCAGCCTCTGGATCGCGTGTCGCCGTTCTTCGGTCACGGCACGATGGCCCAGTTGGACGGCGTCATGACCACGGGCAACCCAATCCACGACCTGGAAGTCACGGCTCCGGCCGCCGACGGATCGGAGGCGCGAACGTGGCTGCTCAACGCGGAGCCGCTGCGCGACGAGGCCAACGATCAGGTGGGCGTGGCCCTCAGCGTGGTCGAGATCACGGAGCGCAGGCGGCGCGAGGATGCCATGGCCGCACTGGCGGAACTGCGCAAGCAATCCCAGGTCATCAGCGAGTCGATCCCGTATGGCTTCTGGACCGCCGACGTGAACGGCCGCATGCAGTATCAAAGTCCGTCGTTCCTGGCCTTACTCGGCCGGACGGAGGAGGAGGCTCAAGGCCTCGGATGGCTCGAAGCCCTGGCCCCCGATGAGGCGGAGCTAGCTCTGCGCGACTGGCGGACCTCGGTTGCGGCGCGCCGGCCGTGGAGCTTCGAGTTCACGGTGACGGGCAGCGATGGGCACTCACACACGGTCCTCTCGCGCGGCTTCCCCATCCGCGACGAAGACGACAACGTCACCAGCTGGGCTGGCATCAACTTAGACATCACCGACCGCAAGAACGCCGAGGCCTTCCGGGAGGCCTTCGCGGGCATCATGGCTCACGAGCTCCGCACGCCCATCACGTCCATCAACGCGGCCAGCACCCTGTTGAACCGGCCCGGTCTCGACGAGACCCAGAGGGCGGGGCTTCTGGAAGACATCGTTCAGGAGTCCGATAGGCTGCGCCGGCTCGTGGAAGACCTGGTGGTGCTTGCCCGGGCGGAGCGCGGCACCGACCAGGTTCGCACCGAGCCGGTGATGCTCACTCACGTAATGCAGAAGGTGTGCGGGCAGGAGCAAGCTCGCTGGCCGGACCGGAGCGTCGCCTTCCGAACCGAGGGCGTTCTCCCCGTGGTGAGAGCGGATGCGGCCCTGGTTGAGCAGATCGTGCGCAACCTCATTGGCAACGCGGCAAAGTACAGCCCCGCGGGCGAAACCATTGAAGTGGTCTCGGACGTGCAAGACGACCGAGTGCGAGTGCGCGTTCTGGATCGGGGGCCTGGGGTGGATCCGGCCGAGGCGAGTCGGCTCTTCGAGATCTTCTATCGTTCCGAGCGGACCGCCAAGACCTCGGGCTCCGGGATCGGCTTGTTTGTGGCGCGCAAGCTCGTCGATTCCATGGGCGGGACGATCTGGGCCAGGCCGCGCGACGATGGCCCGGGCGCAGAGTTCGGATTTACCCTCGAGTCCATGCCGGAAGGGAGCTGACCTGTGGGCGTCGAGATCGAGCGCAAGTTCCTGGTCCGCGATCTGTCCGTGGTCGCCGGTCTCTCCGGTACGCCGATGAGGCAGGGCTACTTGTGCGTGGAACCCGAGCGGACGGTGCGAGTCCGCCTGTCCGGAACGCGCGCCTTCCTCACGGTCAAGGGCGTGCCTTCGGACAGCGGAGCCAGCCGCGCCGAGTTCGAGTACGAGATCTCGGCCCGTGACGCCGGGGAGATGCTGGACCGGCTGACGCTCCGGCCTCAGATCGAGAAGATCCGGTACCGCCTCAACGCCGGCCGTCTGGTCTGGGAGATCGATGTCTTCGACGGCGAGAACGCGGGCCTGGTGGTGGCCGAAGTGGAGCTGCCCTCTGAGGGAATGGCCGTCATTCTGCCCAACTGGATCGGCGAGGAAGTGACCGGGGACCCGCGGTACTACAACGCCAATCTGGTGAGCCACCCGTACCGGGAGTGGGACAAGGCCTGAGCCACGGAGGCCCTTGCGGGCCGCAGGTCGCTCCAGGCGCGGGCACAGAAGCGCGGCTCCCGGCCGGAGTACCGGGAGCCGCGTTGCGCTGTGCTTTGGGGCGTGCGCTGCTCCGCGCTACTTGAGGGCGTCGCGGCAGGCCACTGCGTCCGCGCGAGCCGTCTTGAGCAAGCCTCGTGCCTGGACGAGCGCCGCGCGGGCACTCGTGAGCACGGGGCCGGCGGTGCCGGCGTTCCACTGGGCCGGAGTAAGGGCCAGCAGCGTGGCCGGCAGCGGCTGGGCCAGGCCGGCGGCCTGGGTGACGGCGGCATTCATGGCGTCGAGGTCGGCTTGGGCGGCCGTGGTGTCCTTGCCGGCAGCCTTCTCGGCCGCGATGCGTGCGGCCAGTTTGGTGGAAACCGTGTCGAACGTGGCCTTGGCGGTCCCGACGGCGTCGGCGCCGTTGACGAGGTTCACCTGTGGGACAACGAGCAGGTAGACCCGGAATTCGGTCGCGATCTGCTTGACTTCCGCCTTGAGCGCGTCGAGAGAGGTCTCGGCGTCGATCTGAGCCTTGAGGGCCGTGAGGCCGGTTTTGGTCGTGGCGACCTCAGCGGAGAGCGCCGACGCGTCCGAGCCGGTCAGGTACTTGGAGCCGGATATCTTGGCCTCCAGGTTGCCGAGGGTCGTCATGCGACGGGCGACCTCGCAGTCACCGAAGGCGCGCAGGGTTTCGATCGAGGCTCCCGCCTGAGCGCCGGAGGCCTGCGTGGCGCACACGCCTTTGCCGGCCGGTCCACCGGCCACGACCGGCGAGGCGGCCGTGACGATCGTGGCCGACGAGAAGGCCAGGAGGGCGGCAACCGCGAGGCCGCCGACGATGCTGCGGGTTGAGATCTTCATCGGGTTCTCCTTGTCTGGACGGCAGCTACTCGCCGCCGATGGAGCTCGGGTCTGCGCCCGAGAGCGAGCCGCCGATGCCGTTGAGGGCATCGTCGATGGACGGTAGGTCGCCCGCGATCGGATCGCTTGTGGCGACCGGTGCCGGGGACGTCGTGGTTCTGGGTGGCGCTGGCGTGGTTGCGGGTGTCGGGGTCTCCTGCGAGTCGGGCGAGGGCGCCGCCGGCGAAGACGTCGATTCCGGCGATGACACCGAATCAGGCATGGATGCGTCGGGCGGTTCCGGGCCGAGCGTGGCTGCCACCGAGCTGGCGCTGGCGGACTGGATGGCGGTTGGTTGCGCGGGCTGGCCGGCCCCGTTACGGCCGCACCCGGACACGACGAATCCGGCGATCAGTAGCGCGCTGGCCAGGCCGGCGACGGATCTTGATTGGCGGTTCACCTGGTTGCCTCCCGTTGGGGCGTTGCTCGGGTTGATTGCCACATCCTCGGTGCTGCCCCTTCGGGCAACCGACCCGCCAGGTAAGCGGCGTGTAAGAGCCACGGACCGGAGGCTCGTTCATACCGGTGGGCGAAGGCGCCGCAGAATGCCAGGTTCCCTCGAGGCGTGAAGTCAGATTGAATGAAAACGCTGACATCGCAGAGCGCTCTGATATGCGGCTGTTATGCCCACAGCCCGCAATCCGGGGACAATCTTGCGGGGAGAGCGTTTCCGTTCGGGGTAAGAGCTTGATCGTCCGAGTCCTTCGAGGTCGCGTGAGAGCCGACCACGTCAACAGCTTCCGCGAACAGGCCAGCCTGTTCCTGGGGCAGGTCCGGGAGATGGACGGCTGCGGCTTTGCCCAGGTCGGTCGCCAGGTCAACAAGGACGGCAGCGAGGAGGTCGTGGTCGTGACCTCGTGGACCTGTCTCGATGCCATCTACGCCTGGGTGGGAGGCAGCGACCTGCTCAGCTCTCCGCTTCTGGCCGGCCAGCTCCAGGATTTGCTCGAGCACCACGACATCCAGCACTACGAGGCAATCGGTCCCGCGGAGGCGGATGCCGCGGCCGGAGACCACGGCCAGGGACCTACGCCGGGGCCGGGAACCGCCTAGTTCTGCGAGGGGCAGGCTCCGACTGGCTCGGGTGTCGGCGGGCTGCAGCCTGTTGTCTGCCGCCCCCCCGACCGGTTACGTTATGCCCGCGCTCAACCCTGCACTCGCGCCGGGACGATCAAGTAGGCTTATAGCTCCATCCACGGGCTTATTTGGCGCACGCGACGGGCTTCGTCGTGGTGCAGGAACGCTCTCAAGGTCTTACCGATGGACGTCCAGGAAGCGCTCGATGCGTGGCAAGCGCAGTACTCAGGCCAATCTCCGGTTGGCTTCATGCTGCGGTTTACCCACGAGGCTGTCTGGACGCGTATCCACTACTTGCGCGACGATTCGAAGCTAGCCACCCGAGAGGAAGCCGAGCGAACGGCCTCCCGATTCGACGCCGTGGCCAGCTCGCTCTTCACCGGCACGACGGTACTCGTGGTTGCCATCTATCTCGACGGTCGCGATGAGCCGACGAGCGAGCTGAGCGCGATCGGCGCAACCCGGATCGAACCCCCCGAGGGCTGGATCGAGAGCCTGGTCGAATATCTCCCGGGCCTTGCCAATGCCCAGTTCGTGGCCACGATTCTCAGCTGGCGGCGCGGCTGCCTGGATGAAGTCTGGCTGGCCGTCGCGCGCGACCGAATTGCGCGGGTCGCCGTATTCGCCCCAGCGACGGGCGACGCATTCTGCCCGTACGGAGGCGGGGCCGACGTCTTCGTATGGGGCTCCGAGCGGCGGTCCAAGCTGGGCGAACGCTTCCGCACGTGGGTGCCTGCCACCAAAGTGCCAGGGCCCATGTCGGCAGACGGCGCCCCAGACATCGCCGGAAAGCTCAGCTGATCGGGTTCACCGCTAAGATTGAGCCATGACCCACATGCCCAAGCCGAAGGCGCCGGGCCCCAGGAATACCGCCCCGCCTTTGCGCCCCGCCCCGTCGCCGCCACCTGAGCCGCCCAAGCCCGTCACCTCGGCCGACATCTCCCGGTACCGGGAGAACCTCCAAGGCGAGATCGACGCCGTCGCGCTCTACCGGGTTCTGGTCGAGGAAGAGCCAAGCCAGGCGCTCAAGGACTTCTACGGCCGGATGGTCGAGATCGAGCAGGTCCACGCCGACGTCTGGAGCAAGCAGCTCCAGTCGGCCGGTGTCGACACGAGCCAAATGCGCCCCGCCTGGCGAACCCGGGCGCTGATCTTCGTGGCCCGGCGTTTCGGGCCGAACCTCGTGGTTCCGACGATCGCCGAGCGTGAAGCGTCGGACCAGGCGATGTACGACGAACAGCCCGAAGCGCTCGCCCGGATGCCCGGCGACGAACGATCCCACGCCCGCCTGTTCCGGGAGCTGGCGGCCGGCCGCGGCGTCGAGGGCGGCGCTCTTGCCAGGATCGAGGGCCGCCATCGCGGCAGCGGCGGCAATCAGCTGCGTGCCGCGGTCCTGGGCGCCAACGACGGACTCATCTCAAACCTCAGCCTCTCGATGGGCGTCGCGGGGGCATCGGGCGGCGGCCACGCCGTCCTGGTGGCCGGCTTCGCCGGACTGCTGGCCGGCGCATTGTCCATGGCGATCGGGGAGTGGCTTTCGGTCCAGNNCTCATCTACCAGGCCAAGGGCCTGACGGCCGAACAGGCGCGCCTGATGTCGCAATCGATCGTCGGAGGCGACGTGGGCCACGCCGTGGACACACTCGCCCGCGAGGAGCTGGGCATCGACCCGGACCAACTGGGCGGCTCGGCGTGGGTCGCGGCAGCCACTTCGTTCCTTCTGTTCGCGCTCGGTGCGATCGTGCCCCTCTCGCCGTTCATCTTCGCCTCGGGGCTGCCGGCGGTGACGGCCTCGATCGTTGTGAGCGCGTTGGCGCTCATGCTCGTCGGTGCGGCGATCACGATCGTCACGGGCTCTAGCGTGCTCCGGACCGGCGGACGGCAGGTCCTGCTGGGCATGGCCGCGGCGGCGATCACGTTCGGGCTGGGCAGCCTGGTCGGCAAGGCAGTCGGGTAGGGGAGCGGCGACTTCGCGTGACCGTCGGCCCGCAGCTCCGCCGCCAGTGGCAGATGTGCCACTCCCTGCTCGTGCTCGCCCTGATTCCGATCATCCTGGCGGGCTGCGGAGCGACCGCCACCAGCAGCCCGGCGCCGGTGCTCACGCCGGCATCGCTGCCTGCGCCGACGGCGCTGGGCACGGTTGCCACGGCGGCGGCGACGGCCGCGGCCGGCACGCCGGAGCCAATGTCGCCCCCGGCTCCGACGGCGACCGCCGCCCCGACCCCAACCGCGACCGCGGCGCCGGCACTTTGGACGCTCAACGTCTACGACGCCTCGGGCATGCGCTATCAGAACCCCGATCTGACCGCATGCACGGCCGCGTCGGCCCAGATCATGCTCAACATGGCCACGACTTGGACGGACTACGCGCCGCTGGCGCCCGGCCATGCCGCACCGTCCAAGCCGGTCGGATGGAAGGTCGACGTCTCGTACGCGCGCATGGAAACCTTGCTTGCCTATCAGCGCAAGAACGGCACCATGCTCCTGTCCTGGGGCGGGGCGGATGCGCACGGCTGGCGCAACGCCATGAACTTCTACGGCTGGGGCAGCATTCGGGCGGACGTCTATCGGGACCTGACGTACAGCTCGTTCATCGACGCTGCTCGGGCTACCGTGATGGCAGTCGCCCTGTACCGCAAGCCCGTTGGCATCCTCGGCTGGGCAGGTGATCACGCCCAGATCGTGACCGGCTACCGCGTCAAGGGTGCGGATCCCCGCACCGGATCGAGCGATTTCGAGATCCTCGGCGTGTACCTGAGCGATCCCCTTCGATCGGACGCGTACCTGAACGCTTACATTCCTCTGACGACCTGGAACGCAGGGGCCAAGACGATCAAGTTCACCCCGTACGAGATGACCAACTCGCCCTTCGTGGACTCGCTGGACCACAAGCAGGGCAACGCAGAGTGGGACGGTAAGTGGGTGATTGTGGCGCCGGTGGCCTGACGGTCGGCAGCGGTGCCCTCCGCGGGGCGCACCGATCTACGGCATACTCCTTTCGCGGCCCCTGAAGCCGCGAACAACGAGTCGGGAGCCGTGCCACGTGAGCATCCAGGAAGCATCATCGACCTCAGGGGCCTCGCCGGAACGAGGCGATTTCATCCGCGAGATCGTGGCCGCCGACCTCCGCGAAGGCCGGGTCACGTCGATCGTCACGCGCTTCCCGCCGGAGCCGAACGGCTACCTGCACATCGGCCACGTCAAGGCGATCTCGATCGACTTCGGCGTCGCGCGCGACTTCGGCGGTCGCACCAACCTGCGCTTCGACGACACCAACCCCACTAAGGAAGAGCAGGAGTACATCGACCACATCCAGGAGGACATCCACTGGCTGGGGTTCGACTGGGGCGGGCATCTGTACTACGCCTCGGACTACTACGAGCAGCTCTACGAGTGGGCCGTCTACCTGGTCAATGCCGGCAAGGCGTACGTGGACGACCTCTCCGCCGACCAGATCCGCGAGCACCGCGGCACGCTGACGGAGCCGGGCAAGAACAGCCCCTATCGCGACCGAACGATCGGGGAGAACCTCGATCTGTTCGAACGGATGCGCGCCGGCGAGTTTCCGGATGGGGCGCGGGTCCTGCGAGCCAGGATCGACATGGCGGCGCCGAACATCAACCTGCGCGATCCGGTCCTGTATCGGATCCTGCACGCCGAGCATCCGCGCACGGGCGACAAGTGGTGCATCTACNNCTTCGCCCACGGCCAGTCGGACGCCATCGAGGGTGTCACGCACTCGCTCTGCAGCCTGGAGTTCGAGATCCACCGGCCCCTGTACGACTGGTTCATCGAGAACCTGCCGGTGCCGTCGCGGCCGCGACAAATTGAGTTCGCGCGGCTCAACGTCACCTACACCGTCCTCTCCAAGCGGGTCCTCCTTCGCCTGGTGAATGACGGCTTCGTGCGCGGCTGGGACGATCCACGCATGCCCACGATCGCCGGCATGCGCCGGCGCGGCTTCCCGGCCGAGGGAATCGTCGACTTCGTCGTCGGGGTCGGAGTCGCCAAGGCGGACAACACGATCGAAGTCGGCCAGCTCGAACATACGGTTCGCGACGTCCTCAACCGCAAGGCCGCCCGCCGCTTCGCGGTCCTGGATCCGCTCAAGCTGGTCATCGAGAACTATCCCGAGGGCCAGACAGAGGAGATGGAGGTCGTCAACAACCCGGAGGATGCGTCGGCTGGAACGCGCAAGGTGGCATTCAGCCGCGAACTCTGGATCGAGCGCGAGGACTTCATGGAGGAGCCGCCGGCGAAGTTCTTCCGCCTCGCCCCCGGCCGCGAGGTTCGGCTGCGATCCGCTTACTTCGTCACGTGCCGCGAGGTCGTGAAGGATGCCGCCGGCCACGTGACCGAGCTGCGATGCACCTACGACCCGGCGACTCGAGGCGGAGACTCGCCCGACGGCCGCCGACCCAAGGCCACGCTCCATTGGATCTCCGCCGCGCACGCTATGCCCGCGGAGGTGCGGCTCTACGACCACCTATTCACCAGACCCGACCCGGGCGCGGACGGCGACCTGTTCGCCGACCTCAATCCCGACTCTGAGAAGGTGCTCCGGGGCTGCCAGGTAGAGCCCTCGCTGGCCGGCGTGCCGGTGGGGGAGACCGTGCAGTTCGAGCGCCTGGGCTACTTCTGCCCGGACCTCGATTCGACGCCCGAACGCCCGGTCTTCAACCGAACCTTGACGCTCAAGGACACCTGGGCCAAGCTCCAGGCGCAGGGCAAGCAGGGGTAATCGGGCGATCGGGGTGGGCGGCTCGGACGACCCGGCCCACCTCGGCGATCTGAATCGAAAAGGAGCCCGAGATCTTCGGGCTCCTTTCGGTTGAGTTGCGGACTAGTAGCGGCTGCTCGAGGCTCGCTGGCTGCTGAAGCAATCGCTGCAGTAGACCGGCTTCTCGCCGCTGGGGCGGAAGGGGACCTGGGCCTCGCGGCCGCAACTGGAGCAGGTGGCGCTGAACATCTCGCGCGGGCCGCTCGAGTAGCCGCCTGATCGGCCGCCGCCGGAATAGCTGCCGCCGCCGGAGTCGCCACGCGCGGCCTTCTTGGCTGCGCGGCACGACGGGCACCGACGGGGCTCGCTGAACTGCCGGTCTGCGTAGAACTGCTGCTCGCTCGCGGTGAACGCGAACTCCTGGTTGCAGTCGGCGCAAACGAGCGTCTTGTCTGACTGTGAGTACAAAAGAAAAACTCCTTCTCTTGCGGCCTCGGCGAACCTTTCTCGCCGAGAACCGATGAGAGGGAGTGTCGTGTGCCGCTTTGTTTGGACACCTTGCTGGTGTCCGGCAACAACCATACCACACAGATCCCGGGATGTCGAACGAATGTTCGGAGGCCCTTAGAACTCGTGGCTGGTGAGCCCACGGCGCCGGGAAAGTCGGACTGGTGAGGTACCCTCCGCCTGTGGGCTGTTTCCTGCTAGGATTTCGCCTGCTCCGCTGGCGAGTGGCCTAACGGTAAGGCACCTGACTCTGGATCAGGGGATTGAAGGTTCGAATCCTTCCTCGCCAGCCAAACTCTGAGCACGAAAACGCCACCTCTCTGTAAGCCCGAGAGGGGCGTTCTGCCGGTATGACATCCGACCTGACATTCGATCGAAGCCGAAGATAAGCGGCCCTCGCTAGTCTCGCTCCGGCCCCCGGTCCGGCGCTAGCCGACGATCCCGCCCACGTGCGGCCAGTCGAGCAGATGCGTCCGGGGCCTTCCCTCACGCTAGAGTTGCCGTAGCGTCCAGAAGCCACGAAAGGGGATGAAGTGGGCGGCGAACTGGAACTCTATCGCGAGCGCCAGATTCTCGATGGGAAGATGCGAGTAGTGGTCGTGTGTATCGCGCCCGAGGACGAATCGCTGCTCGACATGGACGCCCTGAACCGCACCCTGGGGGCCGCCTGGCGAGCCGGGGCAACGGTTGCTCTCCGCCATCGGCTGGAGAAGGTCGCCACTGACTGCGGGCTCGAACTGATTTGGCTGGATCGCGTGAAGGCAGGAAACGTCCTCGGGCGCGAACTGACCGTCAGTTTCCGGCGGATAAGCCGCCTATAAGCGCCGCTCGCTGGTCTCCTCTCCGGGCCAGCTCCGCTGCCAGCCGACGATCCCGCAGACGTGCGGCCGGTCGAGCTATACGCACCACTTCCGACCTCGATTGGCCCGCTCCGTTACATCAGCGAGCTCTCGCCGGCCACATACGTCCTGCGTGGCGTGCGGTCGGCCCTGTTGACGGGTCCGGGCCCGACTGGGCGAGGTGACCATTCTGGTCGTCATGGCCTGCTTCTTCATCCCGGTCGGGCTGTGGGGCTTCGGACGTGCCGAGCGCTATGGGAAGAGAACCGGGAAGCTCAAGCGGGTCGGGTGAGTCTCCCGTACATCGCTCCTGAGTTCGACCCAATGTCGAACTCGACATGGCCGAGAAGGCATTTATCCGCGGGTAGAATCGTGTCCGGACATCGCGTGATCCGGACACGCATAAGGGGAACCGTTCCGGCCCTGGACACGTCTCAACGGAGACTGCGTGGGGGAGGAGTTCAGGTGATCCGACCAATCTGGCCATTCGTGCTGGCAGTTATTCTCGCGGGCTGCGGCAGCCCGCCGATCCCAGCCCCGGCCAGCAGCCTAACCCCGCCCGTGCACATCCTTCCGTCGGCTCTGGCTGCCCTCGACGCGCAGCACGTGATCGTGGTCGGGTCGAGCACGAGCGATCGGACCCGCGGGGCAATCGCGACGACGGCCGACGGCGGTCGCACGTGGACGAGCCGCGCGCTGAACATGCCTCCGCCGAACGGCGTGGCAGCCAGGGGTACCACCGTCCTCGTCACAGCCGACTGCCCGAAGGCGACGGGGCCGGACTGCGTGTGGATCAGCACCGACAGCGGTGGGAGTTTCACCGACCTGCCCGAAGTCCCAAGGCTCGTTCACCCTGGGCTTGTGGACGAGAAGCGGGGCTTCGTGATGACACCACTGCCATACGGAACGACCCTCTGGGTAACAGACGACGCCGGCGCGACGTGGGCGCAGACGGGGGACGCCTGCGTTAGTGGTCCAACCGTGGCAATCGACTTCCCGTCGCCTGAGGTGAGCTGGACGGCCTGTGCGGGGCCCGGCACGACGGGACAGGAAGGTCGGGCAATCTGGAAATCCAACTGGGAGGGTTCAAGCCTCCAGATGATGTCTTCTGTCGGCTTGGGGCTCGACACCGGGGCTCTGCCTTCTTCGGGGACTCTCTTGGGCATCTCAATGACGGCCGACGGCCACGGTTGGCTCTGGACGAACGATCGGCTCTACACGACCTCAGATGCCGGACGAACGTGGGGCCCAGTGAAGATGGCTGATACAAGCGCCTCGTCCTCCGTCGCGGCAGCCGACTTGGTGACGCCGCAGACGGGCTTTGCGATCCTCAACGATGGTGCGTCCCCGGTGGTCGCGAGGACAGATGACGGCGGGGCCTCATGGACTGAGCTGACGAGCTTCCCGATCTGACGACCGCGCACCCGCCAGTCGGCGACCAACGGAACGAGGAGTTCAGCCCCCACTCCGCCACCGGGGTATACGCACCACTTCCGACCTCGATTGGCCCGCTCCGTTACATCAGCGAGCTCTCGCCGGCCACGTACGTCCTGCGTGGCGTGCGGTCGGCCCTGATTGACGGGTCCGGGCCCGACTGGGGCGAGGTGACCATTCTGGTCGTCATGGCCTGCTTCTTCATCCCGGTCGGGCTGTGGGGCTTCGGACGTGCCGAACGCAATGCGAAGAGAACCGGGAAGCTCAAGAGGGTCGGGTGATCTTCCAGCCGTTACTCGGCGCTTATCGCCGACGTCGTAGCGGTGCTTGATGACACAGTATTTGGGGGATCGAGATGGAGCTCGCAGCGAACCACATCGCCAGCCGGTCGAAGTCTCAGATGTCGCGCCTTGTTCTCGTTGCCGGGCTCGCGTTCTTGGTGACGGGTTGCGCCGCCTCATCGACAACCGCACCGTCGGCGTCGGCTGGTGCCTCTGCGTCGCTGAATCCCTCACTCGTCGTCGCCGGCGCGAGCCCGATGGTGGCGTCCAACGCCGGTCATGGAGCCTGGATCGGACTTGATTGGCAGGCTCCGGTAGAGCTGGCGCCATACGAGAGCGTCTTCGATGCCGTGGCCTGGGGTGGCGGCTACGTCGCGGTCGGCCAGTCCCAGAACACGCCACAAAGCCGCGGCCAGGCGGCGGCCTGGTTCTCAGCCGACTGGCATAGCTGGACCAGCACCTTGCTCGACGTGCCGGCGGCGGGTGACTCGTCGATCCTGCGCGTGCTACCGGTCGGATCGAACCTCGTAGCGATCGGCTCGTCGGGCGTCCTACACTGCGTGCCACCCCAAGGGGAGGGGATGGTCTGCGACCCGCTGCCAACAGCCATCTGGACATCGACCGACGGTCATAGCTGGAAACGAGCGCCCACCCAGAAGTCGCTTGATGGCGTGAACGTCGCCAGCATCTCAGCCGGACCGAGCGGCCTCCTCCTAGTCGGCGACACAGGCTGGGCCAATCCCGGAATCTGGACGTCGGCCGATGGTGTCAGCTGGAGCCGGGAGAGCCTTCCCAAAGACATCTTCGCGAGCCCGCACTTCCTTGCGGTCGCTGCCGCGTTCGGTGGCTGGGTGATCACCGGATACACGGGCGGGTCCGCGATTCAATGCTGCACCGGATCGGCGGGCGAGACAACGCCCGCGGCCTGGTTCTCGTCGGACGGTAAGGTCTGGCAGGCGGCGACAGTAGAGGGTGCAGCCGCGGAGACTGGCGACCAGATTGGCCGCGTCTTTGTGGGCGGCGATGGACTCCTGGCATGGGGCGGGCGCGACGGCTCGACCGGCTGGACCTCGGCCGATGGTCGCCGATGGAGCGCCCGACCCGCATCGGCTTCGAACCCCGTGAACCCCGAGGCCTCCGACGGCGAGCGGATCGTCGGCGCCTCCTACGCGGTCGGCAACGGTGAGACGTTCTGGGTGACGACCGACGGCGAAGCCTGGCAGCCGCTCGCGGCGAGCGGGGCGACCGACAAGATGCCGGACTGGCCTGGTTTCGGGGGCGCCTGGGCGACGTCGGGGTTCCTCTTCCCGAATGGGCTGGGCCTGGTCGGGCAGAACGGCACGACGAGCTTCCCGTTGTGGCTGGCCGAGGCCGTGACCGCTCCATAAGCCCCCAGGAATGCCCCCTGAGTGTTCGGTGCCTTCGTCGGTCACATGGTGTGGGACGCTCGTGGCTCATCTTCTATCTCCAAACGAGCGGTGCTCGGATCGGATGAGGGTAGGTGTTCCTCGACTTTCCCGAATTCGCCAAGTTCCCGACGCAGCAGGCCCCCTCGAAATGCCGGGGGGGATCCGGAACGCTCAGTTGGCCCGGCGCCGACCAGCACTGCTCCGACCGACACGATTGGACCCGCAAGCGCCGTTCCGACCGACCAGCCGCCAACGGCCTGACAAGCACTTCTGGTCCGCGCCCGCGCTTGCGCCCCGGTCTAGGATTCGAAAAGCCGCCGCTCGGGCTCGGCCGTTGCTTTTCGATACCCGGCCGACTGGAACCTGCGCAAACCCAGCGGATCGGGCGGGGACCGGGCGTCGGGTAGCGGATCGTCCACGTTCCGAGGAGGGATGGACCATGAATAGGGCGTTCAGGCTCCCGGCGGCGGGCCTCCTGGTGGCCCTGTTTGCGGTCTCAGCCGCGAGCTGCGGCCCTGGTTCCGTCGCCCCGCAGGAGGATTGGAACGTGGCGGCGAGCCTGGTGTCCCCCGTCACGGGCTCAGGCCAGGAATCGATGTCGATGTTCACCGTCATCGGCGACGACTGGTATTTCGTGTCTCGAGGCGAACGCGCGACCGCAATCGTGGACCAGCACGAGGTGGTCGAGGTCGTCTTCGAGACGCGCATGCCCGACACCGACAACCTCACCGTGGACGCCGCCGGGGCGCGTTCGGCGGCGGAGACATACGTGGAACAAGGCGGGTACGTGGTGAGTGGGGACCTAGCGCGTTACCAGGAGTCGACCAAGGAGATCCACCAGGCCGGGGTGGCCCTGATCGACGTCACTTTCTCGCCCCCCGACGCCGCGATGACGCCGCTCCCGGGAGCCGTAGGCGCCCAGGGCTGGTGGCACGACCTCGAGGTCCTGGTGAACGGGTCGAATGGCCAGGTCTTCGCGCTTGTCGATCACGCCAACGCGTGGGGAAAGGGAGTCCTCGCGCCAGTCCTCGGGGAGGGTCGGGCGGTCGAGCTGGCGCAGTCGGCAGCGTCCGGGCCGGTCCTGGCGCTTCGGTCGGCGTATCTGTGCCTCCAGTGCGCCGTCTCTACCGAGAGGAGCTCCTCGTACTGGGAGGTCCTGCTGGGCTCTGCGGGGTCTTCCGCCCCGGCAACGGACGCGGCGGGGGTCACCGTGGATGTCGACGCGAACTCGGGCGAGGCGAACGTCCAGCCGTAAATTCGATCCGGGTTGACGGCTTCATTGGCTGGGGCGGGATCGCCAGCGCCTAGCAGAGATAGTTCGCGTCGAAGCCGCCGGCGGGATACTGGGCCAATGCGACACGGCCGCCGGTGAAGCCTTTGGCGCCGCAGCTGGCAACGGCCTGCCCGGCGGATCTAGCACCGGCCACCCAGCTCGGATAGGCCGAGAAGACCGACGTGCCGCCCGTGATCTGGTTCCACTGGTACTGAGTCGAGTAGAAGCCGATGCCGGCCGCGTTCACCGATTGGAGATACGCGACCGCGCCACTCAGATCCGCCACGTTGAGGGTGACGTCGGTCTGCCAGCTGTTGGTGATCTCGACGTCGAGCCACCACGTGTTCGGGGACGGGGTGCTGGTTGCGCCCTGAGAAGCCAGGCCCAGGAAGACGTAGGCGCTGACCGCTGAACTGTAGGAGTCGGCGGCGGCGTTCCAGCCGTAGTCGTAGGCGCAATCGGCGGTGTCCGATCCCGGCACCGCGGCGGTGTCGCATGGGCGCGGTGACACCTGACCATCCGGCCAGCGGGAGGAAAGATCGTGGCCTGGGTTGCCGGTGTTGGCGTAGAACTGCGCCCTTGCTCCGCCCGCCCAGGTCAGCTCGGGCGGACCGTCGCCCGGTCCCAGGCATGGATTCGGTTTGAAGTCGATGCCATGGTTCGCGCCGACGATCCCGAAGTCGGCACCGGCAGGGAACGGCCGACCGCACTGCGGGTAGGAGATGTCGTACCCGCACGGTACCGCCGCGGTGCGGCAGTCGAGAGCGTGCTGCCAGCTCAAGTCGACCTCGGCCGCGGCCGCGTGGACGCCGATGGTGCACGCCACGAGGATGCCGATGCCGACCACGGTGGCCCACTTGTGGGACTCCATCAGCCCGAGCTTGTCGGGTCGCGGTCCGCCGGCCAGTGCGTACGCGTCGAGGACGGCCCACAGATGGTAGGCGAACAGGATCAGATTGAGGATCAGCAGCCTCGTCAGCCACCCCTGGTCTTGAGTCAGGCCGGCCAGCGAGCCGGGCTCGAAGATCAGGGTCAGTGCGAAGGCACCCAGGACTGCCAGCACCGGGATCGCGACGATCGCGCCGCGGGCCCGACTGCCCGCCGACGCCTGACCAAGGCCCGGGAACAGGAAAGACAGGAACCCCGCCCAAGGTGGAGTATTGAGCGACGCTCGGACACGAGCGACGAATGGTGGACCCACAGACGCATCTCCTCCGGGCCACCAGGGTACGCAATTCCAGGAGCATCGTCTGCCGCCGCGTCACGGCCGACGGTCATGGCAATGTCTCAGACCGCCAGAGCGGGCCCGACCGGCTCGACCAACTCGGGCCCCTGGTTGCGGGCGGAGTTCACGCGCGGTCCGACCGGGATTGCTTCGAGGAGGTCAGCCGCTGCCGGACCGAGCAGCGGTAGCACGCTCGTCGGATCGGTGAGGTTCGGGTCCAGCCAGTCGTCCCAGTCGAATTCGGCCAGGATGACGGGCATCCGGTCGTGGATCTGGCCAAGGAGCGCATTGGGCTGGGTCGTGAGGATGGTTGCCGAGCGCAGCGGCTCGTGGACATCCTCAGGTGCATCCGGATCGTGCCACGAGGCCCACAGACCCGCGAGGGCGAGGGGTCGGCCGTCGACCCGACGGATGTAGTAGGGCTGGCGAGATCCGCCAGCGCCGTGGCGCCACTCATAGAAGCCGTCGGCTGGAACGATCAGGCGATGCTTGGCCAGCAGGCCGCGAAAGATGGGTCGGGCAGCGACAGTCTCCGCACGAGCGTTGAACATCCTCTCGGGAATTCGAGCCGTCCCCTTCGTCCAGGATGGCACGAGGCCCCAGCGATAGCCGACGATCGCTCGCTCTCGCTCGGGCCGTTCCACTACGACCGCGATGCGCTGGGTCGGGGCGACGTTGAAGTACGAGTCCGCGTCATCGAGTCGATCTACAGCGGAGAAGATGGCCGCCATTTCGCTGGTGGGTCTCTGGGTGAAGCGTCCGCACATGAGCCGGAGTGTGGCAGTTTCGGTGGCGCTGGGCCAGGCGGGTGCCGGTCCGTTCCACGCAGGCTCGTGTCGAAGCCGGTCGGCGCCCAGACGGCCATTTACCGGGCGAGGCGAACGGCATATGATCGCGGCCGAAGCTTCATTCGGGGTTGAGCCGAGGGCTGAGAATGCGGCGACGAGTACCGGAGACTGGCCGCGGGCCACGTCCATGGGCGGACCTGTCGCGTCCCGCAGCGGGCGGTGATTCTCTCGCTGAGCTCGTCGAGTGGGAGGAGCGGCCCGAGGCCCTGACGATGGAGCGGCTGGGGTCGATCCACGTGGAGCAGCACCGCTCCGCCCATCGGGAAGGACCACCGGGGGACCCTCGGTCGCCGGGCAAGATCGCGGACGATTGGATGGATGGTCTCCATCTATATGCCGAGCCGCCGCGCCGCCTCCGCCCGGTCGACCGTATCGGGCGCCTGCGTGAGCGGATCTCCTTGGGGATGCTGCCATTCGCGGTGTTCGCGCTGGCGGTGGCGATAGCGACGCTCTCAGGCGCCAGTCTCCCCGAAGGATGGTCGGCGGCCACGCCCGCAACCTCTATGAGCGCGGTCGGGCGTCTTGGCTACGCGCTCGGTCTGGCCCTTCTGCCTGTGGGCATCCTGATATGGCGTCCGGACGCCTGGCGGTCGGCCCCGTTGGTCATGCTCGGCTCGATTTGCTGGTCCACCGTGCCGGCCATCGCGGGCCTGGCCCTCTGGTTCGGGCGGCTGGCGTACGTTCCGATGACCGGCCTCGACGCGCCGCTGTCGGTCGCGGTCGCCGTGGCGCTGGCCGTCGCGAGCTTGGGGCCGGTGATCGTGGCCCTGGGTCTGGAGCGATCGCGCCGCTCCCGCGACCCGTGGATGCCGGACGTGGCGTCCCGAGCGATCGTGATCGCGGCCCTGATCGCGCCGCTCAACATCGCCCAGTGGATCCCCGCGGCGGGCGCCGCCCCCGACTCTGAGATCGTGGCCCGGTCAGTCGGCGGGTGGTTGCTGCCGTTCGAGTGTGGCGGTCTCGTCGCCCTGGCTTACGTGTGCTTCTCCGCGGCGGTGGCGGGCGAGTCGCAGCGGCGGCTGTGGCAGTTCAGTGCTGCGGGCGCGGCTCTGCTCTGCGTGGTCACCTTCGACGAGATGGCTCCCGGCTCGCTGCCGTGGATCGCCGGGCAGCTCGAAATGGCCCGCAGGGGCGGGTTTGCGGCCCTGCCCGATGCCGCTCTGCTCGCGGCCGTGGCGCTGATCCTGATTGGCTTCGCCTCCCCCGTCTGGTCGTTGAGCCGAGATGCGGTTGGGGTGGGCCGAGCCGCTCCGGAGACGGTCTTCACCTGGGGTCGGGATGCCGACACGGAGGTCGGGGAGCCGCTTCCGATGACAGCCCTCGTGGCCGTCGCAGCCGGGGTCGACCACTCGCTGGCTCTCGACGAAGGCGGCCGAGTGGGGGCGTGGGGCGACGACTCCTTCGGCCAGACGGACGTGCCCGACGGAATCGTCGGCGCGACCGCGATCGCCGCCGGCGACGGCTTCAGCCTGGCGCTGCGAGCCGACGGCACGGTCGCGGCCTGGGGCGCGAACGACCGGGGCCAGACGGACGTTCCTTCGGACCTGGAGGCTGTCGCCGCCATCGCGGCCGGGCGCGACTTCGGGCTTGCCCTCCGGCAGGACGGCAGCGTCGTGGGCTGGGGAGACGACGCTTCGCGAGTGCTGCCCGTGCCGATTGGGCTGACGAACGTGATCGCCATCTCTGCCGGCAAATACCACGCCCTCGCCCTGCGCCGCGACGGTAGGGTCGTGGCCTGGGGCGACGACACATTCGGCCAGTCAAAGGTTCCGACCGGGGTCCGCGGCGTGACGGCCATCTCGGCAGGCGGCGACTTCAGCCTCGCCCTGCTGGACGACGGGACGGTGGCAGCCTGGGGCGACAACAACTTCGGACAGCTGGACGTCCCGTCGAATCTCGCGGAGGTGACTGCCATCTCGGCCGGCATGTTCCACGCGGTAGCGCTGCGCGGCGGCGGCGACGTCGTCGCCTGGGGCGGCGGCCAGCGGCGCGGCGAGTTGCGCCCGTGGCGCCTGGTGGACTTCAAGGCCGTGGCGGCCGGGGAGGGTTTCAGCCTGGCGCTGAGGGTAGCCTGACCGGCATGGCGCCGGGGGCGGACGGCCTCGAGGCGACCCGCGTCGCGCCAAGTCGTGTCGGTGTGCGGCGAGTGGCGTGACTTTCGGCGTTGACTCTGACCACTCGGGCCCGCTAGTGTGCCCCGCACATCCCGGCTAGCACGGGGCGAACCACAGAGGAGCGGCAACTTGACTGCCCAGGGCGGCGTTACCGGCGGCAATACCGGCGGCGACTCCGGCACGCGACACATCGACTCGTGGGTGACCTTCCGGCCGGAGTTGAAGGTCCTCGACTGCACGATCCGCGACGGCGGCCTGATGAACGACCACCGCTTCGAGCCTTCATTCGTGCAGCGCATCTACGAAACGTGCGTGGCCGCCGGGATCGACTATATGGAGTTCGGCTACAAGGCGGACCGCAAGATCTTCGCGGACTCAGGCCCGTGGAAGTACTGCACCGAGGACGATCTGCGCCGCATCGTCGGTGAGAATCCGAGCGCCGTGAAGCTGACCGTGATGGCCGACGCCGAGCGCACGGACTACCACACCGACATCCTGCCGCGCGAGCAGAGCGTTCTATCGTGCATTCGGATCGCCTCCTACGTCCACCAGGTGCCCGCCGCGCTGGACATGGTCAAGGACGCCCACGACAAGGGNNATCATCGTCGGCGAGTGCCGAGGCGGCGAGGCCCTCGACATGCTCCAGGCCATGAACTCCGGCCACGATGGATCGCTGTCGACGGGCCACGCGAACACGCCGAAGGACATGCTCTCCCGGATCGAAACCATGGTCCTCATGGCCGGCTACGAGCTGCCGCTGCGTTCGATCCGCGAGCAGATCGCCTCGGCCGTGGACCTCATCGTCCATACCGCGCGGCTCAAGGACGGCTCCCGCAAGGTAGTCAACATCACCGAGATCTACGGCATCGAAGAAGACGAGATCCTCTTCCAGGACATCTTCGCCTTCGAGCAGACCGGAGTCAGCGACGACAGGGTCGAAGGGGTCCTGAAGCCAACCGGGATTCGGCCCACATTCATGCCGAAGTTCAAGGATTCCTTTGTCGAGCTTCCACCCGGCGAATTCGGGATTCCGCCGGAAGACCCGCTGCGCCCGGACCGGAGCCGAACGGGGAAGTCGAGGTTCACGAGGGGGGAGCTTCAGTCTCTCGATCCGTCACTCCTGCGTGGGCGGGCGATCCGGGCCGGAGGCATGGTCTACGTGTCATCGGTTGGGCCCGTCGACCCCGTCACCGAGAAGGTCGTCGGGGGAGGGATCAAGGAACAATCCAGTCAATGTCTTCGCAACCTGAAGGCAATGCTGGAGGCTGAGGGAAGCTCCCTGGACAAGGTGGTCTGGGCCAACTGGTCGTTGCGCGACCCTACCGAGTTCAACGCCTTCAACAAGGAGTGGGTGCGCTGGTTCCCGGTAGACGCGCCGATCGGCCAGGAAACGCTGATGCCTCCGCTGCAACGCCGCGCCGGTTTCAGGGTCTCGATCGGAGTGATCGCCCAGGCATAGCCCGCCGGCCGGGCCATTCCGGCGTTGACTATCGGCGCCGCGCACCGCAGTCTTGTGCCCGGCAAATCTCAGCGAAGCCCAGACTAACGACTGAGGAGCGTCCACTTGACTGCCCAGGGCGGCGACACCGGCGCGCGGCGCATCGACTCGTGGGTGACCTTCCGGCCGGAGTTGAAGGTCCTCGACTGCACGATCCGAGACGGCGGCCTGATGAACGACCACCGCTTCGAGTACCCATTCGTGCAGCGCGTCTACGAGACGGCCGTGGCTGCCGGGATCGACTACCTGGAGCTCGGCTACAAGGCGGACCGCAAGATCTTCGCGGAGTCGACCGCCGGTCCATGGAAGTTCTGCAGCGAGGACGATCTGCGCCGGATCGTCGGCGAGGCGGCTGCGGCCGGCCCGAGCGCCGTGAAGCTGTCGGTCATGGCCGACGCCGATCGCACGGACTACCACACCGACATCCTGCCGCGCGAGCAGAGCGTCCTGTCGTGCGTTCGTGTCGCCGCCTACGTCCACCAGGTGCCAACCGCGATCGACATGATCAAGGATGCCCACGACAAGGGCTACCAGACCACGTTCAATCTGATGGCCCTCTCGACCGTCCAGGAACGCGAGCTGTTCGACGCCCTGGAGGTCATTGTCGCGGGCCCGGTCGACGCGGTGTACGTGGTCGACAGCTTCGGCTCCTTCTACTCCGAGCAGATCCGCGATCTGACCGGCAAGTTCGTGAAGATGGCCCACGACGCCGGCAAAGAGGTCGGCATCCATGCCCACAACAACCAGCAGCTGGCCTATGCCAACACGATCGAGGCCATGCTCTCGGGCGCGACCTGGCTGGACGCCACGATCGCCGGCCTGGGCCGCGGAGCCGGCAACTGCCCGACCGAGCTGCTGCTGGGCTTTCTCAAGAATCCCAAGTTCCACCTTCGGCCCGTGCTCCAGTGCGTGCAGGATCTGTTCGTGCCGCTCCGCAAAGAGCTCGACTGGGGCTACTCGATCCCGTACATGCTGACCGGCCAGCTCAACATCCACCCGCGCATGGCCATCGAGGTCCGAGACAGCGACATGCCGGACGCCTACGTCGAGTTCTACGACCGGCTCACCGAAGACACGGACTAAGCGCAGCGCCGAGCCGCCCCGGCGAGCAGGTTGAAGGCGTGACGATCGCCGCCTGCCCGAGATGGCCGATTGCTTGGGAGAGAAACGTGTCAGAGCGTCTCTACTTCGTCTTCGAGGCCGGGTATCCGAAGGCGATCGTATCGCTCAAATCCAAAGGCAACACGGCCGTGATTCTCGAAGGCGAGGACGCCTACGAGACACTGGCGGACCTCTCGAACGAATCGACGAGGTTCCTGCCCAGGCCTCTGTTGCCCCGCACACTGTCGCTCGAGTAGGTCCGCGGCCGAGGGACTCAGCTGGCGGCGCGCAGGTGGTCGGCGGGCAGCCCCAGCCCGGACCGGGCCGTGAAGGCAAGATTCCGGCCGGAGCTGACTCGACCGGTCCTGCCATTCGCCCAGTGCCAATCGAGGACAAGGCATTTCGCCGGGATCCCGCGCTCGATCTCGGCAAGGACGGCCGGCCAGGCCTCGTGCGTGGACGCGAAACGCCCCAGGATCTTGTTGGAGGGGATCAGCCGGAGCGAGTACTCGACCGCTCCGTCGATGACGATGCCGAAGCCATTGGCTTCCATCCTGGCATACCTGCCGAACTCCACGTTCCCGGACTCAAGGATGTCGGCGGAGTCGGTGTTGCCGTCGTCGTTGGTATGCATCACGTTCGCGCTTCGAGGCGCGCCATGCGGAGATGAGGCGGGGTTGGATCCCGTTATCGGAGGTTACCACCACCAGGATACGGCCGAGATCGGAGTAACCGATGCTCTTGAACCGCGGTTCCTGGGCCGAGTGGAGCACGTCGGACCAAGTAACGGTGAGATACCCGCGAAGAACCGTCCGGGCCTCTTGGAACGCGACGCCGTGTTTGCGTACATTCTCGGCCTCCTTGTCCGGGTCCCATGTGTACTCGACCACGCCGCGGACGGTAGCGAGCGCTGCTTAACCCGCGATCAACCCGCTATGCGTACAAACACGCAACCACTGGAGGGCCCGCACGCAGTAGGCTGAGAGGGACCGGCGCGCCCAGATCCGTCGTGGTGGCGCGCCTGAGTGGACGCCCAAGTTGGGGGTGACTCTTGAGCCCTCGCGGAGCCCGAACCAGCCGCGCCTCAGGCCAGCGAACGGCCGGCTCCGCCTCGCCCGAAGCCAGCGCCACGAACGGCCTCGAAGCCAAGCTCTGGGCCTCCGCGGACATGCTCCGCAACAACATGGACNNGCCCGCTGGTCCCACCTCAAGGCGCAGGCGCCCCAGCCCACGATCGGCCGCACCGTCGACGACGCCATGGACGCCATCGAGCGCGAGAACCCCACGCTCAAAGGCGTTCTCCCAAAGGATTTCGCCCGCCCCGGCCTCGACAAGGCTCGCCTCGCCCAGCTCATCAACCTCGTGAGCGACATCGGCCTCGGCACCCCGGCGGATCGCGCCAAGGACATCCTCGGCCGCGTATACGAGTACTTCCTCGCCCAGTTCGCCAGCGCGGAGGGTAAGCAGAGCGGCCAGTTCTACACGCCGCGCCACGTCGTCCGCGTGCTCGTCGAGATGCTGGCGCCGNNTCGGGCGGCATGTTCGTCAGCAGCGAGAAGTTCATCGAGGAGCACCGCGGCCGCGTCGGCGACATCAGCATCTACGGCCAGGAGTCCAACTACACCACCTGGCGCCTGGCCAACATGAACCTCGCCATCCGCGGCATCGGCGCCAACATCGCCCAGGGCGACAGCTTCCACGCCGACGCCTTCCCGGACCTCAAGGCGGACTACGTCCTGGCCAATCCGCCCTTCAACGACAGCGACTGGCGCGGCGAGCTGCTGCGCAACGACAAGCGCTGGGTCTACGGCACGCCGCCCGCGGGCAACGCCAACTTCGCCTGGGTCCAGCATTTCATCTACCACCTGGCGCCCACCGGCATCGCCGGCTTCGTGCTCGCGAACGGCTCGATGAGCACCAACCAGTCGGGCGAAGGCGAGATCCGAAAGTCGATCGTCGAGGCGGACCTGGTCGACTGCATGGTCGCCCTGCCCGGCCAGCTCTTCTACTCGACCCAGATCCCTGTCTGCCTGTGGTTCCTCGCCCGCGACAAGCGCAACAGCGGCTTCCGCGACCGGCGCGGCGAGACGCTCTTCATCGACGCCCGAAAGCTCGGCTCGATGACCGATCGAACGCACCGCGAACTAACCGACACCGACATCGCCAGGGTCGCCGGCACCTACCACGCCTGGCGCGGCGATCCCGACGCGTCCGAATACGCGGATGTCGCCGGCTTCTGCAAGTCCGCCAGGCTCGATGAGATCCGCGGCCACGGTCACGTCCTCACTCCCGGCCGATACNNTCGGGTATGGGGAGTGAGTGGCCAGCAGTCCCATTCATCGAGCTCTGCTCCCACAGCGCGTTCGGGCCTCGGTTCTCGGGTGAGGCGTACGCCGTCGATGGGAATGTCGCCACTCTGAGGACGACGGACATCAGAGCGGACGGGCGGATCGAATACAGCACGATGCCACTCGCCAAGCTTGACCTTGCGAAGTTCCGACAACATCTGTTGCAGTCCGGCGATTTGGTGATTACGCGAAGCGGGCGCGTCGGCACGACGGCGGTCTTCGTCGAGCATCGACTGCCGGTACTTCCGGGCGCGTTCCTCATCTGTTTCCGTTTGCGCACCGACCGAGCAGACCCGAAGTTCTACACATACTTCTTCAATTCGCCGGAGGGGCAGCACCTACTTAGCTCGGTTGCCACGGGCTCCGCCCAGCAGAACCTCAATATCACGTCGGTTCATCGGCTACGGGTCCCGATGCCACCGTTGTCGGTGCAGAAGAGGATCAGCCGCATTCTTGGGGTGCTGGACGACAAGATCGAGCAGAACCGCCGCATGAGCCAGACCCTNNCCCGTCCGCGCCAAAGCCGAAGGCTGCAACCCCAGGCTGCCTGAAGAAGTCGCCGAACTCTTTCCGGATTCGTTCTGCGATTCCGAGTTCGGCGAGATCCCGTGCGGCTGGCGGATCGCTGCACTGGGCGACATTGCCACCAGTTCACGCTTGGCCGTTAAGCCAACCGACATCGACCCTGCGACTCCTTACATCGGCCTGGAGCACATGCCGCGCAAGAGCATTGCCCTCGCCGAATGGGGCAGAGCCGAGTCGGCGGAGAGCGGCAAGTCGGAGTTCCACACAGGCGAAATCCTGTTCGGGAAGCTCCGGCCGTATTTTCACAAGGTGGGCGTTGCGCCAACAGATGGCGTTTGCTCGACTGACATCGTCGTCGTCGTGCCAAAGGAAGAACTCTGGTTCGGCGTGGTCCTTGGGCATACGTCGAGCGATGAATTCATCGAGTACACGAACGCCAGTTCCGCCGGAACGAGGATGCCCCGAACGAGCTGGACTGACATGGCCCGGTTTCCCCTGGTAGTGCCACCCATTGCGCTCGCGTCTGCCTTCACTGATCAGGTTCGTCCGGCGATAGATCGGATAGCCTCGTCCGTCCACGAGAATCGGACCCTGGCGAATGTCCGCGATTCGCTGCTACCCGCGCTCGTGTCCGGGGGCTCGCGGCTCGGGAGCTAGGAGTGATCCATTGAGAGGCTTCCTGAAAGGGCTTCGATGTCGTCCTCTCTCGGTTGGGCACGACGCAATCGTGGGCTTCTGGATCGCTTTCAGCCTGCTTTGGGCAACCACCGAGGTCGCTGCGCACTTCTTGGCGTGGCCGGTGCTATCGGACCCAGGTTTGTTGGTGGCGATCGTGATCCTCAGCGCGGCAAATGCTGTGCGGTCCGCGTGGAGGCCGACCAAGGTGGTGGTCCCACTCCCGCTCGGCAACGTCTCTCTGGAGGTTCTCTTCGGCGACATCTTCGCGACCGATGGTGTCGTCGCGATTCCGGTCGGAGAGTTCTTCGACAGCGAGATCGGTCAACCGGTTTCTCCCAAGAGCCTGCATGGGATCCTGATCGAGCTCCGACTTTCCGGGGGCTCGAAGACATTCGACACCCAGATTGCCAAACGCCTGGAGTCTCTGCCTTCAGACCGGATAGACAGGCCAATCGGAAAGCCACTGCGCTATCCAATTGGCACAACCGCTCTGATTGAGGCTGGCAGTCGCCGGTATTTGGCCTTTGCGTCCACGCACACCGATCCGATCACGTGCAAGGCGAGTTCGGACGTGGCCGTGATGATGGAAGCCCTTCGTGGCCTTTGGCGCCAGGCTCGAATTGACCTGAACGGGGATACGTTGAACGTGCCGCTAGTCGGCGGCTACTTGGCTGGCGTTGGGCTGCCGCCACAGGTGATGGTCAACTTGATCGTCCTCTCGTTCTTGGATGAGAGCAAACGCCAAGTGGTCACGGAAAAGGCGCGAATAGTGCTCACCTGGGACAAGCTGGACAAGGTTGATTTGCGCGGAGTGGCGAAGCTTTGGGGAGGAGCTTGATGGCCGGAACGGAACGGCGCTGAACCAGCTCCAGACATACCAGTCGCAGATCCCGGCGCTCTTCGACTACAACTGCGCGCTCGACGTCAGCGACGGCACGGAGCCCAGCTGACTTCGGGCTGCGTGCTACTCCGGTGGCTCATGGTTTCGCGACAGCCAGATGGACTTCAGCGGGGCCGTTGCCGTGAGGGGTGCTGGCTTCCATCCGAGAGCCTTGGCGAAGGCAGGGAACCGATCGTTCTTGACCTCGAGATCGCGAAACCAGTCAAGAGACTTGCCCGTCGCGGCATCCGTGGGCCACGTGAAGAAGGTCAGAAAATCGATCGTCTCGCCTCGGGGCCGTACGTATGGCGCGAACTCCCCGATGCCTTCCGTCCCTTCAACGCTCCAGAGGATTGGGACCCGATCGTGTTGCCAGGCGGAGGGATTTCGCCGGCGGACACAGTCCACGACGGCTGCCAGCTGCTCGTCGCCGTCGTCGGTGTCGAGGTCGCCCACAATGTGCGACCAGTCGAGTTCTGGGTAAAGCCACAGCTCCGATACGATCTCGAATCCGCTCTCACGTGACTTGAAACGCCACCGTCTGGGCATGCTGTCTGCTCCTGGCCTTTGCCTTCACCCGCTCTACCGCCATTTGTTCAGGCTGCCCGTCCAGCCGATCGATGTCCGGCGTGCGCCTGGCTTCGTCGGAGCGGACCATATCAGAAAGCCCCGGCGCATCCGCCGAGGCTCTCCGCCGACCGGGAATCCCCAATCCAACGCCGCCAGCTTAGCAGCGCCAGTCTGGGCCGGCCGCTATTGCACCGCCACGGATGCTCGGACTTGCCCTGAGTAGCCTCCGAGATCGATGGCTACGTGCCAGCGCCCGCTGTGCGGCGGGCGGATAACAGCAGGGCTGCGCTTGACCAGGCCGCCGAAGTAGCGGTGCTCCTGGCCTTGCTGATACCGGTGGAAATCGCTGTCGTCCATCACTTGCACGTTCGCGGCGTGATCGAGCTGGACGACGATTGCCTGACCTGGGCCAACCTGGACTTCTGAATGCAGGAAGTTCACGGAACTACTGCCCCTGTCCGGGTCGGGTTTCGGTCGCGTCCCCTAACGTGGTGT
>PMKN01000063.1 GCA_003158675.1 Chloroflexota bacterium | reverse complement strand
TGAGGAGCGAGTGAGGGCGGTTCTTCGAACCGGTGAAACCGCGGAACGCGGGTCGGGAGAGGCCGCCGGGCGGCCGGGGGAGACGTGGCCGCCCGGAAGCTGGAGGAGCAATTTGCGGAGGGTTTGCGGTGTCAGAAGGCCTCGAATGCCCGGAGCGGCGGTCATGGGATGACCTTGCCGGACTGCGTAGTCCTGATGATTATTGGCTTCAGCGCAGGCGCCGGAACCGGGGCCGCCGGAGCGGCTGCCGCCGCCGGTCGAGCCGACGAATCGACGACCGTAGCGCCGGGTGGAGCGGTTTGGCCGGGCTGGAGTTGGACGTACTGGATCGGAGCCTGGACGCTGGTTGCCGAGCCGGGCCCGCCCTGCGCCGCCTGCTGGCCATACAGCGCCGGTGCCTGAACGACAGGTGTGGGCGGGATCACTACCGCCGAGACGATCGCCGAGAATGCCGCCAGGCCGGCCGCGCTGAGGGCAATTCGCATCGGCCTGGCGTCTGGCTTTGACCTGGGAGCGTGGGCCGCGGGGGGCCCTGGCGCTCTCCTCACCAAGGGGGAGAGCTGGGGCGAGGTAGAAACGGAATCGTCCATCAGTGATCGGACCCCCCGTCGCGCCCCCCGTCGTCCCCAAAGCCGGGCACGACGACATGGATCACCGGCGGCTGCTGGACCGGGGCCGGAGTCGCCTGAGCTACCGGCGTCGGGGCGGGTTTGATGTACACGATCTGCGTCGGGAGGGTGGTAGCGGCCGCTTCTGCCGTTGCGGCTGCGGTAGCCTGGGTCTGAGCCTGCTGCGCCGCCACGTACCCCTGAACGACGAAAGCCCCGGCCACCGTGACCGCGGCGGCGATGCCGGCGATTGTCAAACCTACGCGATGGATCGGGCTCATCGCCTATCTCCTGCTCTGAAGTGCCGGTCGCCTGTGCGTCTGGAGTTCGGGTACGGTTCCTTGTCGACCGGTCGAGATCGAGTCTCGGTGTCGGTCGTGGAACGATCGTGAAGTGCCGATGGAGGCGGTGTGGACCTTCCGTGGAGCTTGCTCCGGACGAGGCTATCTGCGCGCCCGGAACTCCGCCACGAACCTTGGCACTGGCGGATCGCCCGGCTCGAGCACCTCATCGAGGTACAGCAGCTCCAGGCCCGGAGCGGCGAAATCGTCCAGCTCGGCGCGCGTCAGCGGCCACGGCATGGAACCCTCCGGATCCTCCGGCCTGCGGCTCCGAGCCACCACCAGAAGCGTCCCGCCGGGCGCCACCAGTCTGCCGATCGACCGGGCGCACTCCGCTCGGGCCTTCCCGGGCAGAACCTGGACGGTGTAGGCCTCGAACACGAAATCGAAGGCACTGACCCACTCCGACGGTGCTGCAAGAACGTCGGCGACCCGGTAGTTCGCCTTGGATTCGGGGAAGCGTGCCGCACAGTGAGCTATCGCCGATGGCGCGATGTCGAAGGCCGTCACCACCAGGCCGGCGGAGGCCAGCAGTTCAGCGTCGTCGCCGTAGCCACAGCCAACGACGATGGCTCGACCGGAGAGTGGAGTGGCCCGGCCTCGCAGCCATTCCACTAGGTACGGATTCGGCGCCAGATCGACCCACGAGATTCGGAAGCCGTCGCGCTCCGAGTCGACGTACAGCCGCTCGAACCAGCCGTTCACGTCGCCACGCGCGATGGACGCTCGGGCGAGCTCCCTGGCGTGAGCTCGATGGTCGAACACGATACCTCCGAAATCGAAAGCGCCAGGTCTCGCGACCTGGCGCTGTGGTTCTTCGAACCTGCGGCTCCGCGGTTACGGCTTCCTGGGCGCCGACTTTGGTGACGGCTTCTCTGCCTTGGCAGGAGCCTTCTCCTTGGCCGGAGCGGTCTTGGCTGCCGGCTTCACTTTCGCTGCCGGCTTCTCGACCTTGGCAGGAGCCTTCTCCTTGGCCGGCGCGGCCTCGGCGGCGGGCTTCTCCTTGGCCGCCGGCTTGGCGGCTTTGGCCGGCGCGGCCTTGGCCGGTGCGGCCTTGGCGGCCTTGGCGGCCTTGGCGGCCGGCTTCGCGGCCTTGGCGGCCGGCTTCGCGGCCTTGGCCTGAGCCTTGGCCTGAGCGTTGACCGCGACGGCCTTCTTCGGTGCGGCGGCCTTCTCCGTGGCCGGTGCGATCGCGGCGGCTGGAGCAGCCTCGGCGCGGGCCGACTTCGACAACGCGGCGCGAGCCTTGCCGGCGGCGGTCTGCGGGCCCTTGGCCTTGATGGCCTTGCCCGAAGCGATCCGGGTGCGCGCGGCCTTGATGGCGGCGGCTGTGCCCGTAGTCTTGGCCGCTCGACCGCCGGTCTGAACGGTGCCACCGGCCGCGAGGGCGTTGATCTTGAGAGCCAGGCGCGACTTTCGACGGGCCGCGGCATTAGGGTGGATGACTCCCACCTTGGCGGCCTTGTCCAGCGCGCTCATCGCGGCTGCCAGAGCTTCGGCGGTGTCTCCTTCAACCGCGCCAGTGGCGACTTTCACGGCCGTTGCCGCGTACGTCTTCGCCGCACTGCGGCTCGGTTGATTGATGGCCCGCCGGCGCTCTGCCTGGCGGACCCGCTTGATCGCTGACGGCGTGCGGGCGCCGGTCCAGCCTCGGGGCGTCTTGGCCAAGTTCGAAGACCTCTGTGCTCATTCGGATGGCGGCAGGCAGCATTAACAGGCGTCGCCTGGCGCGACGGTTGATGGTACCAGAGTCCGTACCCGGAGCGTGTGCACGGTCTTCGTGCAGTTGCGTCCCAGGAGCGGGCGCGCCGGCGCCCCAGGCGGGGAGCATCGGGGAGGGGACGGCGCGAAGGCGGCCGTTGTCCCGAAATCGTTTTCGCCACTTCCAGCACATCACGGCGCATACTCTCCGCCGTGCTGTCTGGTCCTATCGCCAAGGAGGCATTCATGAACATCGTCGATGTCGAAGGCATCGGACCCGTCTACGCGGCCAAGCTGGAAGAGGACGGGGTACACACGATCGACGATCTTCTCGCCCGCGGCGCCACGTCGAAGGGACGCGACGAACTCGAAAAGGCGACCGGCATCTCACACGGCAAGATCCTCGAATGGGTGAACCACGCCGATCTCTACCGACTCGACGGCGTTGGCTCCGAGTACTCGGACCTTCTCGAGGCCGCCGGCGTCGACTCCCCGATCGAGCTGGCTCACCGCGTTCCGGCCAACCTGGCGGCTAAGTTGGCCGAGGTCAACGAGGCCAAGAAGCTCGTGCGGCGCGTGCCGAGCGAAGCGGTCGTGGCCGGCTGGATCGAGCAGGCCAAGTCCTTGCCCAAGGTCGTCGAGCACTGACCTTCGAGGGCGGCATCGCCTCGGCCAGTGCCGCTAACCAACGAAGCCCGGCGAGTCTTCTCGCCGGGCTCTTCTATCGGACCGGGGCGCCACGCGCGCGGCGGTCGCCGCCGAAGATCTGCCGGTAGAGGTCCTCGCCGTGGCTCGTTGGGAGCGGCTCCGCCTCTACGACCTTGAAGGTGCGCCGCGAATCGTCCTCTCGTTCCGCTCGCAGGAACAGCGCAGAGTCCAAGTTCTGGTCGAAGAAACCACGGGCCAGATCGAAGAGGTGGGTCACATACGCGACTCGGACTCCCGACTCCGTCAGGCCGCGAACGATCTGGCGGGCAATCGCCGAACCCTCGCGCTCATTCGTCGAGGCGATCGATTCGTTGGCCAGGAGCATGCTGCCCGGTCTCGCGGCGTCCACGATTGCGCTCATCCGGCTCAGTTCCTCGTCGAGCCGGCCGCTCCTCATGGTCGGGTCTTCCTCTCTCTTGAAGTGAGTGAACAGACCGTCGCAGGTGCTGGCCCGATACGCGTCGGCGGCCACGAACATGCCGCATTGCATCATCAGCTGAGCCTGGCCGACGCTGCGCAGGAAGGTCGACTTCCCGCCGCGATTGGCGCCGGTGATCATGACGAGCGTCTTCCCGTCGGCATCGAAGTCGTTCGGAACGACCTTCGCTCTCATGCTCAGGCTGAGACAGACGTCGTACAGGCCGTGCCCGCTCAGCCTGGTTCCGCCGCCAGTCAGGGGTTCCGGCGCGCAAACGGGCTGGCCCATTCCCGCCAGCTGGTCGTGGAGGTTGAGACAGCCGACGTAGAAAGCAAGCTCGAATCTCAGGCTCCGCAGGAAGGCCAGGATGCTATCGGACGCCTGGGCGAGCGAGATGGCGACGGAGCTGATACCCCTGGCCTTCAGATCGGACAGGGCGTTCAAGCGGCCTTCCTCAGTACTGCCCACCGCCCTGCCGCCAGGCCGCAAAGCCAGCATCGGCGCCAGGGCCAGGGCTGGCGATAGAACCGGCGCAGACGGCTCCTTCTGGGCTGGATGGGCCCGCACGTCGACCGTGCCAACGTCATCGATCCGATCCGCGAGGAACCGGTACCACGTCGCCGGACGCGGTTCGAGCAGGACATACGAAGGGCTCGCACTGGCCTCACCAAGCACGGCGCTCATCGACACACCGTTCCCGAAGGTCAGGCGCTTCAGGTGACCATCGAGAGCCTTCAGGAAGTCGTCGTCGAGATCACGGGAAAGCATGCTGAAGAGGGTGTTGAGTCCCTCGGAGCGAAACTTGCCCGACTGCCGGTCGGCGATGCGGCGCAGCTGCTTGAGAGACTCGGACAACACTCCGAGGACCGCCACCGACCTGTGGAGGACGCCCTCGGCATAGTCGTCCAGGAGTCCGCCCCAGATCTTTCGTTCGGCTGCGAGGGTCTTTCCGGCCAGCTCGTATAACTCTCGGACTGCGGCCGGGTGCTCCGCGCAATCTTTGAGGACTCGCTGTCGATAGAGGATCTCGTTTGGGTCGACCAGACTCGAGAGCACCACCGTCCGGACGGTCTCGAGCACGAACTCGTCACCCTGAGCCATCGACCGGAACAGCAGCTCCAGACCCAGGTCTTCGGTGACCTCCGCACGATTGGCCGGCCGCGCGACTTGCGGATCGAAGTCGCGATCGGCGTAAAGGAGCAGCGCCTTCATGCTTGGATCCGCCCCTTGACGCTCTCGTACGAGAGCCGGTACTTCTCCGCGATCGCGGCCGCATAGGCGAGACCGTTGGCCGGCCGGCGAACCACCTCGTACGTTCGCACGGCCGGGTCGTCGGGGTCGACTGAGGCGACCATGCTTACCGTCTTCTCATTCAGCTTCGACAGTTCGTCCAGGAAGGTGACGCAGACGCACAGCGCATCGAGATCACTCACTCTGGCCAGGACCGCCCTGTTGAGAAAGACCGCGTCGGTCAGGGAGGTGGAGCTGAAGACCTCATTCAGGATGATCACGCTGTTGAGGGTCGCAAGTTCGAGGATTGCGTGGACGTGCAGGAGGCCGACCTCGAGTTCGCTTCGCTGGTTCTCGACCCTCTCCTGCCGCTGGAAGTGCGTGAGAATATTGTCCGCAAGAAGCAGCTTTGCGTCACGGCCGGGCACGGGCAAACCGAGGCTTGCCAGATAGTGCATCTGGCCGAACATGCGCGCGAACGTCGTCTTGCCGCCCTGGTTCGGGCCGGTGATCACGAGGATCCGTTCGGGATCCGCGAGGTAGAAGTCGTTGGTCACGACCGTGGCCGAGCCGTGCAGGCGGCGGGCGAGAGCCAGATCGAACGCCGCACTGCCAGAAACCGCCTTCGAACTGGCGCTCACGACCGGGTAGCAGAAGGCAAGTCCCGAGGCTTGCAGCTCTCCGATGTGGGCTAGGTATCCCAGGTAGAAGTGGATCTCGCGGTCGAAGGCGGCGATCGTGGCGTCGAGGTAGCCGGCTCGTCGGTCGGCGTATCTCTCCAGTTCGCCGAAGACTCGCGGGTAGATCTGCGCCACCGTGTCCAGCACGGCGCCTTCCAGCTGGTACATCTCGGCCGACGCAGATGCGGTGAAGGAGTACTCGGTCACCGTGTCGGTCTTGAACCTCTCGAACACCCGGTCGATCTCCGCGGCGTAGTCCACGTCTGCCCGATCCGTCGCTCTGGCGACCCGAACCTGATCGGCGCTGACATGCAGGCGGTATCCGACCGACGCCACGTCGGCCGTGATCTTCTCGGTTTCGGCGACCAGGGCCGCGAACTCGGTCGATTTCGCATACGACTCCAGATACCCGCGCAGACCAAGAAAGCCCTGCGACTGCAGATTCGTCATCGCCAGCGCGTCCGTCAGGTCGGTCACCGCCGCGCAGTAGATGCTCACGGCGCCCGCGAACCACCGTAGCTTCTGGTATCCGGACAGCAGCTCACCCTGGGCCAGATGCTCCCGCATTGAGCGCATAGCCCTGGAGAAGGAGCGCACGTGCGCCACCAGCGCGGGGTTCTCCAGATCGCGGAACACGTCCTGCCGGTAGTTGATCGAATCGACGTTTCCGAGCGGCTCGAGGAACAGCGGCCGCAACCCGGAATCATCGCGATCCCCGACGATCGAACCGATGACGCGATCGAGCCTCAGGTCGGCCAGGAATTCGCGCGCGGCCCCGTCCTCCAACGGCCTGCCGGCGTCTGGTCGATCGAACAGGATGCTCTGGAACTGCACTCCGCGAGTCTACGCTGGCCCTCCCTGCGAGATTGCCGGAGAAGTGAGGGCCGACCCGGACCACCGGACACTGGGACCCCGGACCCGCCGGCCTGCCTTGCTGGTACCTGTCTCGCGACCTCCACGCACGCGTCCCCGCTAAACTCCCATGCGTGACCATCCCCCAAGCGCGCCTGCGCAACTTCTCGATCATCGCGCACATCGACCACGGCAAGACGACGCTGTCGGATCGACTGCTCGAGCTGACACACACCATCGACGCCCGGCAGATGACCAGCCAAATGCTCGACTCCATGGACCTGGAGAAGGAGCACGGCATCACCATCAAGGCCCGCGCCGTGAGGCTGGAGTACACGGCGGCGGACGGCCTGGTGTACGGGCTCAACCTGATCGACACACCCGGTCATGTCGACTTCAGCTATGAGGTCAGTCGCTCGCTCCAGGCCTGCGAAGGCGCCATCCTGGTCGTGGATGCGACCCAGGGGATCGAGGCCCAGACCCTCGCCAACGTCCACCTCGCCCTGAAGCAGAACCTGACCATCATCCCGGTCCTCAACAAGATCGACCTGCCTTCGGCTCAGATCGACGTGGTCATCGAGGAACTCGAGAACGTTCTGGCGATGCCGCGCGAGGAGGTCTTGCTCGCCTCCGCCAAGGACGGCACAGGCGTCGCTGAGATCCTCGAGGCAATCGTCCAGCGCGTCCCGCCGCCCAAGGGCGATCCGGACGCGCCGCTCCAGGGCCTCATCTTCGACTCGCACTACGACGCCTACAAAGGCGTTGTCGTCTACATCCGTTTGGCCCAGGGAACGCTCCGTGAGCACGATGTAATCCGACTCATGGGCTCGGGCGCGCAGGCCGAGCTCGTGGAGATGGGCTATTTCCGGCCCCAGCTCGTGCCCGCTGCGGAGATGCGCGCCGGGGACGTCGGCTACGTCGCGACCGGCCTCAAGAGCGTTCGCGAGGCCCAGGTGGGCGACACCGTCACTACGGTCGCCCTTCCGGCCGAGCACCCACTGCCAGGCTACCAGCCGGCCAAGAGCCTGGTGTTCGCCGGCATCTATCCCATCGTCGGCTCGGACTATCCGATGCTGCGCGACGCCATGGAGAAGCTCCATCTCAACGACGCAAGCTTCAGCTTCGAGCCCGAAAGCNNTTCGGCTTCCGCTGCGGCTTCCTTGGCCTGTTGCACATGGAGATCGTCCAGGAGCGTCTGGAGCGCGAGTTCGGGCAGGAGCTGATCGCTTCGGCGCCGTCGGTGCAGTACAAAGTCGTCCTGATCAACACGGGCGAGGTCGTCGAGGTGGACAACCCATCCAAGATGCCCGACGCGGGCGTGATCGAGGAGATCCGGGAGCCCTGGGTCAAGCTCGGCATCGTGACCCCGTCGAGCTATATCGGCACGCTCATGGAACTCGGTACGAACCGGCGCGGTACCTTCCTCGAGATGGAATACCTGGATCCCAAGCGCGTCCTGCTCAACTTCGAGCTGCCCCTGGCCGAAGTGATCGTCGACTTCTACGACCAGCTCAAGACCCGGACTCAGGGCTACGCTTCGATGGATTTCGAGGAGATCGGCTACCGCGCGGCGAACCTCGTGAAGGTGGACGTCCTCGTGGCCGGCGAACCGGTCGATGCCCTGTCCGTCATCGTCCATCGGGAGCGCGCCCAGGCGATCGGGCGCGAGCTGGTCCACCGCCTGCGCGGCCTCATCCCGCGCCAGATGTTCGAGGTCGCGGTCCAGGCCGCCATCGGCTCCAACGTCATCGCCCGCGAGACGGTGGCCGCCATGCGCAAGAACGTGCTTGCGAAATGCTATGGCGGCGACATCACCCGCAAGCGTAAGCTGCTCGAGAAGCAGAAAGAGGGGAAGCAGCGGATGAAGCGGGTGGGATCCGTGGAGATACCACAGGAAGCGTTCCTCGCGGTCCTCCGACTGGACGACGTATGACCTCGGACACGGTCCGGGTCGTCGTGGCCTTTGCCGTTCTTTTGATGCTCCTCATGCTGCGGCTTCAGGCCGAGCCATTTGGAGCGGCCGAATACAAAGAGCCTGGCAACCGCTATCACCGCGGCCGAGGGACTCGACTGACCTGGTATCTGCTCGGTCTCTTCCTCCTGCTCATCCTGTACGAGGTCCATCCTCAGCCGCACGACGTGCTGTACCTCGTGATCGGCAATCACCAGGACGTCTTCACCTTCGGGCTGGTCATGGCCGCGATCGGCGCGGCCCAGGCGGCGGCCTATGCCTGGTACAGATACGGTGAGCTGAGATTGCCGGCCTCGCGGGCATACCCTGGCGCGGCCTTGAACGTAGTGGTCACGGCAATCCTGGACGAGGCGGTCTTCCGCGGTGCGATCCAGGGATTGTTCCTGGCCCTGGGTCTGCCCGACGGCGGCGCCATCCTGGCCCAAACCGTGATCTTCACCCTCGCCACCCGCACTGCCGCACCGGGCCGCCACGGCTACACGATGCTGCTGTCGATGGGGATGGGCATCGCGTTCGGCTGGGCCACGATCAAGACCGGCGGGATCGGCGCCGCGATCCTGGCCCACACCGTCACACAGTTCGCCTTGTTCGTGTTCACTGGCCACTTCGGTCAGGTGGCGCCTGGGTTCGAGCCCGAAGAGCGCGAAGCCCTGCGGCGGCCGGCAGGTTGGCACGACGTCCGGCAGCGCGACGCCAACGGAGCCCCCGGCTCCGGCAGCAACTGAAGTACGCCGCTGCGCTCCTGAGGTGAGCCCAGTCACTGCGCCCAGTTCCCCGGCGGAAGGCGCGGCGCTGCCTCCGGCGGGCCTCTACGTCCATCTGCCGTTCTGCGTGGCACGTTGTCCCTACTGCGATTTCACCGTCTACGCCGGCACTTTCGCTCGGGGCCCCAAGGCCCGAACCGAACGGCTCTACGAGGCGGTGAACCGCGAGCTGGAGCTTCGCGCCGACGCCCTGGACGAGCGATTCGGACGACGCCCGCCGCTGCGAAGCCTCTATTTCGGCGGCGGCACGCCTTCGCTCGTCTCTGCAGAGTGGTTCGAGCGGCTGATGACGACGGTCCGGCGCCGCTTCGGTCTGGAGCCGGGGGCCGAAGTCACGCTGGAGGCGAACCCGGGTTCGGACGAGCGCGGCGACCTGAGCTCGTTCGCAGCGGCGGGCGTCAATCGCGTCTCGTTCGGCGCGCAGAGCCTGACGGCAGCCGAGCTGCGGCGCCTGGGACGGCGCCACTCCCCGGCTGACGTTGCCGCGGCCGTTGCCGAGGCCCGCGCCGCCGGCGTCGCCTCGATCAACGTGGACCTGCTATACGACCTTCCCGAGCAGACAGTGACCGGCTGGGAAGACACACTGAGGGCCGCACTCGCGCTGCGCCCCGATCATCTCTCGCTGTACGCCCTGACACTCGACGATCCGGACGCGGAAGGCCTGACCGGGGAAGCGGGCGACCACCTCCCGACGACCCCGGGAGTGCGGCGTTGGCGTGAGGCTGCCCGTCTCGGGCAGGACGATGACCGTGCCGCCGACCAGTACCGTCTCGCCACTGAGCTGCTGGCCGCGGACGGCTGGCGCGGCTACGAGATCTCGAACTGGGCCCAGCCGGGCCACGAGAGCCGCCACAACCTGACCTACTGGGAGCGCCGTCCATACGAGGCGGTCGGCCCTGGGGCGCACGCCTTCGACGGCCGGATTCGCCGCTGGAACGCGGCGGACCTAGCGAGGTACATTGACGCGCTCCTGCCGGTGGAAGGGCGCGCCGCGCTTCCACCGGGCGGCAGTGAGGCCATATCTGTCGCCACCGCGGCGGCGGAGCGAGCGATCCTGGCCCTGCGACTGGACCGCGGCGTGGGCGCGGTGTGGGCCGCAGAGTCGGCCGCGTCTGAGGCGTTCATCTGGGCCCGCCAGGCCGGGCTCGTGGAGGATTTCGATCTTGAGGGCGAGGCCCGAGTGCGCCTGACGCTGCGTGGCCGCCTGCTGAGCAACGAGCTATTCCAGAGGCTGCTCTAGCTAGCGACCGACATTAGCCCCGAGGGCCGCACCGCTGGGCCGTTGACACTCGCCGGGGCTCGCTGCTACCATCGGCACAGCACGTTAGCACTCGCCTAGTGAGAGTGCTAACCCACGCCAGGGGCGTTGCTGACCGCGGATTCGGCGCCGCCCCGACGTGGAGATTGGAGCCTGACATGGCGCGACGGCCACGCCGCACCCACGACCCATTGGACGCGCGATCGGGCGCGATCCTGCGGGCCGTCATCGACGAATACGTGAGTTCGGCCGTGCCGGTCAGCTCGAGTGCCCTGGTGGATCACTATCCGCTGGGCGTGAGCAGCGCCACCGTGCGCAGCATCCTGGCCGAACTCGAATCGCAGGGTCTTCTGAGCCACCCCCACACCAGTGCCGGACGCGTGCCGACGGATGCGGGCTACCGGTACTACGTCCAGGTTCTGGCGGACGAGCGGTCGCTGCCCATCGTCGAGCAGCGCATGATCCGCCATCAGTTCGGCCAGGTCGAGTTCCGCAGCGAGCAGTGGTTCCGCCTTGCGGCAAGCACGCTGGCAGCCGCCAACTCGGGCACGGCCGGTCTGGCCACCACGGCCAAGCCGAAGGCCGTCCGCGTCCGTCGCGTGGAGCTCCTGTCCGTGCAGGAACGCCTGGCTCTGCTCGTCGTCGTCTTCCGCGAGGGAACCACGAAACAGGTACTCCTCAACCTTGCCGCTGCGGCCGACCAGGACCACTTGAATCGGGTCGGAAGTCTGCTGAACCTGCTCGCGGTCGATCGAACCGCGGAGGAAATCGAGGCCGCGCTCTTGGACCTGCCGGTGGGCGACGGGCTCCGCGACGAGTCGGACACCCTCCAGCAGATCGGCCTGAGGCTGGTCCACACCATGCGGGAGTTCGATGCCGTCGCGATCGACGACCTATTCAGCGACGGCCTCCTCAACGTCATGGCCGCGCCGGAGTTCGACCGCAGTTCGAAGGTCCGCCAGGTCTTCGCCGCCCTGGAGAACAGGGCGTATCTGGGCTCACTGGTCGAGGCCGTGGCCCGAGCCGGGACCATCCAGGTCTTCATTGGCCACGAGAACCGGCCCCTCGAGATGCAGGAGGTCTCATTGATCCTGGCTCCATACGGTCGCGTGGGCCGGGCGGTCGGCGTCGTCGGCGTTCTTGGGCCAACGCGTATGACGTACCCGCAGGCGATCGCGTCAGTGGAATTCGTGTCACGACTAATGGACGAGCTTGTGGAGCACCTATATGCGTGATCGACCGCCCATCTCACGACAACCCAGACGCGGTGCCGCCGGCGACTGGCCGGGCCACCCCGCCAAGGGGAGCGGCGGCGACCTCGGGTCTGCGGCCGAGGCCGAGGCCGGAGCGGAACTGGAGCAGCTTCGGGCCGAGCTCGAGGTGGCCCAGTCTCAGGCCGCCGAACATCTCGCCAGCCTGCAGCGAACCGCGGCGGACTTCGCCAACTTCAGGCGCCGCACCGCCGAGGACCGGGAGCGCGAACTGGGCCTGGCCAGCGAGTCGCTGCTGCGAAAGCTGCTGTCGATTGCCGACGACTTCGATCGGGCCCTCGATGCCATGCCGGCGGAACTCAAAGACGAGAGCTGGATCGAGGGCATCGTCCTGCTCGATCGCAAGCTTCGACAACTGCTCGAGAGCGAAGGCGTTACCCCGATCGAGGTGATCGGCCGCATCTTCGACCCGCGTGAGCACGAAGCCATTGCCAGCGTCCCCGCCCCGGGGCGGCCAGACGGAGAAGTGGTGGCCGAGATCCAGCGCGGCTACCGCGTTCGAGACCGAGTTCTGCGACCGGCGAAGGTCGCGGTCGCCATCGGCGGCACCACCGACCTGGGCGACACCAAGACATACACCAACTGACATAGACCGATCCAACGAGGAGCGACGCACAAATGGGCAAGATCATCGGCATCGACCTGGGCACGACGAACTCCGTCGTGGCGGTGATGGAAGGCGGCGAGCCGACCGTCATTCCATCCGCGGAGGGCGGCCGGACGGTCCCGTCGGTCGTCGCTTTCACCAAGAACGGCGATCGACTCGTGGGTCAGCTGGCCAAGCGGCAGGCCGTCACCAATCCCGGCAACACCGTCTACTCCATCAAGCGCTTCATGGGCCGCCGTTTCGACGACCCGGAGGTGGCGCATTCCAAGGATCTCGTTCCGTACAAGGTCGAGCGTGATACGCACAGCGATGGGATCAAGGTCGTCCTCGCTGACGGCAAGACGTACACCCCGCCCGAGATCAGCGCCATGATCCTGCAGAAGNNGAAGCTCAAGGCCGACGCCGAGGCATATCTGGGCGAGAAGGTCACCGAAGCGGTCATCACCGTCCCGGCATACTTCGACGACACCCAGCGTCAGGCGACCAAGGACGCAGGCCGTATCGCCGGCCTGGACGTCAAGCGGATCATCAACGAGCCCACCGCCTCGGCCCTGGCCTACGGTCTGGATAAGAAGCACGACGAGAAGATCNNGTGGCTCCTGGCCGAGTTCAAGCGTGACGAAGGGATCGATCTGCGGAGCGACCCACAGGCTCTCCAGCGACTCAAGGAAGCCGCCGAGAAGGCCAAGATCGAGCTGTCGACGACCACCACGACCGAGATCAACCTGCCGTACATGACCGCCCACGAGGGCAATCCCAAGCACCTGGTCATGACCCTGACGCGGGCCAAGCTGGAGGACCTGGTCGCGGATCTGATCGACAAGACGCGGGGCCCGGTCAGCCAGGCGCTGCGCGACGCAGGCCTCAAGCCGGGCGAGATCGACGAAGTGGTGCTGGTNNATGTTCGGCGGCAAGGAGCCGCATCGCGGCGTGAACCCGGACGAGGTCGTGGCCATCGGCGCCGCGATCCAGGCCGGCGTCCTCGCGGGCGAGGTCAAGGATGTGCTGCTCCTCGACGTGACTCCGCTGTCGCTCGGGATCGAGACGATGGGCGGTGTCATGACTCGCCTGATCGATCGCAACACCACGATCCCGACGAGCAAGAGCCAGATCTTCTCGACCGCCTCGGAGAACCAGACCCAGGTCGAGGTCCACGTCCTCCAGGGCGAACGCGACTTTGCCTCTGACAACAAGACCCTCGGCAAGTTCGTCCTCGACGGGATTCCTCCGGCACCGCGCGGCATTCCGCAGATCGAAGTCACCTTCGACATCGACGCGAACGGCATCCTCGACGTCAAGGCCAAGGACCGGGCCACCAGCCGGGAGCAGCAGGTCCGCATCACCGCCAGTTCGATGTTGTCCAAGAACGACGTTGACCGGATGGTCAACGAGGCTGCCGCTCACGCCGAAGAGGATCGCAAGCGCAAGGAGGAAGTCGAGACCCGCAACCAGGCCGACGCGCTCGCCTACCAGGGTGAGCGGACGCTGCGCGATCTCGGCGACAAGGTCCCGGCTGAAGAAAAGGCCGAAACCGAACGCCGCATCGAGGCCGTCCGGGCAGCTCTCAAGGGTAGCGATCTGGCCGCCGTGAAGACTTCCAGCGACGCTCTCATCGAGCAGCTGCAGAAGGTCGGCACCGCGGCGTATCAGGCCAACAGTGCCTCATCCGAGGACGCGGGCTCCGGAGAGGCCGGTCAGCCGGGCGGAGCTTCCTCCGACGACGCCTCTTCCCATGGCAACGAGGAGGTCGTCGAGGGCGAGTTCAAGGAAGCCTGATCGAGCTCGTCTTCGTAGGATCGCCCATATGGGTCCCAGCGCGCGGTTTCGCTGCTCAGGCCCGACGCGCTGACGCCTCCTGGGCGCGCAATCCAGGGCCGTGAGCGGCCGACTCGAACGAGAGTCTGGCGCGTCTTCTGGCGCTCCATGACATCGATCGAGATTGGCACGAGCAGCCCGATAGCCAACGCTGTCGTCAGGATCAGCGGCGCCACCAGCGCTGCGATCGCCAGCTGGATCGGCCCGTCGCCCGTGCTGCGCCACTCCACGAGGTCGGCCCGTCCGGCCAGGTTCGCGGCGGCGACCGCGGCGATTGCCAAGATCGGCAGGGCGTAGACCGCGATCGCCAGGAGGTTGGCGGCGCGGAAGAAGAACGCCCAGACCGAGCCCAGCAGGGAGCGGCTTGAGCCCGAGACGCCAAGCTTGGCGAGAATGTCCGGCACGAATCGGGCCGGATCGGACAGCCACTCCCACCCGCCCTCCAGACGTCGCTGGCCGAGTTCGAGGGCCACGAGGGCCGCGAGCAGGGCGCCCAGCTGGTAGCCCCGGTAGGCAAGGGCTGCCGGGAGAAGCAACGCCACGGCGATGCGAACCTGCGTCCAGAGCGCCGACAGCCAGCACGTGCCGGCGCGGTACGGAGATAGGAGCGGCATGTCCACCCCGAGCCCTGGGGCGTTGTGAGTGGACAAGCCGATGAAGACGGAGAAGAACGTCAGAGCCGCTACGCCGACGACGGCCATGACCGCGACCATCAGCTCGAGGGTCCACTGGTGCCCAGGCTGGACCTGATTCCACGCGGCCGAGAGCGATCCGGTCTCGAGGGCCGTCCGAGCCAGGGGGCCGAAGGTCGTGACGATCAGGGCGCCGGTCAACACCAGCAGGGTCAGCAGCACGGCGGACACATAGCCCAGGGGTCGGATCGGGACGAACTGGCGAGTCGCCAGCGACCAGGCGATGCGTCGCCTTATGAAGCCGGTGAGCTGCGGTCGCCGGAACTGACGCTCCGGTTTGCCGGTCTTGGGTGCGGAGAAGTCGCGGACGGGGGCTTGAACCACGCCGACCGGTCGGGAGTAGTAAGCCGGGGGCTCGACCCCTTGGGGAGGGGAGCCGGAGGCGGTTACTGGACTCCCACCCGTGCCCATGCGCGGCAACGACGGCGCCCCCGCTCCGGGACGAATTACCGCGGGGACTGCCTGCGGCCTGCTGCCGAACTTCTCGCGGCAGTGGTAGCAGCGGCCCGTGCCGGCGCGGTTGAGCGATCGGCAGTGCTGGCAGACCCAGAATTCGTCCACGCGCGAGGTTGCTCCCGGTCTGGATGTCGGCTGAAGAAGCTGCGTCTTACGCGGTCTCGATCATAGACTCGGTGACGGGCCCTACAGACACGCCCGAATGGTCATAGGACCATCGAGGCGATCGTTTCGTCGAATGGCTCGGTGAAGGCGCCCTCCGGGTCGCTTTCCATGCGGCGGCGCATCGGCGCTAACATCGGCGCGTGCCCGAGATCCCTCCCACCCAGGACTCCGTCATCCATGCCCGCGGCCTGACGAAGTGCTTCGGGGCTATGACCGCCGTCGACGGCGTCGACTTCGACGTGGCCCCCGGCGAAGCTTTCGGATTTCTCGGCCCCAATGGCGCCGGCAAGACTTCGACGATGCGCATGATCGGCGCCGTTTCGCCCGTCAGCGCCGGCACTCTTACGGTCTTCGGCCTCGATCCGGCGCGCCAGGGGGCGCGGATCCGGGCGCGCCTGGGCGTGGTTCCGCAGGCGGACACGCTCGATAACGAATTGACCGTCATGGAGAACCTGCTCATCTACGGCCGCTACTTCGGCCTGCCGTGGAACGAGTCGCGGCGCCGGGCCAAGGAACTCCTCGAGTTCGTCCAGCTGACCGACCGATCGAACGACCAGGTCGAGCCCCTGTCGGGCGGGATGAAGCGCCGCCTGGTGATCGCCCGCGCACTGATCAACGAACCTGCGCTCCTGCTCCTCGATGAGCCGACGACCGGCCTCGACCCTCAGGCCCGTCACTTGCTGTGGGACCGGCTGTATCGGCTCAAGCAGCGCGGAGTGACGCTCTGTCTCACCACTCACTACATGGACGAAGCCGAGCAGCTGTGCGACCGGTTAGTGGTCATGGATAAGGCCAAGATCGTCGCCGAGGGCTCGCCCCGTCAGCTGATCGAGCAGTACGTGACCCGCGAAGTGCTCGAGCTGCGATTCAACCGCGACGAGGGCGAGGTCGGCGGCATCGCCGCGGACGACAGCGCCCACATCGATCATCAACTCGACGGCCTGGCCGAACGGATCGAACAGCTGCCCGACCGCCTGCTCGTCTACACCGCCGATGGCGACGCGACCGCGGCCGCCGCCTTCGAACGCGGGCTTCGGCCGGCCAGCATCCTCGTCCGCCGCAGCACCCTCGAGGACGTCTTCCTCCGGCTCACCGGCCGCAGCCTGGTGGAGTGATGGCCGCGATCGCTTCGGCCTCGAGCGCCCCTCGCCTGCCACTGGCGGCGCACCCGGCATTCCGCATCCTCGAACACGACCTGCTCGTCTTTCGGCGCCGCTGGCACAGCTACCTTCTCTCCGGGTTGACGCAACCGTTCCTCTATCTGGTGTCGATGGGGATCGGGCTGGGGCTGTACGTGAACCGCAGCGGCGGACTCCCTGGCGGCGTGCCGTACCTCAACTACATCGCCCCGGCACTGCTCGTGACCCAGGCCATGATGGCCGCAGCCTTCGAATCCGCCTGGCCGATCATGAGCAAGATCAACTGGGAGAAGACCTACCTCGCGGCCCTCAACACCCCGATCGGGGCCACTAACTTGCTCGCCGGCGACCTGATGTGGATCGCCTTCCGGGCCGTGCTGATCTCGGTCATGTTCTTCGCCGTGATCCTGGCGTTCGGGGCAGTCAGCTCGCCGCTCGCCGTGCTGGCCGTGCCCGTGGCGCTTCTAACCGCGCTCTCCTTTGCCGCCCCGATCATGGCCTTCACCGCCACGCAGAAGACCGATCAGGCGTTCAACATGCTCTTCCGGTTCGGGATCACGCCGCTCTTCCTGTTCAGCGGCACGTTCTTCCCGATCGAGAAGCTGCCGCTCTTCATGCAGCCGCTGGCGTGGATCACGCCTCTCTATCACGGCGTGGCGCTGGCCCGGGGTCTGTCGCTGGGCCAGGTGGACGCGGTCGGCGATCTGGTCCACGTGGCGGTTCTGGGGGCGTTCGCGGTGGCGGGCGTCCTCGCCGCGCGGATCACGTTCCGCCGGCGCCTGGAGGTCTGAGGCCCGATGCTCGCCCTTCGGCTCTCTCCGCCGCTCGCCCTGACCCGCCCGACCCGGCTTGTTGCGCGCAACCTGCTCGTCTACCGGCGCGGGTGGATGGTCGTCGTCTCCGGTTTCTTCGAGCCGCTCTTCTACCTGTTCTCGATGGGCTTCGGCGTCGGTTCGCTCATCGGGGCGGTTGCGCTGGAGAACGGGAGCACGGTTCCGTACGCCGTGTTCGTGGCGCCGGCGCTACTCGCGTCGTCGGCGATGAACGGGGCGATCTACGAAACCTCGAACAACTTCTTCTACAAGCTCAAGTACGCCAAGTTGTACGACGCAGTGATCGCGACGCCGATGTCGTTGAGCGACGTCGCCCGCGGCGAGATCCTGTGGGCCCTGATGCGCGGCGCGCTGTACGTCATCGGCTTCCTGGCCGTGGTCGGCGTACTCGGGCTCGGTGGCCTGGGCCTGATCAGCTCGCCCCTCGGCATCCTCGCCTTCCCGGCCGCGATGGTCGTGGGCTTCGGCTTCGCCGGCGCCGGCATGGCCGCCACGACGTTCGTCCGCAAGTGGCAGGACTTCGACATCATGCAGCTCGCGATCATGCCGATGTTCCTCTTCTCGGGCACCTTCTACCCCATCTCGGCATACCCGCCCGCGCTCCAGATCTTCGTTCAGTGCACGCCCCTCTACCGCGGCGTCCACCTGATCCGGGCCTTGACCACCGGCACTCCCGACGTCTGGATCGCGGTCGATGTCCTCTACCTGATCACGATGGGCCTGATCGGTCTCTGGATCGTGGGCAAACGCCTGAACAAGTTGCTGCTGTCGTAGGGTCCTCGCCGTCGCCCCGAGCCCCGCTCTCGTATCCTTCTCCCGACATGGCAACAGAACGCTCGTATTACGAGATCCTGGGCGTAGAGCGCACGGCCGACGACGCCGCAATCAAGCGCGCGTTCCGCAAGCTCGCCCAGCAGTGGCATCCGGACGTCAGCTCAGAGGATGGCGCGGCGGAACGCTTCAAGGAGATAAACGAGGCCTACCAGGTTCTCTCCGATCCCAAGCGGCGCCAGATCTACGACATGGTGGGGCGTTCCGGCCTGGGCGACATGGGCGGCTCTGGCTCGCCCTTCGGCGAGGGGTTCCCCGGCTTTGGCGACCTCTTCGACGCGTTCTTCTCGGGCATGGGCGGTGCCGCCGGCGGTGCCAGGCGTGGGCGGCGGCCGCCTGGCTCTGACCTCCGATACGACCTGCGCATCGCTTTCGACGAGGCTGTCAAGGGGGTGGAGCGCGAGATCGAGTTCGGGGCGCTCGATCGTTGTGAGACCTGCGACGGCTCGGGAGCGGCGCCTGGCAGCACGCCCGCGACCTGTTCGGCATGCGGCGGCCGCGGTGAGATCAGGTCGGTCCGCCAGACGATGCTCGGCCAGATGGTCAGCGTCAGCGAGTGCTCACGCTGCCATGGCGAGGGGCGTGTCGTGGGTACTCCCTGCCAGACGTGCCGCGGCGAAGGCCGGGTCCAGAAGCGCCGCAAGCTGCGCGTGACGATTCCTGGCGGCATCGACGAGGGACACCAGATCCGGCTCTCCGGAGAAGGCGAGGCGGGGCCGCGAGGCGGGCCGGCCGGGAACCTATACGTAGCCGTCCACGTCACACCGCATGCCGTCCTGCGCCGCGAGGGGACGGAGATATTCCACGATCTTCACCTCTCCATCGCGCAGGCGGCACTGGGGACGAAGGCTCGAATCCCGACCATCGAGGGCGAGGAGGAAATGGAGGTCCGGGCGGGGACGCAGCCCGGGGCGGAGATCCGGCTGCGGGGCCGCGGAGTGCCGCATCTGCGTCGGCCGGGAACGCGCGGCGACCTCCACATCATCGTCCATGTAAATGTGCCGACCAAGCTCTCCAAGCGGCAACGCCAGCTGCTTGAGGAACTGGCGGCGGAGTCGGGCGACGCGGTGCTGCCGGGCGGCGGCATCCTCGATCGGATGAAAGATGCCCTCGGCTGACAGCGGAGCCGGCGTAGGGTCGAGTGATGCGACAGCCGTGACTTCGGCGAACGAAGGCTCGCCGGGCCAGCCGCTCGATTTCTCCGCTCTCGGATCGGGAGTCTGGATCGAACTCGCGGTCGCAGCCGACATCGAGGCCGTCGAGGCCGTCAGTGAGATCCTGACGCGGTTCGCGCCTGGCGGCACGAGCGTCGAGCCGGGCTTCGGACTGACCAACGAAGGGCTCGGAGCGGTCGTCGATCCGAGCAAGCCGGCGATTGTTCGGGCGTACCTGCCCGGGCTCGATCCCGCGGGCGTGCGGCGGGCGATCGCGGAGGCCGCAAACGCGCTCGGCCACCTGCAGGCTTTCGGGCTCCGGCCGATCGGCGACCTCCAGACGCGCATTGTGCGCGAGGTCGACTGGGCCGAGGCGTGGAAGAGCCACTTCCCTGTCCTGCGGGTCGGCCGCCGGCTTGTGATCAGACCGACGTGGCGCCGCCACCGCCGCCAACCCGACGACGTGGTTCTGTCGCTGGATCCGGGCATGGCCTTCGGGACGGGGCTTCATCCGACCACACGGCTCTGTCTGGCGGCGCTGGAGACCCTCGCCGATGAGGGCCGAGTGGCGAGTGCCCGCGTTCTGGACGTCGGCTGCGGCTCCGGGATCCTCGCCATCGCCGCCGGTAAGTTCGGCGCGCCGGACATCCTCGGCGTCGACACGGACCCGATTGCCGTGGAATCGACCCTTGCCAACGCGCGCCTCAATCGCCTGACCCGCCGCGTCCGCGTCCGTCAGGGCAGCGTCCCGACCGGCGAGCGGCCATTCGATCTCGTTCTCGCCAACCTCATCGCATCGCTGCTGGCCGAGTTGGCGCCCTTGCTCCGGGCGGAGCTGGCCCCAGGCGGCCGCATCCTCGCCTCCGGCATCTTCCGCGACCGCGAAGGGGACGTCAGCGCCGCATTCCTTGCCTCCGGCCTGGCCCTCGGCCGCCGTTGGGCGGAGGAGGACTGGGTTGCGCTGGAGGCCATCGCGCCGCGGCAGGCTGCCTGACGCCGACCAAGTGCGCCGGCTACGCGGGACTGGCCACGCCGCCGCGTGAGTGCCGGGCGGCGTACGATCTGGCGGTGAAGCCGCGTCCTGCCATGCCGCCGATTCGCCGCGCCGTCATCGTCAACCTCGGCTGCAAGGTCAATCAGTCGGAGATGGACGAGGTCGAGCGACTGCTGCGCGCCCGTGGCGTCGAGCTCGTGGACGCGCACGAGGCGGCCGATCTGGTCGTCGTCAACACCTGCACTGTGACCTCGATCGCGGATCGCAAGTCACGCCAGGCTGTGCGTCGGGCGCGTCGAACGAGTTTTGAGGCGCAGGTGCTGGTGACCGGCTGCTCGGTCGCGATCGAACCCGCCTCACTGGCGGCGGCCGATCCTCTGGCCCGGTTGTACGACAACGATTCGAAGGGCCGCCTCATGGCCGAACTGGCGAGCCTGCTCGAGGTCGAACCGGGACGGCCGATGCCAACGCTAGCGGGCGTCGGACCGACGGTCGAACCCGCACGGGTGGTCGAGCCGGCGCTCGGCCGGGCCTTCGAGCTCGAAGCCGACGAAGGTTCGGTCGAGGACGACTTCGCCGATCGGACGGACATCGATCGGACGCGCGCCTTCGTCAAGATCCAGGACGGCTGCTCTTTCCACTGCACCTATTGCATCATCCCCCGTGCTCGCGGGCCGGAACGGTCCCTGGCTGCCGAGGCGGTTCTCGCAGACGTGGAGCGTGCCCTAGCCGCCGGGCATCGCGAAGTTGTCCTGACCGGCATCAACGCCGGCACGTACGACGACGCGGACCTGGCGCTGCCGGGCCTGGTGCGGCGCATCCTGGCCGAGACGGCGGTGGAGCGGATCCGACTCAGTTCGATCGAGCCGCAACACATCACGCACGAACTGCTCGAGGTGTGGGTCGGGTCCGGCGGGCGCTGCCTGCCGCATTTTCACGTTCCGCTGCAGTCGGGCGACGACGCCATCCTGCGTCGCATGGGGCGCCGCTACGACACCGCGTTCTACTCCGACCTGGTGGCGCAGTTGCGGCGGAAGATCCCCGGCGTGGCCGTCCACGCGGATGTCATCGTCGGTTTCCCCGGCGAGGACGAGACGGCCTGGGAGCGGACCGCCGCATTCCTGCGAGGCCTCGATCTGGCGGGGATCCACGTCTTCCGCTACTCGGCCCGGCCCGGGACGCCGGCGGCGCGGATGGTCGGTCAGGTGGACGCGCGGACGAAGAAGCGGCGTTCTGCAGAGGCGCTCGCCCTCGCCGCGGATGCCCGCGCAGGCTTCGCCGCCCGGCAGCTCGGCAGCGAGCTGCGGGTCCTGTTCGAGCGGTCACTCCCCGACGGACGATGGCTCGGTCACGCGGAGAGCCACACACTCGTGGCGGCAGCCGCCCCGGTGGGCGCGCCGGGCGGCTCGCTGGAGAACGCGATCGGTCTAGTCCGCGCCGAAACGGTTGATCCCGGCACACCCGACCGGTTGTCCGGCAGCTTGCTGTCGCTCGATCGGGCGAACCGACCTCTGGCGGAGTGGGCGCCCAAGTAGCAAGATCGACCTCGCACAGTCCAGGGCCCCGTCGTGGGAGTATCGGGAGCGCGCCATGCCGTCTGAATGCCTCTTCTGCCGCATCGTCGCCGGCGAGCTGCCCGCCGCCCAGGTCTATGCCGACGACGCGGTGGTCGCCATCCGCGACATCGCGCCGCAGGCCCCTACGCACATCCTGCTGCTATCGAGAAAGCACATCGCCTCGGTGCGGGAGGTGGGCGCGGAAGATCGTGACCTCATAGGCCGAATGTTCGCGGCCGGCGCGGAACTTGCGACCCGCGAGGGAATTGCCGCGGGCGGCTACCGGTTGGTAGTGAACACCGGCCGGAATGGCGGCCAGACGGTCGATCACCTCCACGTTCATCTCCTGGGCGGCCGCCCAATGGCCTGGCCTCCGGGCTGATCCAGGGCGGCCCGGAGCCGGCCGCCGGTCACGGCCGCGCCGCGGGCCGCGACGCCGCGGCCCGCGGCGGGCAGTTGCTCAACTTCACCGGGGGCGATGCAAAGGGAGAGAAAGGCACCCGGCACGGGCCGGAGGGCCGTTCGCAGCACCTCCCCACGCTCGACGACAGCCCAATTCGCGGCGACTCCGGTGGTCAGCGACCTCGCCAATCCCTTTGCATCGCCGGGGGTGAAGTTGAGCGGATACCGGCGTTTTGGCGGGCCGCCACCCACGGCCCGCGGCCACTCTCGGCCCACTAACGCCGCTGGCCGTGGCCGCCTGTGGTCGCCGGGGCTTCTTCGCGGACCGGCAGCGGCTCGTCGATCGCGGCCCAGGCGCGGACCCGGTCTCGTTGCACCTTGAATGTGTGGGTTCGCGGAAAATCGGCATCGGGCCACAGGCGCCACGAAGCGACCCGCTGGTGGACGGCCAGCGTCCGATTAGCCGCGCGCACGGCCGCGTCGATCTGGGCACGAACACGCACCGGGTCGTCGATTTCGGGTGGGCGTGTGGCGTCTGCCGGCTCGCCGGGCTGCGGCAGCAGCGGGGCGCCGGGCGCCAGAACCACAGCCTCGATACGACCCGGCCGCGTCTCGACAACCACGGCGTCGCGGATGCCCGCGGTTCGAAGAGCGTTCTCAACGTCCTCGGGATAGACGTTCAGGCCGTTCGGCAGAACGATGATGTCCTTCTTGCGACCCATCAGGATGAGGTGGCCAGACTCGTCGTGGCGACCGATGTCGCCGCTCCGATACCAGCCCTCCGGTGTGATTGCTCCGGCGCTGGTCTCCGGCTCTCGCCAGTAGCCGGAGAAGAGTGTCGGCCCGGCGACGAGGATCTCGCCGTCGTCGGCGAGTTTCACCTGAACCGGCGGAATCGTCCGTCCCACCGTCCCGAGACCGTGGTCGCGCTGGTTCGTGGCGGAGGTGACGCCGCATTCCGTGGCGCCGTAGCCCTGCATGACCACGACCCCGACGTCCTCCCAGGCCTGTTGCAGGGAGGGTGGAAGGAACGCGGCCGCCGACACGATCAGATTGAGCGAGCCGCCCAACTGACGATGGACCTGGGCGAAGATCCGCCTCCGAACCGGGTAGGGAAGCCGGCGCGCGACTCGCCGTAACCGGTTGAATGCGACGAGCTTGCCCTGCCGCGCGACCTCCGTCTCGATGGCCGACCAGAACAGGTCGATGATCTGTGGAACGAGCACCAGCGACGTTGTGCGGTGGTCGCGGATAGCCCCGAAGATGACCCGCGGGTTGCGGCTACGGACATAGAGCACGTGGGCGCCGACGCTCATGGCGTAGAAGACCGTGGCGACCTGCTCGAGCAGATGCGAGAGCGGCAGCAGCGAGACGGCGCGGTGCTCCTGCTCCGGCAGCAGGTTGTGGGCGGCCTCGAGGGTGCCGATCAGATTGCCGTGGGTCAGCATCACGCCTTTTGGCTCGCCGGTGGTGCCCGAGGTGAAGACGATTTCGGCGAGATCGTCGCGGCCCGGACGTGGCCAGGCACGCACCTGCGCCTCCCAGTCGGCGGGGAAGGTGGAGTCGGGATCCGCGGCGAGCCGCTCCACGACGGACGAGGGGAAGTTCTCGAGGCACGCGTCCGCCGGATCCGGGATGTCGCGGCCAGTGCCGAGGACCAGGTGGCGGGCATCCGCCCGGGCCACTATCCGCTCGATCGCGCCGCTCGACATGCGCAGATCGAGCGGCACGGTGGTGACGCAGGCTCTCATGGCCGCGAAGTAGAGGGCGGGCACGGCGGGACTCGAAGGCGTCCAGACCAGCAATCGATCGCCCGGCGCCAAGCCCAACGCCCGAAGCCGCCAGGCGATGATTCGGCTACGGCGGTTCAGCTCTCGGTAGGTCCATTGCTCGGTCGAACCATCGTCGCCGCGCATGCCGAACGCGAACCGGTCGCCATAGCGGGTTTCGCCCTGGTCGATGATGTCGAGGAGGCTGTCGAGTCGATCCATCCGCGGGCCATGGTACTCACTGTGCGGCGGCCCGCCAGAGGGAGTGGCGGCCGTGTAGACTCGGGCGGTCGGGACACAGCCGTAACGGTGAGGAGGAGCGGGGCGGGCATGGACGCGGCCATCGAGATACGCGGCCTGGTCCGCCACTTCGGGCCGATACCGGCGGTGGACGGGATTAATCTGTATGTGCCGGCCGGTTCGGTGTACGGGTTCCTGGGTCCCAACGGCTCGGGTAAGACGACGACGATCCGCCTGTTGCTCGGGCTGCTCCGACCGGATAGGGGCACGGTTCGGCTCATGGGCGGCTCGCCGCACGATGCCGCGTGCCTGTCCCGAGTCGGTGCTCTCGTGGAGCGGCCCGCGCTCTATCCGTACCTGTCCGCCCGAGAGAACCTTCTCTTGTTCGCCACACTCGGCGGCCTGAGTGGCGGCGAGGCGAATCGGGCGATCGACGGAGCGCTGGGCGCCGTTGGCCTCCAGGCGGTAGCACGGCGCAAGGCCGGCGGCTTCTCGACCGGGATGCTCCAGCGACTTTCGATAGCCCTCGCTCTACTGCGCGAGCCGGAACTGGTGATCCTCGACGAGCCCACGAACGGCCTGGATCCTGCCGGCGTTGTCGACGTGCGAGCCCTGATCACGGAACTGGCGCGGAGCGGGCGGACCGTCTTCCTCTCCACCCACGTCCTGACAGAAGTCGAGCAGCTGTGCGATCGCGTCGCTGTCCTCCAGCGGGGACGACTCGTGGCGGATGGCCTGACGCGTGAACTGCTCGAACGCGGGCAGTGGCTGGCGATCGATTTCGACACGGAAGAGGAGTCGGTGCGGGCCGCGGTCGCGCTCCGTGAGGCCGGCATTGGCGCCGAACGCGCGGGGGATCGCGAAACCGGGTTGCGTGTCACCCTGGACGGCCCCGGTCCGAGCGCGATCAACAAGCTGCTCGCGGAGCGCGACCTCCACCCGGCCGAGCTGGCCGTCCGCAGGGCCTCGCTCGAATCGGTCTTTCTCGATCTGACGGACGGGGTGTGATGCGCTCGCTCATTCGGGCCGATTGGTACCGCATCCGGCGTCGGTGGGATGTGCGGATCATCGTGCTGGGCATTCCGGCGCTCGCCATCCTGGCGTATCTCGAAGGCGCGCTGAGTGCGGGGAACTTCTCGGTGCAGACTTTCGGCGACGTTCCCCCCGAGTTCCATGCGCAACAGGCGGCTCAGGACGCCGCCATGCGGGCCTTCTACGCCATGCCCTATCAGTTTCCGCGCAGCATCGTCACGGTGCTGGAGGGAGCGACATTCTGGCTGGCCATCGGCTCGGCGTTCCTGGCCGCCTCGCTTCTCGGGCACGAGTTCGCGTGGGGCACGATCCGCAACGTGGTGCTGATCCGGCCGGATCGGAGCGGCTTCCTGGCCGTCCGGTTGATCTGGATCGGCGGGCTCGTACTCGGCGTTCTGGCCGCGCTCGTTGCTTTGGGTGCTCTCCTGCCGGCCGTCGTCCACGTCGATCCGGGCGACCCGAACGCCCTCGCCAACCTGGACCCGAATGCGGGCTGGGTGCCCTGGGGAACGGTCGGGCAGGTCAGCCTCGGCGGTGCCCTGCTCGTGGCCGCGACTTCGGTCGTGACCGCAGCCGCGGCGGTCGCTCTCGCCGGGCTGTGCGCCTTGAAGTTCCGCTCTGCGATGACTGGAATGCTGGGCGCCGGCATTTATGTCGTGGCCGAGGGCATCGTTGTCGCCATGATGATGTCCCGGGTTGGCGGCGATCTGCGCTACATTCCCCAGCTGTCGCTGACGACGCGCTTGACGACGCTCGTCGCCGATGCCCAGCAGGCCGCGGGCTTGACTTCGATCGGCGGAGCGCCGACGTCGCCGGGATGGGTCTCCCTACCGCCACCAGTCGGCGCCGCTATCGTTGCCGTCTGGCTGGCCGGGCTGTTTGCGCTCTGGTTTGTGGTTCTGCGGCGCGCCGACATATACGAGTAGGCGAATCGCGCGGTCGCGCAGTACCGTCCGCCCGAGAGAACGCGTGAACGAAATGCCGTAGCCAGGCCATCGTATCGGGCATGGAGCGCGCAATCGATGGAGCCCCATTGACATTCCGGAGGGGGTCTGTGGTAGTAGCCCAGAGCGACGAGGCATTCGCGGCGCTGACGCGCCGGCACCTCGACTCGGCCTATCGCCTCGCCTGGGCGATCCTCACCGACACCGGAGACGCGGACGACGCCACTCAGGATGCCTTCGCCCTGGCCTGGCGGAACCGCCGCAGCCTCCGCGATCCGGCCCGTTTCGACGCCTGGTTCGGCCGGATCCTCATCAACGTCTGCCGGCAACGTCTCCGTCAGCGCTCGCGCCAGTCGATCCAGTCGCTCGACATGGAGGGTGGCCCCGCCATCGCCGACGCCAGCCAGCCCACGTCCGAAAGGGACGCTGTCTCTCGCGCGATGGCCCGACTCGACGCCGACCACCGGATCGTGGTCATCCTCCGCTACTGGGCCGATCTCACCGTCGATGAGATAGCGGCCCGGCTGGACGTGCCCTCCGGCACAGTCAAGTCCCGCCTCCACTATGCGCTTCGGTCGATGCGGCCGCGGCTGGAGGATGCCCGATGAGCGACTCCGATTTCGACCGCGAGCTGGAAGAGAAGGTTCGAGCCGAGCTGCGCGGTTCGATAGTGCCGCCGGCCACGCCCTTCTATGTCCGCGACCGCGTCGAGCGGCTGGCGACGCGGGCATTGGCAGAACCGCCGATCGGGCGGTTCAGCGTGGCCCCCTGGCGAGGACGGGTCTCCACTGTCGCTGGTCTTGCCGCGGCCCTGGCTATCGCTGCGGTCGTGGGAGTTGGCCTGGCGTGGCGTTCGTCGAGTCCCAGCAACAACCTCGCCCATCCTCTGGTTGCCCCCACGTTGCCTGGGACTCCCGGGCCGACCTTCCAGGCGGCCCCCGGCGGGGCCGCGTCCAGGGGTGTGACGTTGTTCGCCACGGCCGGCGGCTTGACCGGAGTCATCTCAGTTGACGGGCTGGGGTACCAAATCACGCACGACGGCGGCGTCACCTGGTCAGCGATCGTGGGCCCTGCTGCGACGCCGACCGACTCGGACTTCGACTTCGTCGACGCCACCCATGGCTTCGTCTCGTCGGTCAATGTGGGCACGGCCAGCTCGTCTGTGTCTGTCTACCGAACCGCGGATGGCGCCCGGACCTGGCAGGCGGCGGCGGTCACCTCTCTGCCGAACCAGGACGGCTGGTTCGTCGACGCCATGTCGCACTTTGCCGACGCCAGCCATGGAGTGGTCCTGGTTGCGTACGGCAGCAGCCCAACCGCGTCGACGCCGGCGCAGAGCCGAGGGTGCCTGCTGTTTGTGACGGATGACGGCGGCTCAGACTGGAAGGCCGCCGGCGACGGGCCATGCATCGGCGCGTTCATCTGGCCCACCTGGAGCACCCCGCAGGCCGGCTACATGGCGTCGACCGAGAGCCCGTCGAGCGTCGTCGTAACTTCGGACGGCGGCCGGACCTGGCGGACCGCCGCGCTGCCGGGGGTGGGGGATGGCTGGCGTGCAGTGCCGCAGTTCCTCCTCGCGGATGGTCCAGCTCAATTGCGCCTCGTCGCGTCGATGACGCCGACGACGAACGGGCAATACACCCCCAGGCCCGCGGAGGTGTACGCCAGTTCGGACGGCGGGGCCACGTGGACGGAGCAATACACCGTCGGAACGGCCCCCGATGCCACGACCAACATTTCGGGTTTTTCGGGTCTGCATGTCTACGGCCTCTCCCGGCTCGGACCGGACTACTGGATCGGTCTTCAGCAGGCGAGCGACGCCACGAGCGATATGCTCGTCCGGACTCTGGATGCCGGGCGGACGTGGTCGCTCATCCCCAGCACCGGCTTCACCACCGCGGACGCCATGGGCTGGTGGGACGCCCGCCACGGCATACTCGAGGGCATGCAATGGACCTGCAATGCGAGCGGCGACTCGTGCGGCGCCGATCATCCGAGCGTCTTCCTCACCAATGACGGCGGCCGAACCTGGCATCAGGTGCCGTTCTAAGCGTCACGGTCCTGCGGACGTACCCAACTCGCCGATCGACCGGTAGACAACTCCGAGGGCCCCGGGCTACACTCCGGCAGCCCTGTTCGCGGGCGGCTTGGGCGTGCTCGTCAGAGACCGCGTCGGCCGTGAGGCGAACGAGCCCCGAAGGAGGTGATTTCCGGATTGGCAGAAGTCCGTGTGGGTGAGAACGAGAGCTTCGAGAGTGCCCTGCGCCGGTTCAACAAGAAGATCCAGCAGAGCGGCATCCTTGCTGAGGCCCGTCGCCGCGAGCACTACGAGAAGCCGAGCGTGAAGCGCAAGCGCAAGGAAGCGAAGCGCAAGAAGGTCGCCCGCCAGCAGCAGAGCTAGGCCCGACCGACACGCCGTCGAAGGGTCGCGCGATCGAGCTGTTTGGCGCGCCGCCCGCCCGAGGTGCCACACCGGTGTCCCTTCGAGATCGACTGGATAGCGAGCTGAAGGCCGCAATGCGGTCTGGCGACGCCGTGCGCCGCGATTCGCTGCGCATGGTGCTGGCCGCTGTCCAGCGGTCGGAGAAAGAGGGCAAGCACCGACTTGCCGACGACGAGATGCTGGGCCTCCTCGCCCGCGAACTGAAGGTCCGCCGAGAGTCCGTGGATGCGTTCCGCGGCGGCGGCCGAGAGGATCTCGTGGCCAATGAAGAGGCCGCCATCGCGGTCGTCTCCGAGTTCATGCCCCAGCCGCTGTCCGAGGCGGAGCTTCGGGCCATGGTCGAAACGGCCATTGCCGAAACCGGCGCGTCCTCGCCGCGTGACATGGGCAAGGTGATGGGCCTTCTTTCGCCCAGAACGCGGGGCCGGGCGGACGGCAAGGCGGTCAGCCAGCTCGTAACCCAGCTGCTCCTAGCCCGCTCCGGCGGATCGTGAGCGTGAGGCCGTGATGAGGGAGGCGCACGAACTGCCGCGCCCATTTGGGCCACGCGATGCGGGTCGGCTCGCCCTCGCGGCGTTCGTCCTCGTCGTCGGGCTCGCCGCCGGCGTCGTCCCGGACCTGGCCACCTCGAGTGGCGGGCTGACAGCCGGGGCCGTTGCCGCCGCCCCGGTTCGGGCCCCGCGAGACGCCGTCATCGACAACCCCGTGGAGACCCAGGCCGCCAGAGATGCCGCAGCGGCGGCAGTCATTCCGCAATACGACTACACGCCTCAGGGCGCCGCGGTCATCGCGCGCAAGCAGCTGGCCGCTCTCCAGTCGGAGCTGAGCCCCGTCCACGACGCTTTTAACGCGGGTCTGACCCCAGATGCACTTCAGACCGACCTCCAGACACTGTTGCCGTCCCTCCCGGCCGATGCGCGCTCCACCCTGGTCGCGCTCGACCCGTCGAGGTGGCCCGTCGTTGAGTCGGCAGCCGAGCAACTCCTCCCGTCGATCGAGCAAGGGCAGGAGATTCGAGACGCAACGACCGCTCCGAATCTGGCCATCCGGCAGATGCCGGTCGGTCTCAGCGAGTCGGAGCAGCAGCTGGTGTCGGGCCTCGTTTCGCCGCTTGTCGTGGCCAACTCCGCCTACAGTGAAGCGCTGACCCAGCAGGCCAGGGACGCCAAGGCCGCCGAGGTGATCCCGGTACCCGACACCCTGAAGGCCGGCCAGATCATTGTCGACCAGGGCCATCTGATCACGCCGTCCGACATGGTCAAGATCAGCTACTTCGGCCTCGACGCTTCGCACGTCGATTGGGGCAGGCCGGCTGCCTGGATCCTATTCGGGGCGCTGCTTTCGGCGTTGCTGATGGCCTGGCTATGGCGATTCCGCCAGGAATACTGGCGTCGTGGCCGCACACTCGTGCTGGTTGGCCTGGTCTTCGTCCTGGTCGCCCTGGCCGAGAAGATCCCCGCCGGTCGGGCCTGGCTGCCGTACCTGATACCCACCGCCGCCGCGGGAATGCTCCTGACCGTGCTGCTCGATGCCGGGATCGGTACGATCATGCTGGCGTTGCTCGCGCTCCTCGTCGGGGTGGCCAACGGCATGTCGCTCGAACTCGCCAGCTACGTGTTCCTCGGGGGAATGGCCGGCGTAGTGGCCATTCGCAATGGCGAGCGCCAGCACTACTTCGTCCAGGCGGCGCTGGCCGTGGCGATCGCCGACATTGCCGTCCTGGGCGTCTTCACATTGCTCAGCCAGCACGACCCCGCCGGGATGCTGCAGCTGTCGCTGGCTGCGGCAGGCTGTGCGCTCGTCGCGACAGTGGTGACGCTGGGCAGCTTCGCCCTGTTGGGCAACCTCTTCGGAATCCTCACGGGCTCGCAGCTCCTGGAGCTGGCGAACCCGTCCCAGCCGCTCTTGCGCCGGCTGCTGACCGAGACGCCCGGCACGTACCACCACTCTCTGATGGTCGGCAACCTGGCCGAGCGCGCGGCTGAAGCGATCGGTGCGGACCCGCTACTGGCGCGTGTCGCGGCCTACTACCACGACGTTGGCAAGCTCGCCAATCCGCTTGTGTTCATCGAAAACCAGCATGGCGGAGACAACGTCCACGATGAACTGGAACCGGAAGACAGCGCCGACATACTCAGACAGCACGTCAGCGATGGCGTCAGCCTGGCGCAGAAGGCCGGGCTGCCGGGGCCGCTGATCGCATTCATTCCGCAGCACCACGGCACGTCGCTGATCGGTTACTTCTACGGCAAGGCCCGCGAGGCCGCGGCCGCACCGCTGGGCGGGCTGGAAACGAAGGCCGGCCGGGCGGCGGCCGATGCGATCGACGTCAGCCGCTTCCGCCACTCGGGCCCCAAACCTCAGGCTAGGGAGGCGGCGGTGCTCATGCTGGCGGATGGAGTGGAGGCTTCGGTCCGCTCGCTTTCCAGCCGGGACGAAGCCACGATCAGGGCGATGGTCACGCAAATCATCGCCGAGCGACTGGCCGACGGTCAGCTGAACGACTGCGATCTGACGATTCGAGACCTGGAAGGCATCCGCGAGGCATTCGTGGGACAACTACTCGGTATGTACCACCAGCGCATCGCCTATCCTCAGAGCAAGATCGTCGAAATCGAGTCCCGCCGCGGACGCGGACTCGGTTAGCGGAGGTGCCCAGGCGAGATGGGCGAGCGGGCGGACGGCGCGAATACGTTGAAGGCAGAGCCTTGAGCGAGCGGGCGGAGACGGTGCACGAGTCGGTTCAGTCTGTGGCGGCCACGGCCGAGGGCGACCACGCGCCCGCCGACGCCGGCTCCAGCGCCACGACGACCGTCTACCTGCCGCCGTTCCGGATAGACGTTACGACCCGAGCCGGGATTGCGCAAGTGATTTCGCGACACCGCCTAGCGACCGCCGTGCGGGCGGCCCTCGAGGCGGCCGGAGCCCCGGGTCCGGCATCGATCGCGATCATCCTCTCGGGCGACGGCGAGCTGGCGGAACTGAACGTGGCTCACATGGGTCACGAGGGCTCAACCGACGTGCTGTCGTTCCCGTTCTTCCCGCCCGAGGCATTCCCGGCCCATGAACACGGAATCGCGGCCGAGCGCGATCCATGGGTGGCGGCGGCCCTCAAGCAAGCGTTCGCCCTGCCACCCGGGCTGCGGGCCCATCTGGGCGATGTGATCGTGTCGGTGGAACGGGCGGCTGAACAGGCTATGGAAGGCCGCGGCGGCCACACCGGCGATCTCGTCTGGAGCCCCTCCGAAGAACTGCTCCTGCTCGCGGTGCATGGCACCCTTCACATCTGCGGTTGGGACCATGCCGAGCCGGTGGAAGAGGCGGCCATGCGGGCTCTGGAGATGCGGATCCTGGCATCCCTACCACACGAGCAATCGGCGCCGCTCCGGGGCTAGTGCTCGTCCCCGCGATGGAGCGGGCGGCGAAGCGGCGCCGCCCAGTCTCGTCCGCGACAGCTCCTGATACCATGCCCGCAGGCCCTACGTAACCGGATCTGGGCTTGTTTTGCGTGTCGCGAGAGTGTCCGTAGCTGTGGAGCAGCGGTGAAGATCGTCGTCGGCCTCGGCAACCCGGGCGCCCAGTACGAAAAGACGCGCCACAACGTTGGCTGGATGGTCCTTGACCGGCTGGCCGATCGAGCGGGCTGGTCCGGGCGTGGCCGGACGCGCGATGCCTCGGCCGTCGTGCAGGGGCGCTTCAACGGCCTGGACCTGGTACTCGTGAAGCCGCTCACGTTCATGAATGAATCGGGTCTGGCGGTGCGCAAGGTGCTGGCCCGCGAACGTGCGCCTCTCGCGGAGTTGCTGGTCGTGGCGGACGATTTCGCACTGCCGTTCGGCAAGCTGAGGTTCCGCGAGGGCGGCAGCGCCGGCGGTCACAACGGCCTGCGCTCGATCATCGACGAGCTAGGAAACGAGCAGTTCAGCCGGCTCAGGGTGGGCATCGGCGAGCCGGGTGGGGACGCCATCGACCACGTCCTGAGCCAGTTCGGGCGCGGCGAGAAGGTTCGCCTATCGGAGCTGCTCGACGCCGCAGCCGATGCCGTCGAAGCGTGGGCTCGCACCGGGACGAACAAGGCGGCGAACCATTTCAATGCCTTCGAATTGCGGCCCGATGACGCCGAGCGCTCGGCGCCTCCCGGCGCGGTCGACGGGCCGCCTGGCCTCGACGGCATCCGGCGGACAAAGACAGGTTGGCGCAAGCCTAAGCCGCCTGAGGCCGGCGAATGAGCGTGCGCGGAGGTCGTCCTCTGCGCCGCCAGATCGAGGCCGGCCTAAGTGGCGAAGCGGATCCGCTCGGCGAAGATGGGCTGGGTCCACCGGACAGGGAGCTGGCCGCCGACGAAGCCGGCGAACTCGGGGGTGGGGAGGAGCCCGCAGCCAGGCCTGCTCGGCGCGGCAAACGCGGCCAGGAACGCCACCTCGACGAGAGCGTCCGGACCGCGTACCTGGCAGCTCAGGCCGCTCGAGCGCGGGCCGGCCGCGACGCCGCGGCCGGCCCGGGCGGAATCGGGGCCGCCGGCGGCTCCGGCGCGGCACCGAGCGCAAGACGGCTGCCGGACCTGCATGTCCTGCCGCCGCTCCTGCATCAGAGCGGGGCTTTTGCCGCGTTGCGCCAGAGACTCGGAACGGAGAGCGCGCCACTCCTCGGTGGCGGCCGGCACGCGTCGCTAGCTTCGGTGCCGCACGGCGCCAAGACCTTCCTTGCCGCCGCGCTCGCACTCGACGGTAGCGCGGCGGCGTCGGCCAGCACGGCGACCGGCGCGGGGGAGCGGCTGTGCTGGGTGGCCCGCGACTCAGAGATCGGCGATCGAGTGGCCGAGGAATTGCAGTCGTGGCTCGGCGATCCCGAGGCCGTGACCGTGCTCGAGCCGCGGACCGCACTCGCCTACGAGCGCAGCGAGCTGGTTCGCGACGAGACCGCGGCCCGCGTGGCGGCCCTCGCGGCGTGGCGCTCGGGCAGGGCCCGCGTCCTGGTGGCAGGCGTCCAGGCGCTGCTGCAGCACACCCTCGACCCCGACGAAGTGCCGGCCGATCCGCGGCGCTTGCGCGTCGGCGCCCGGCTCCACCAGGACGAATTGATCCGCGAACTGCTCACCCTCGGCTACGACCCGGTTCTGGAAGTTGCCGGCCGCGGCGAGTTCGCCCGCCGCGGCGGGCTGGTAGACGTCTTCCCGTCGGCCGCGCCCTTGCCTATCAGGATCGAGCTATTCGGCGACGAGATCGACTCGATGCGGGTTTTCGACCCCACCGACCAGCGCAGCATCCGCACCGTCGAGGAAGTGGTGCTGCTCCCCGCCAGTGAGTTTCTCGTCCCGGCCGGCGGCATCGCCCAGCTTCGCGATCGCCTCACGCGCCTGCCCGGCCGCGTCTCCGCCAATCTGCCGGAGCGACTGGCCGCTGACCTGGCCCGCTTCGAGGCAGCCGTCCGAACCGGAACGGGCGAGCTGGGCGCCCATTCTGGACATGTCCACGACCTCGGCCGCTCGGCGCGGGCGCTCGACACCGGCGACGCGGCCGAGGTCTGGGCCGCGGTCCTGTGCCCCTCGACCGGCCTGGATCACATCCCCATGGGGACGCTGATGGTTCTCGACGAGCCTGGCGACATCGCCGATGCGGCCGATTTCCTATGGCGCCAGGCCAAAGAACGACGCGGCGAGCTGGTCGGAGCGGGCGACCTGCCGGGCGAGTGGCCGGAGGCTTACCTCGGTCAGCGCGATTGGAAGTCGCGGCTGTTGCGGGGCCGCACCCTCGAACTCACCTGGGAGTCAGAAGCCGCAACGCCGACCGGTGGCGGAGCTCCGATGGGCGATATCTTCGGCTGGCGCGAGCCGGCCCTGCCGCCGGCTCGAACGGCACGTCTCGCCCACACGATCGCCGCCTGGATGAGCGAGGGCGATCGGGTCGTTCTCGCCTCGGATCAAGCTCCTCGACTGGCCGAGCTGCTGACAGAGCAGGACCTGCCGACCGCGCCGGTCGATCGCCTCGCCGAGTCCCCCGGCCCGGGCACGCGGACGCTCGTCGGCCGCAGTCTGAATGGCGGCTTCGCCGACGGCCCCGACGGCCTTGTTCTGGTGACCGACCGCGAGCTTTTCGGCGCGGTCCGCGTTCGGCGGCCCAAGGCACTGCGGCGGGTCGTTCCGCGCGACGTGTTGGAGCGCCTGACCCAGGGCGATCTCGTCGTCCACATCGACCACGGGATCGCCCGCTACGAGCGGATGCTGCGCCGCGGAGTCGCCGGCGAGGAGCGCGACTACTTGGAGCTGAGCTTCCACGGCACGGACAAGATCTTCCTGCCCGTGGAGCAGATCAATCGCATCAGCCGCTATTCGGGCGGCGAGAACCCCGACCTGAGCAGGCTGGGTGGCGGCGAGTGGCTCCGCACCAAGCAACGGGTCAAGCGTGCGGTCACGGACCTCGCCAAAGAACTGCTGGAGATCTATGCCGCTCGTGCCGCGGCGCCCGGCTTCGCCTTCCCACCGGACACCCCGTGGCAGCAGGAGCTCGAGGCCTCGTTCCCATACGAGGAGACGCTAGACCAGCTGCGCGCCACGGCCGAGGCCAAGCTCGACATGGAGGCCGGCCGGCCGATGGATCGCTTGGTTGTGGGCGACGTGGGGTACGGCAAGACGGAGGTCGCGCTGCGCGGCGCATTCAAGGCCATCCAGGGCGGCAAGCAAGTAGCCGTGCTCGTTCCGACGACCGTCCTGGCGGCCCAGCACTACGCCACCTTTGGCCAGCGCTTCGCCGCCTTTCCCATCACCGTCCGGCTGCTGAGCCGCTTCGTCTCGGCCAGGGAGCAGGAGGCGGCCGTCGAAGGTCTGGCTGCCGGCTCAGTCGACATCGTCATCGGCACGCACCGGCTACTGAGCAAGGATGTGCGTTTCAAGGACCTGGGGCTTGTCATCGTCGACGAGGAGCAGCGCTTCGGAGTGGCGGCCAAGGAGCGGCTCAAGAAGCTGCGCCGAGAAGTTGACGTCCTGACGCTCTCCGCCACGCCGATCCCGCGTACCCTCAACCTGGCTCTGGCCGGCGTCCGCGACCTGTCCCTGATCGAGACGCCGCCCGAGGACCGTCTGCCGATCCAAACGCGCGTCGCCGAGGCCTCGGCCGGCCTCGTCCGGGACGCCATCCTGCGCGAGCTGGACCGCGGCGGGCAGGTCTTCTTCGTCCACAACCG
>PMKN01000075.1 GCA_003158675.1 Chloroflexota bacterium | reverse complement strand
CCGGAACGGCTCCATCAGCTCGCCAATCTCAGTGTGCTGCAGGTTGCGGATCTCGGTGGCGATGCGCTCCAGCGTTCCGCCGGTGACTGCGATCGCGGCGATCAGGGCAGCGTGGCGGTCGCGCTGGACGATCTGCGTGGAAACGGGATCTCGGTGCAGGTCGAGCCCGGCCAGCACCTCTTCCTCGAGATCCGGATCGAGGTGGCTGTACGTTCCGACCGGCCCGGAGATCTTGCCGGTCGCGGCATCGTCGGCCGCTGCGGCGAGGCGGGCTCGGTCGCGCGCGATTTCGAAGGCCCAGCCGGCGATCTTCAAGCCCAGAGTGGTCGGCTCGGCGTGGACCGAATGAGTTCGGCCCATCATCACGGTTCCGGCCTCGCCGCGGGCACGAACCACGAGCGCCTCGATCAGGGCGTCCAGATCGGCCAGCAGGCGCAGTCCCGCAGCCTGGAGCTGGAGCGCAAGCCCAGTGTCCACGACGTCGCTGCTCGTAAGGCCCAGGTGGAGGTAGCGCCCCTCGTCGCCCACCGTCTCGGCGACCTGGCTGACGAATGCAATGACGTCGTGGTCGGTCGTCTTCTCGATTTCCCCGATACGCGCGACATCGATCCGGGCGCGGGCTTCGATGGCTCGGACTGCCGCGGCCGGCACCATGCCACGGCTCATCTGGGCGCGAGCGACGGCGACCTCTACGCGCAGCATCTGCTCGAAATGGGCCTGTTCGGTCCATACGGCGCCCATCTCCGGCAACGTGTACCGCGGGATCATGAGGCGGCCTTCGCGCCCGAGGCCCCGGCGTCCCATCCTGCGGCGGAGATCGGGGCGAGCGATGTGGCGGCGTCCGGGTCCGCCGGACCGGGCAATCGGGCCGCGATGTCGTGACGGCGCTGCATCCCCTGCCATGAGATCTTCCCGGCGGCTTTCTCGGCATTGGCGCGAGCGGCGGCCACACTGCCGCCGAGGCCCACCACGGAAAGAACGCGGCCGCCGTTGGTGCGGTACTGGCCGTCGGCGTCGAGCGTCGTGCCGGCATGGAAGACGATTGCTCCGGTCCGGGCGGCTTCTGCCAGGCCGTCGATCGCGTCGCCCTTGCGCGGCGCGCCGGGGTAGTTGGCGGCGGCCAGGACCACAGCGACCGCCGCGTCCCCCGTCGTTGGCAGCATCCGGCTCACGAGCCCCAACTCGGCAGCGGCCCCGGCCAGATCCCCGAGCGCGGCGCCGAGCAGGAGCGGCCCCAGCGGCACCGCGAGCCGGGGCAGAAGGGCCTGCACCTCCGGGTCGCCAAAGCGGGCGTTGCATTCGATGAGCACAGGGCCCTCCGGCGTGAGCATCAGGCCGGCATACAGGGCACCCCGGTACGGGGCTCCGCGGCGGGTCAGCTCGGCCAGGATAGGGAGGTGGATCATATCTACGAGCGTGGCGCACAGGCTTTCGGGCAGGTCCGGCACCGGACTGTAAGCGCCCATGCCGCCCGTGTTCGGACCCATGTCGTCGTCGAGAAGTCGCTTGTGATCCCGAGCCGGCGGCAAGGCCAGGGCGCTGTGGTCGTCGCACAAGGCGATCAAGCTGGCCTCGGCGCCGGTCAAACGCTCCTCGATGACCGCGACCGGAGGCTTGCCCGCGACGTGAGCCGCGGCTTCCTGTCCGGAGGGAGCGTCCTCGAAGAGTGCCCGCAGCGCGGCCTCCGCGGCGGAGAAACCGTCGCACACGGTCACGCCCTTGCCCGCCATGAGGCCGTCGGCCTTGACCACGACGCCGCACGACCCGGGAACGTCGGCCAACGCACGGGCAAACGCGAGCGCCGGCTCCAGGGCCCAGAACGCCTCGCCGCGGGCCATCCGCACACCGGCTGCGGCTGCGATCTCGCGACAGAAGGCCTTGCTCCACTCGATCCGAGCGGCTGCTCGGATCGGGCCGAAGGTGGGCACGCCGGCTTCCTCGAGGACATCCACGACCCCGCCGGCGAGCGGCCCCTCGGGGCCGACCACGACCAGATCCACATCCTCGGCGGTAGCAAGAGCCAGAACTGCGGCCGGGTCGGTGGCGGAGACGCCGGCCACGCAGCGAACCTTGGGCTCGCAGGCGATGGCGTCGCTCCCCGGAGCCACTACCACAGATTCCACGTCGGCCTCGCGGGCCAGGCTCCATACGAGAGCGTGCTCGCGGCCACCGCCGCCGAGCACGAGCACGCGGGCGGGACCGGTCGCCGACCTGGATTCGGCCGGCGCGATCATCGGTCGCCTGGTCTGGGGCGCAGCTGGCGAGCCTTGCGCTCGATCGTCTGGTGGCGCTCCGGGCCGACTGAGACGAGGGCGATCGAAGCGCCGGACAGTCTCTCGACCGCGTCGACGTAGCGCCGCGCGTTCTCCGGCAGATCCGCCATCGAGCGGCAGTCGTTGATCGGCTCGCTCCAGCCTGGGAAGCGTTCGTAGATCGGTTTCGCCCGGGCCAGGATGTCGGCGTCCGAGGGCCACCAGTCGACCGTCTGGCCATCGACCTCGTAGGCCATACAGATCAGGACCTCGTCCAGGCCGGACAGGATGTCGATCTTGTTGAGCATGATTGAGCTGACGCTGTTCACGGCAACGGCATAGCGCAGCGGCACGGCGTCGAACCAACCGACGCGGCGACGTCGCCCGGTGGTGGTCCCGAATTCGCGGCCACGATCGATGATGCCCTCGCCGATCTCTTCGGTCAGCTCGGTGGGAAACGGGCCGGCCCCGACGCGCGTGGCATAGGCCTTCATCACGCCGATGACTTCGTCTACCTGGAGCGGCCCGATGCCCCCGCCGGTGCAGGCGCCGCCGGCAATCGGGTTCGAGGACGTGACGAACGGATAGCTCCCGTGGTCCAGGTCGAGCAACGCGCCCTGCGCGCCTTCGAAAAGGATGTGCTCGCCGCGCGCCAGGCGCTGCTGTACCAGCTGGGTCGTGTCCGCCAGATGCGGTTCCAGGCGGCGGCCCCAGTCGGTCGCCTGCTCGACCAGCTCGTCCAGGTCGAAACCGTCGACACGGTGTTGGCGCTGGAGCGTGGCGTTCTTCTCGGGCAGGATGCGGGCGAGCTTGCTTCGCAGCGCCGGACCGTCCAGCAGGTCCTCCATCCGGATCCCGATCCGCCAGGCGCGGTCCGCGTATGCGGGCCCGATTCCCCGCCGAGTGGTCCCGACCGCGGCCTTGGCCAGGCGGGCCTCCATGGCCCCGTCGAGGGCGATGTGGTACGGCATGATGACGTGGGCATGCTTGCTCACGCGGACGCGGTCAACCTCGATGCCCCGGGCCGCCAGCATGTCCAGCTCGGCGATGAGCGTGGCCGGGTTGACCACTACGCCGTTGCCGATGACAGGCGCGATGTGCGGATACAGAACGCCGGACGGGACGAGGTGGAGCTTGAAGACCTCCTCGCCGAGCATAATCGTATGACCGGCGTTGTCGCCGCCTTGATAGCGGACCACGGCCGAGACGTCCTCGGCCAAGAAGTCGGTCGTCTTGCCTTTTCCTTCGTCGCCCCACTGCAGGCCGACGATCACAGTGGCGGGCATCTATTCCACTCCCTGGTGCTCGCCCCGGCGGTGGTCCCTGCGGGAACTCCGGGAAACGAAAAGGCCCTCGACCACACGGCCGGGGACCTGGGTAGACTGCCCCTCCGGAAGAGCCGCCGTGGCTCCGAGGGGCGTGAAGGTGGTGGTTCGTCTCACGGGGCGAACGTCACGCCTTCGTGCGGCAACGTGCACTCCTTGGCGGTGTTGATGGCGATAACCCGGGGTTCCTCCAGCCCCAAGCGGCCCGAAGTATACCAGGCGAGAGGTGCCGGACCGATGCCACCGGCCGCGGACCTACCGCGACGGCGGAAACAGTCGATCGCCGACCGATGGTCGGGCCACGCCAACCTATCCGAGGCGACCCCCTGCCGGGATTCTGGCCAGATTCAAGTCCACGTTGGCCGTGGCCAGAATCTGTTCACGGGCCGCCGGGAGTCGGCAGGTCCAGGCTGCGGACTCGAGCCGAACAAAGGCCGGCCGTCCTTCGCAAGCTTGTTTCCGGGGTCGAATAGAGCTGAATCCGGAGTTCTCGGGAGCCCCGCGGCCCGGCGAGCAGCCGAAGATGATCCGATGATCCTGCCCCGTGCTACCGGGTTCGCAGATAGCAGGAACGGCGGCCCGCCCCGGCGTTGAACCCCTAATCGGCCTCGCCAGCCGGCACGCCCACCGCCACCTTGGCGGCTGGAGTGGCCGCAAGAATCGCCGCCACTGCGTCTGGGCCGCGGGTGCGCCATTCCGCACCGATCGCCGCGGTGGCCGTTGCGCCGACACGGCACGCTCCGGCGGCGAGCATAGTCAACATCGAGTCCAGGGTCCGAACTCCGCCCGCGGCTTTGACCCCGACGCGATCGCCGACGACCCGGCGCATCACGGCGATCTCGCCCGCCTCGGCGCCCCGTGGCGAATAACCCGTCCCGTTCTTGACGAAGCCTGCCCGGGCCTCGACCGCGACGCGGCAACCGGCCTCGACCTGGTCCGGCGTGAGATACGCCGTCTCGAGGATAACCTTGACCGGCGTGGGCGAGACGGCATAGACGAGGCTCGCCAGTTCGTCCCGAACGTAGCCGAGATCGCCGGATCGGAGCGCCCCGATGTTCAGCACAACGTCCAGCTCGATAGCGCCCTGGTCGACCGCAACGAGCGCCTCGCGCTCCTTGATGTTGGAGACGTGGGCGCCGTGCGGGAAGCCGATCACTGTTGTCGGCGCCACGACGGAGCGTCGCAAGCGCGTAACCACGATGGACAGATCGGCCGGGCGACAACAGACGGTGGCCGTCTCCCATTCGATGGCCAGGTCGACCCCGGCCTCGACTTCGGCTCGAGTCAGCTCCGGCCGCAGCAGAGAATGGTCGATACACGCCATCAAGGCCCGCTCGTCGAGCGTCGAGAGATCGAGCGGCGAACGGTTGGCGAGACGAGCCTTGATCTGGCGAGTCTGCATTCGAGCCTCGTGGACGTCAGGGATTTCGAACGATGGCGAGCGCGAAGTCCCCGCCGGCATCGATAGCGATCACGTTCTTGAGGTCGGCCGAGAAGGTCAGACCGCCCGTGTCCTTCGAGCCCCAGCCTACGACCGTGCCGTCCGACTTGAGCGCCAGGCTGAAGTTGCCACCCGCGGCAACTGCCGTCACGCCCGTCAACCCTTTGGGAACGGTCGTGGCGCCGTCCCCGGCCTCGCCCCAGGCCACGACGGTTCCATCGGACTTGAGAACCAGGTTGTGATAGTAGCCGGCGGACATGGCCTTGACGCCGGTCAGGCCGGCCGGCACCGTGGAGTAGCTCTTCGTCGTGTCGGTTGGATATTTGTCACCCCAGCCAACAAGCGTGCCGTCCTTGAGAAGCGCCAGCCCCCAGAGGTAGCCCGCGGAGATGGCCGTGACGTCGTGGAGCCCGGCCGGGATGTCCGTCTCGCCGTTGAAGTCGACTCCCCAGCCCACGACCGTGCCATCCGACTTGAGGGCGTAGTTGTGGTCTCCGCCGGCCGCGATGGCGACGACCCCCGAAAGGCCCTTCGGAATGTCGATCTCGCCGTCGACGTTGTTACCCCAGCCCACGACGGTACCGTCCGACTTGAGGGCGATGGCGTGGTTGCTGCCCGCCGCGATCGCGACCACGCCCGTCAGGCCGGCCGGAGGGGTAGTCTGGCCTGAGTCGTTCGCGCCCCAGCAACCAACAGTGCCGTCAGCCTGGAGCGCGACGGCGAACTCGTCGCCTGTAGCGATCGCGACGACGTTCTTGAGCCAGGGCGGTACCTCGGTCTGACCGTTGCCGTCGTCGCCCCAGGCCAGGACCTTGCCGGCCGCGCTCGGCGCCGTGGTCGTGGTTGCTACTGCGCTGGGGGCCGCGGCGGTGCTCGCGGCGGTCGGCGCCGGTGCCGACGCGGGCGGGGCCGACGGAGCGCCGCTGGTCGGCGCTGTCGTGGCGCCCGCGCCGCAGGCCCCGACGATGGCGAGCAACGCCCCGGTCAGGGCTGCTCGGGCAATCCAGGACTGGGTGTTCCGGTGCTCGATCATGTGGGGCTCCTACCCTCGGCGCGTCAACGGCAGCGTCGCGAGGGACGACGCTGCCAGCAGGATAGCGGCAATTCGATCACTGCTCCGTCGAGGGTCGTAGCGGCGGCACAGATAAGCCGCGGTTGAGCCGCAGTGGAGCGGCCAGAGATACGGTTCGTGCACCGCCGCAAGAGAGGGCGTCGTGCGAGAGCGGCGCCGCGAGAGGAGACTAGGACCGTGAACAAGGTCCTTCTGACAGGCCGTCTGACCCGCGATCCGGAGCTGCGATCGCTCGCCAGCGGGTCATCGGTCGCGACATTCGCCGTCGCAACGAACGAGTTCCGTGGCAACGGCAAAGAGCGCGCGGAATATCACAACGTGGTCGTGTGGGATCGCCTGGCGGCGGTGTGCGGCCAGTACCTCGGCAAGGGCCAGCAGGTCGCCGTCGAGGGTCGCCTACAGACCCGCCAGTGGGACGACGACCGAGGGGCGCGCCACTGGAAGACGGAGGTCGTGGCCACTTCGGTCGAGATGCTTTCGGGCCGGCGCAAGCGCGACTACGAGGCCGAATCCCTGGCCAGCCAGGCGGCCGAACCCGGCGGCATCTCACCCAATGAAGCGGCCGAGGTCGGCGTTATGACGGCCGCCGACACCCCCGACGACGAACTCGTTTCGGCCGACGACGAGCAGGCTCTCGTCCTGGCATAGCCTTTCCCCCCGGGGCGCGGCGCGATCCCCCCACACCGCCGCGCCCCCTCAATCCTCGCGGTAGAGCGCCCGGCGGTCGAGGCCGGTTGAGGTCGAGACCTGTCGAACTGCTGCGGAGCGCTTCAGGCCCGTGGCAATCAAGCGGGCAATCTCCGCGCGGGCGTCGTCCATCGCGGCTGCGGCCGGGACAACCTCGGCGCCAACCCGGCCTGGAACCAAGCTGGTCGCCTCGACGACGATTGCAAATTCGCCGCGCAGGGTGATCTCGCCCGCCGCCGCCCGGGCCGCCAGCTCCCGCAGCGGGCCCCGCACGACCTCTTCGTGGAGCTTGGTCAGCTCGCGGCAGACGGCGCCGCGCCGCTCCCCGCCAGCGCTGGCTCCGGCCGCAGTCCCGGCGGCGACCGCAAGGTCGCCGAGGGTCGCCGGAACACGGGAAGGGGCTTCGTAGATCACGCAAGCACGCTCGTCTGAGGCGATCCGGGACAGCCGATCGCGCCGCTCCCTGCCCGAACGGGGCAGGAAGCCTTCGAAGCTCCAGCGCGCAGCGGAAAGGCCGCTCGCCACCAGCGCCGCCAGCACGGCGGAGGCGCCCGGAATCGGAACCACGGCGCCGCCCTCCGCCGCCCACGCCGACGCCAGCTCCGCGCCGGGGTCGCTGACCAGCGGAGTGCCGGCGTCGGTGACGAGTGCCAGATCGCGTCCCGCCCTGAGATGCTCGAGCAGTTCCAGCTCGCGACCCCGGCCGCTGCGAGCGTGGTAGCTCACCATGTGCGTGGCGATCTCGTAACGGGCGAAGAGTCGCCGCGTAAGGCGAGTGTCTTCGGCGGCGACCAGCGGCACCGCCCGCAGCACTTCGATGGCTCGGAACGTGACGTCCCCAAGATTCCCGATCGGGGTCGCGACGACGAATAGACGGCCGCCGCTGGTCGCGCCACTCATAGGTGGCTCGCCGGCCGCGGCCCCGCGCGTACCTGGGCCGCTGCCCGCCGACCGGTCAGTCGCCCCCGCGCGGCTCACTTGCGCGCCGAGCCGGGTCGGCGCCGCGGATAGAGATAGTCGACGCCCGTCGTACGCGGGCCCAGCTTCGCCACCGGCGGCACCTGCCGCTTGAATTCCGAGATCGCAACCAGGCGCTTCACCCTCTCCACCATCGCGAGCGGGTACCCAAGTGCCATGAGTTCTTCGTCTGTGCGGCGCTTGTCGATCATCCAGAAGAGCAGCCGATCCAGCTCCGGATAGCTGAAGCCAGCTTCAGCCTCGTCCGTCTGGCCGGGCCAGAGGTCCGCCGATGGCGCTTTGCGAATGATCGCCTCGGGCACGCCGACCGCGGCCGCGACCTGGCGCACCTGGCTCTTGTAGAGATCTCCGATCGGGTTGAAGGCGCAGGCCGAGTCGCCGAAGAGAGTCGTGTAGCCGATGAGCGACTCGGTCTTGTTGCCGGTCCCGACGACGAGCCCGCTCCAGACCACCGACCGGTCGTACAGGACGCACATTCGCTCGCGGGCCATGAAGTTGCCGCGCCGCAGCGGGGCTGAATCGAGCCCGGCCTCGCCGCCGGCACCTACCTCGCCGCCGCGTCCGAAGTAGCCGTCGACCATCGGGCTGATGTCGACCAGATCGCTCGCGCAGCCGAGGCGATCGACCACCAGCCGGCCGTGTTCGACCGATTCGGGCGAGGAGGTACGGTAAGGCATCAGGACGCACAAAAGGTTCTCCGGGCCGATTGCCTCGGCTGCCAGGAACGCGACCAGGGCTGAGTCGATGCCGCCCGAAAGCCCCAGGAGCGCGCGACTGAAGCCTGCCTGGCGGAGCTGGTTCCCGATGAAGTCGACGATCACCCGCCGGGCGATGGCGGTGTCGATGGCCAGCTCGGGCGGCAGCTCGAAGAGCCGCTCGGCGCCGTCGCTCGGCTCCTCCCGCCCGCTTCCGGGCGCTGCGTTCATGACAGCTTCGCTCGCCGGCCGCCCGGCGCGTCGCCGCCGCCTGGCGCTCCTTCCTCGCTCGCCTCGTCGAGGTCCAGATCCGTTCGGTGCGCCAGAATCCGGCGCAGCTCGCGCAGGTGTAGCTCGGGTCGTTCGTCACGCAGGAGCGGCAGACCGATCCGCTCGCGTCGCACGTCGCCAAGCTCCACATCAACCGTGTACAGCCCCTCGTCGAAGAGCGGCGCGGTGAAGANNCTGATCGTCTCGTCCATGCCAACGCGGTTACAGAAGACGACGAAGCTCGTCGTGAGCTGAGCGTAGGTCCGCATCAGCGTCCGCCACGACACAGCCGTCCCGAGGCCGACCTCGTTCACTGCCGCAAGATCCCGGCCCGGTGATGAGGAAACGTTGATGAGGATTTGCGCGCCGTCCAGGGCCAGCGTCTCGGGCACGCCGAGGTGCCAGAAGTCCTCGCATATGGCGATGCCCAGCTTCACCCCCAGGCGCGAATCCACCACTCGGAGCCTATCGCCGGCGGCGAAGAAGCGACGTTCATCGAAGAGGCCGTAAGTCGGCAGGAAGAGCTTGCGATGGACGAATCGGACCTCTCCATCTTCCAGTAGCGCCGCGGCGATGAATAGGCGGTGGTCGTCCGCCTCCTCGACGAACGAGAGGACGGCAGACAGCCCATGCGTCTCGGCGGCCAGATCAAGCAGGCGCGGGTCGTCTTTGCGCATCGCCACCTCGGCCGCCAGGTCCTGGAGCTGGTAGCCGGTCAGGCCGAGTTCCGGGAAGACGACCAGCCCCGCCCCGGCTTCGCGAGCCTGCGCGAGAAGCTCGCGATGGCGGGCCAGGTTGTCGTCGAGGACGCCGAGATGCGGCGCCAGCTGAGCGAGAGCGATCCGTAGCGGCTGCACGGGTTGAGTCTAGCCCGGGTCGCGGGGTCGCGGGGTCGCGGCGTTACTGGCCGGCGCGGCGCGGGTTACTGGCCGGCGTGGTTACTCGGGCAGCTCATCGGCCGTGTCGATCACCGACGCTGTCGAAGCCACTTCCGCGACGATCTGAGCGCCAACCTGCTCGGCGAAGTGGCAAGCCGCCATCTGCCCACCGCCCATGTCGCGGAGAAGCGGATCGATGGTGGAGCACTGCTCGGGATTGCCGAGCTTCTCCCGCAACCAGCAGCGGGTGTGGAAACGACAGCCCGACGGCGGGTTGGCCGGTGAAGGCACGTCGCCGCGGAGAACGAGGCGCTTCTTGCGGACCCGTGGATCGGGATCGGGAATGGCCGAGAGCAGGGCCACGCTGTACGGATGGCGCGGCTGGGCGAACAGCTGGTCCGAGGTTGCGACCTCGGCCATCTTCCCCAGGTACATCACGCCGATGCGGTCGCTCACGTACTCGATGACCGACAGGTTGTGGGCGATGAACAGATATGTCAGGTTGAACTCATGCCGAAGGTCGAGCAGCAGGTTGAGGATCTGCGACTGGATCGAGACGTCGAGCGCGGAGACGGCCTCGTCGCAGACGATGAACTCCGGCTTGAGTGCGAGGGCGCGGGCAATTCCGATGCGCTGGCGCTGCCCACCGGAGAACTCGTGGGGGTACCGCCGCGTGTAATCTCGCCGCAGTCCCACCGCCTCGAGAGCGTCCTCGACCATCTTGTTACGCTCCGCGTGGGACTTGGTGCCCTGGGCCAGCAGCCCTTCGCCGATGATGTCGCTCACCGGCATACGCGGGTTGAGAGAGCCGTAGGGATCCTGGAAGATCAGTTGCATTCGCCGTCTCATGCGGCGTAGTTCTCGCGGCTTCAAGGACCCAAGGTCCTGGCCGTCCATCTCCACCGAACCGGCCGTGGGGCGCTGCAGGTAGAGCACGGTCCGACCGAGAGTTGTCTTGCCGCAGCCCGATTCGCCGACCAGGCCGAAGACCTCCCCTCTCCTGATGTCGAAGGTGACGCCATCGACCGCCTTTACGTCGCCGACCTTGTGGCGGAGGATGCCGCCCATGATCGGGAAATACTTAACGACGCCCTTCGCTGAGACGAGCGTCTCTGCCGGCTCAGAGGCGACCTGCTGCCCGGATTGCGGGTCGGCCTGCACCGCAGACGCCTGAGGCTCGCTCATTGCTTGTTCACCCGCTCTCTCGCCACAGGAGCGGCCGGCGCGAGGGCGTCCGGAGTGGTCGCGCCCGGCCGTGGCAGCTCGGACGGCGGGTAGAGGAGCCAGCACGCCGCCCGCCGGTCCCGGTCCGTCGTCAGAAGCGGCGGATCGAACTCCTGGCACGGCTCGAAGGCGAATGGGCAGCGCGGCTCGAACCGGCAGCCCCGCGGCATTCGGAACGGGTTGGGCACTGTGCCGCGGATGACGTTAAGACGCTGGCCACGCGGCACGTTGGAGGGTATCGAGGTTATGAGCCCCTGCGTGTAGGGGTGCTTCGGATTGAGCAGCACTTCCTGGGCGGTGCCGGTCTCGACGATCTTCCCGGCGTACATGACGGCCATCCGCTGCACCGTCTCGGCCACCACGGCCAGGTCGTGCGTGATCAGCAGCAGGGCCGCGCCGGTCCGTTCCTGCATCGACTTGATGAGTTCCAGAATCTGAGCCTGGATGGTCACGTCCAGGGCCGTCGTGGGCTCGTCGGCGATGATCAGCTTGGGGTCGCAGCTCAATGCCATGGCGATCATGATCCGCTGGCGCATGCCGCCCGAAAGCTCGTGCGGATACTGCTTGACGCGCCGCTCTGGCGAAGGGATCCCAACGGCCGTGAGCATCTCTACGGCGCGGTTCCGGGCTTCTTTCTTGGAGACGTGGCGATGGGCCTTGACCGCCTCCGCGATTTGATCGCCAACAGTGAAGACCGGGTTGAGCGAAGTCATGGGCTCCTGGAAGATCATGCTCATGTCGCTGCCGCGGATCCTTCGCATCTCCGCCATCGGCAATGACAGGATCTCCTGACCGTCGAACCAGATCTCGCCCGCGACTATCTCTCCGGGCGGAATGTCGATCAGCCGCATGATGGTGAGGGACGTGACGCTCTTGCCGCAGCCGGACTCCCCGACCAGGCCAAGCGTCTCGCCCCGTTTGAGCTGGAAGTCGACGCCGTCCACCGCCGGCACGGTGCCGTCCATCACGTGAAAGTGGGTCTTGAGGCCGCGCACGTCGAGAAGGACGTCCGGTGGCGGTGGAGAACCCACGGCGCGACCCTCCGTGATCGGCGACACTCCCTCGAGATCCACGACGGTGCTCATAGTCTGGCCCTCGGATCGAGGGCGTCGTGCAGACCGTCGCCGATGAAGTTGATCGAGATGACGGTCAGGGCGATGCACATGCCGGGGAAGAAGGCCCACCACCAGTTGCCGTCACCCATCGCGCCCTGAGAGTTCGACAGGGCGTTGCCCCAGGTGGGTTCCGTCGCGGCGATGCCGAAGTTCAGGAAGCTCACGAAGGCTTCCAGGACGATGTTCGACGCCATGAGCAGCGTCATCACGACGATCACCGGCCCGAGGGCGTTTGGCAGGATGTGGCGGAACGTGATCCGGAGGTTGCTCACCCCAACCGCCCTCGCCGCTTCGACGAAGTCGGTCTCGCGCAGGCTCAGGAACTGGGCGCGAACGAGCCTGGCGATCAACCCCCATTGGAGCAGCCCGAACACGAGGATCAGCGAGATCACGCTGCCCTGGCCGAAGAAGACGGCCGCGACGAGGATCAGGAATAGCAGCGGAACGGCGAACGTCACGTCCACGATCCGCATGAGCACGTTGTCCGTGAAACCGCCGGCGGCACCAGCCAACGCACCCACGATGACGCCGATGACTCCCGCGATCAGCGTCGAGAACAGACCGACTGCCAGTGAGATGTGCGCGCCGTTGATGATGTTCGTAAATACGTCTCGACCCGCATCGTCGGTCCCGAAGATGTGCTGCAGCGTAGGCGGGTCCCCTCCCTGTTCCTTGGCACCTGGAATGTCGATCGGGTTGTATGGCGCCACGATCGGCCCGATGATCGCGATCAGGGCAATGGCCGAGAAGACCGCGAGCCCGACCAGCGCCATACGATGGCGGAGGAATCGCTTCCAGGCGAGTTGCCATTGACCCAGCGATTTGAGCGCAACCTCGACGTCGTCGGATCGCTCAGGTCCCGGTCCCGTGGACTGGACGCTCGCTTCTACCCCCAACGGCAGTTCAATGCGCGATGTCATTCTTCCGCGGGCCTCAGTCGTATCGAATGCGCGGGTCGGCGACGGCGTACAGCACGTCGGCGACGAGGTTGAAGACGACCACGAGAATGGCACCTATGAATACGATGCCCATGAGAAGGAAGTAGTCGTGGGCTTGCAAACCCTGAATGAACAGGTAGCCCATTCCCTGCAGGCTGAAGATCGTCTCCGTAACGATGGCGCCGGAGAACAGGAACGCAACCTCGAGTGCGCCGTTCGTGATGATGGGCAGCAGGGCATTGCGGAATGCGTGACGGAAGATGACGCGCCTCTCGCCCAACCCCTTGGCCCGCGCCGTCCGAACGTAATCTTGATTCAGGGATTCCAGCATCGCCGAGCGGACGAACCGGCTGTCGCCGGCGACGCTCACAGCAACGAGGGTCGTGACCGGCAACACCAGGTGCATCGCGACGTCCCAACCGTATTTGCCGGGGTTGGTCCAGAACGCGGTCCACCAGACAGAAGACGCAAACGGTCCTGGCGAAATCCTCGGCGATTGAATGAGCTGACTCGGGAACCAGTGCAGCGACACGGCGAAGATGTAGATGAGCATCAGGCCCAGCCAGAACGTGGGCAGCGAGTAGAACGTGTAGCTGAAGAACGTGACAATCTGGTCGAAGATGCTGTATCGCTTCACCGCCGCCATCACGCCCAGAAGCAGAGCCAGCGTCAGCCAGATGATCCACGCGGTCGTCATCAGGAGCATCGTCACCGGTAGGCGGCCCAAAATGACGTCGGCCACGGGCTGGTTCAGGTAGATGGAGATCCCCCAGTCGCCGTGGAGCATTCCGTTATCGCCGCCACCGAGGAATCCGGGCAGGAAGTTGGGCAGGTTCTGGTCGCTGAGTAGACTCCCCGCGTGGCAGTTCCAGACCCCGAGCCAGCCGCCGTACTCCTTGAGCATGTCGAGGGGGCCCGGGTTGCGAACCAGGCACCAGTGCTGGAGCCAGGCATTGACCTGATCCTGGGTGACGAAGCGGTTCTGGTTGAACTGGGCTTGCGGTCCGCCCGGGGCCAGGAGCATCAGGAAGAAGCAGACGACAGAGATCAGGAAGACGACCGGGATGGCCTGGAGCAGACGCCGGACAATGTACTTGGTCATCGCCTTCTACTTGCTTCGCTCCAGGTTCGGCTCAGCTGCTTGGCCCGCGCCGTGTCCACAAGCCAGTCTCTCGTCGCCCGGCCCTGCCAGGAGGCAACGCGCCCAAGTTTCGCCACAGGGTACAGCAGACGGGGATCTGTGTCGTCGGGGTTTGGGAACGTGAAAGGGGCGGACGATGGGTCCATCGTCCGCCCCTTTGGTTGCCCAACTAGGAAGGGCTGTCAGCGGGTCTTACGGCTGGTAGAACCAATCCTCGACGTCCCACGTCGGGCCGATCGAGCTCGGGTTGAAGCCCGGCCAGCCGCCGACGTGAACGCCGACACCGGTCGTCTCGGCTCGATAGTAGATCGGGATCTCGGGGAGACCGGCGACGTACGCGTTCTGGACGGCGACCATGGCGGTCTTCTGATCCGTCTGATCGACGGCCGTCTTGAGGGCCAACAGCGCCGCATCCATGTCAGCGCTCTTGAAGCGGGTGTCATTGCCACCGTTGTGTCCCGTTGCCGCGTTGTCGGGCCACTGGGAGCTGTCGTAGGTGGCGAAGTAGTCGGAGTACGGGCTGCCCGTTAGGACATATGCGTAGTCGACTACGTCGTAGTTGCCGCGGTACATCTCGCAGTTCTTGGTCGGAGTCGAGGCTGTGTCGGCCCAACTCGCGAAGACGACGGAAGTTGCATCAGCGGTCTCGACATGGCTCTTGATTCCCACCGCTTGCAGGTAGCCCTGAAGCTTCTGAAGCTCGGTCAAGCGGGTCGAGTTGCCGGCCGTGGTGCACAGCAGCAGGTCGATCGCCTTGCCCTTGTAGGTGCGGTTTCCATCCGAGCCTTTGGTCAGGCCGGCAGTGTCGAGCAGCGTGTTGGCATCCGCCGCGTTGTACGTCGGGCACGTCTCAGGCGCTTGATACCACAGACCTGGCGGAACCGCCGAGCATGCGGGCGTGACGCCCGAGCCCGGGAAGACCGCGTCGATGATGGACTGCTTGTCGACCGACTCGTAGATTGCCTTGCGAACGTTGACGTCCGACAGGAACGGCGCGTTCTTGCTGTTCTCGTTCATGTCGAAGTGTTCGTACTGCCAGGCTGGCGTGACCTCGGCCTTGCCGATGCTGGCGTCCGTCCCGCTGACGTTCTTGGCGTCTGCCTGGGTCATGTCGAAAGCAAGGTCGATCTCACCGTTCTTGAAGGCGGCGATCATGCCGTCCTTGTCGGTGAAGAACTGGAACTTGAGATTGTCGACCTTCGGGGCTCCGGGGGCGGTAACGCCGCCGGCCCAATACGGGTTCGGCTTGTAGTCGATTTCAGTCGGGCCCGCCGCAGTCACCATGTAAGGGCCGCTCCACGGCACCTTGGCGGCGTCTGCGCTAACCGGCATCGACTTGGTCGAGGCGTCGGCGATCGCGATGTTCGTCATGTAGTGCTGGGGCAGGATCGTCGAGGGCCCGGTGAGGAAGTTGAGCCAGCTGGCGTAGAGCTGGTTGAAGTGCATCGCGATGGACAACCCGTCGGCGGAGACAGTGACATTGTCGATCAGGTTGATGGTCTTGCCATTGGCGTCGATCGTGGTGAATCCGGATGCGCAGGGAGTGCAGCCCTTCTGGGCCGGATCCTGCGCCCACTTGACGGTGTATGCGAAATCCGCGCCCGTGAGGGGCTGGCCGTCAGACCACTTGAGGTTTGGCTTGAGGATGACGTTGACCGTCATGCCCTTGCCGTCGGCGTCGATGACCAGGCCACCGTTCGCTTTGCTGGGGACCACGGTCGCCAGGTCCGGGACGTAGTCGCCCTTGGAGTCGATGGTAAGGAAGCCGCGCATAACCGGCTGAATGGCTTCGACGTCACCGAACGACGTCGTGTAGAACGGGTTCAGCTGAGTCGCAGGCTGCCACTCGCCCATAACCAGCGTGGTCGGCGCGGGGGTTGCGGTCGGCGCAGCGCTTGGAGCCGTCGTCGGCGCAGCCGTTGGCGCGCCGGACGGGGCCAGTGAAGGCGTCGCCGAGCTAGTGCACGCGGCAAACACCAGGATTGCCGTTGACAGCAGTCCTATCAATCGTTTTGACATCGACATCCTCCCGATTGGGCAGTTAAAGGGCCGTTCCTCCCGCTGTTGCAAAGCCGCTCGCCTGGTTCAGGTGCACTGCCCTAAATCGGGCCGCGAATCTTGAACGCGAGGCGAGAAACGATGCAGAAGTCGGGTGGGCTGACCGCCAGTGCGGACACTATGAGCGGCAGCCGAAGAGGTGTCAAACACCACCCCTTCGACAAATGACCGGACTGTGACCTCCGGGCTGTTGGCCGCGTGGTTGCGCAAACACGAGGGCGAACGCATTAGCGGCTTTCGCGCTTGTTGATACGTTTTCGAGAGGTCGGCGGTTCAGTCGGGGCAGGGCATCTGGCGCCCGGTCATGGGCCGCCAGCGCAGGTTCGGCTGGCGTGCCGCGGTAGCTTCGTCAAGTCGGCGGACAGGCGAACTATGCGGCGCCGAATGAAGAAGATCCGGATCGGAATGGGCTTCATCCACGATCGAACGCAACGCCTGGACGAACGCGTCGAGCGTTTCGAGCGCCTCGGTCTCTGTGGGCTCGATCAGAAGCGCCTCTTCGACGGTCAGGGGGAAGTAGATCGTGGGCGGGTGAAAGCCGTAGTCGATCAAGCGCTTCGCCACATCCAGAGTGCGAATTCCTGTTTGCGCTTTAAGCGTCGCTGAAGAGGCCACGAATTCGTGCATGCAATGGCGTGAGAACGGCACGTCGAGCACGCCGGTCACCTGCGACTTCATGTAGTTGGCCGCGAGGACCGCGTCGTCCGAAACCTCGCGCAGCCCGGACGCGCCATGGGCGCGCAGATACGCGTACGCTCGGACCAGGACCCCGGTATTGCCCGCGAACGAGCGCACGCGACCGATGCTGGCAGTTCGCTCTCCCGGACGTTCCAGGCGGAAGAGCCCGTCGGGCTCGCGCAGCACGCGCGGCACGGGCAGGAACGGCAGCAGTTTCTCCCCGACTCCGACCGGGCCGGCGCCCGGGCCGCCACCACCATGTGGAGTGGAGAACGTCTTGTGGACGTTGAAATGCATGACGTCGAAGCCCGCTTCGCCGGGCTTGAAACGGCCCATGATCGCGTTCAGGTTCGCGCCGTCCATGTACGCCAGCGCGCCGGCCGCGTGAACTGCTGCCAGCAATTCGCCGATCCTCGACTCGAACAGCCCGAGCGTGGACGGATTGGTGATCATCACGGCCGCTGTCTTGGGGCTGAGAGCCGCCCGGAAGGCATCCAGGTCCACTCCCCCATCCGGCGCCGACGGTATAGAGACGGTGGCGAAACCGGCCATCGAAGCGGTGGCGGGGTTGGTGCCGTGGGCCGAGTCCGGAACCAGGACTTCGGTTCTTGCCAGATCGCCGCGGCTGCGGTGGTAGGCCCGAACCATCAGGATGCCGGTCAGTTCGCCCTGGGCTCCGGCCGAAGGCTGGAGCGTGACGGCTCGCATGCCGGCGATCTCCGCCAGCCACTGCTCGACTTCCCAGAGTAGCTGGAGCGTTCCCTGAGCCAGCTCGTCCGGGGCAAAGGGATGGAGCGAAGCGAAGCCGGTCAACCGGGCGGCCCATTCGTTGACTTTGGGATTCCACTTCATCGTGCACGAGCCAAGAGGGTAGAAGCCCGAGTCGACGGCATAGTTGAGCTGGCTCAGATTGACGAAGTGACGGGTGAGTTCCGGCTCCGCGACCTCGGGGAGGTTCGGCCCTTCGGCCCGGAGCTGGTCGGACGGGATGCGCGACAGCGTGTCCTTGGGAGGGTGCGGAACCTTGCCGCCGCCGCGTCCAGGCCGTGAACGCTCGAAGAGAGTGGGACCGAGGCGATCGCCCGCGGCGGTCATCGGGCGCCTCCTTCAGTTCTCTCGGCCGATTGCGAGTCGGCGACGTGTGAGTCGGCCATGCCCGGCAGGATCAGCTGCCGGCCTCTCTCGATCTCGTCTCGGAGTGCCCAGGCGAACTCCCCGATCTCGTAGGCCGTGGTCACTTCGGTTGCACACACGAGCAGGGCGTCGGCGAGCGAGGGGTCGTCCGGAATGACTTCAGCGATCACGAGCCCGGCGAGCACTCCGCGGGACAGTAGCTTGCGATGGACGGCGCGGGCGTGCGGGACGCGAACCGCAAACTCGTTCAGGTAGGGGCCCGGATGGAGACGTGGGGCGCCCGCCTCGGCGAGGGCGTTCTCGAGCTCTGCTGCCCGTGCCGCGCCGAGCGTGGCCACGTCGCGCAGGCCATGCGGCCCGATCGCGGCCAGGTAGATGGAAGCCGCCAGGGCGCACAGGGCTTGATTGGTGCAGATGTTGCTGGCAGCCTTTTCCCGGCGTATGTCCTGCTCGCGGGCTCGCAACGTCATCACGAAAGCCCGCTTCCCGTCGATGTCGGTGGTCATACCGACCAGACGCCCTGGGATCTGCCTCACTAGCGACTCCCGGCAACCCAGGATTCCCAGGTAAGGCCCGCCATACGCGAGCGGGATGCCGAGCGGTTGACCCTCGCCGCAGGCGATGTCCGCGCCGTAGAAGGCCGGCGAGGCGAGGACGGCCAGCGAAACGGGTTCGACCACGGCGACGAAAAGGGCCCCGGCGGCGTGAGCGAGGCTGCCCGCCTCGGCCATCGGCTCGAGCAGGCCGAGGAAGTTGGGATTGGCCATCACGACGCCCGCGACGGGGCGGTCCACGTCGGCAAGCATCCGCTCGAGAGCCGCGAGGTCGGTGGTCCCGGCAGCCGGTCCCTCGGCCACCAGCGGGATCTCGTCTGCCACCAGATTGGCTCCCACGAAGTAGGTACCGAGCGTCTGGCAGTAGTGGGGATGAACGGCGTGGCTGACCAGGACGCGCTCCCGGCGGGTTGCGCGGCAGGTCATCAGGGCCGCTTCGGCCGTGGCACTTGCACCGTCGTAATGCGAGGCCGAGATGACTTCCATGCCCGTCAACTCGGCCATCATCGACTGGTACTCGTATATGGTCTGGAGCGTGCCCTGGCTGATCTCTGGCTGGTAGGGCGTGTAGGCGGTGTAGAACTCGCCGCGCAGCAGGAGCTCGTCCACAACCGCGGGGACGAAGTGGCGGTAGGCGCCCGCACCCAGAAAGCTCGCGAGGTCGACCCTGTTGCGCCCGGCCATATCGCGCAGCCGGCGGGTCAATTCCACCTCCGATTCGGGCGGCGGGAGCTGCAGATCGGAGGCCCGGAGATCGGCGGGTATGTCGGCGAAGAGTTCGTCGACCGACGAGACGCCGATCGCCTCGAGCATGGCGGCGCGATCCTCGGGCGTGTGCGGGCCGTAGGCCATCAGCTCAACTCCGTAGCTCGGTTTCGGGCTGGGACGGCCTCGAGGCAGGCGCGACCCGTATCACCCTACTCGGGTCAGATCTTCGTATGCCGCTTTGTCGAGTAGACGCTCGACCTGACCGGCGTCGGTCATCCGGATGCGGAGCATCCAGCCCTTACCGAACGGATCGCTGTTGACGAGTTCGGGACTGGCTGCCAGTTCGGCATTCGTTTCCACCACGTCGCCCGAAACCGGGGCGAAGAGATCGCTTACGGCCTTGACCGACTCGATGACGCCCGCCGCGCTGAACTGGCTGACTGATCGCCCAACCTCCGGCAACTCCACGAACACGATGTCCCCGAGCTGGCTGGCGGCGAAGTCGGTAATGCCGACGACGGCCAGATCGCCCTCCACCCGAACCCACTCGTGTTCTTTGGTGTAGCGCAGATCCTGCCCCATCTTCGCCTCCGCTCTGGTTGATGTGCCGTTCCGCGCCGATGCGGGTCGACGTCAGGTAGCTCGGCGGTAGAACGGCAGCGCGACGACTTCCGCCAGGACGCGTTGGCCGCGGATTCCGACCTCGACTATCGTACCCGGCTGCGAGTCGGAAGGCTCCACGTACGCCATCGCGATTGGCTCGCCGAGCGTCGGCGACAGAGTCCCGCTGGTGACGGCTCCGGTTCCCCGGCCGCCGATGAAGACGTCGTAGCCGTGGCGGGCGATCCCGCGACCGCGGATCGCGAGCCCAACCAGCTTCTTGCGCGGTCCTTCGGACTCGGCCTTCGCGAGCGCCTCACGACCGACGAAGCCACCCTCTTTGGCGAGTCTCACCACTCTGCCCAGACCCGCCTCGTACGGAGTGGTGTCCGGTCCGAGCTCGTTGCCGTAGAGGGGCATCCCCGCCTCGAGCCGCAGCGTATCGCGCGCGCCAAGGCCTACCGGCACCAGGCCCTCGGGGTAGCCCGCCTCCAACAGCGCATCCCACACCGCGCCTGCTGCCGCGACGTCCACGAAGATCTCGAAGCCGTCCTCACCCGTGTAGCCGGTCCGGGCAACCAGTCCCGGCACGCCTGCGACGGCGCCCTCGGCGATGGCGTAGTAGCGCAGATTGGCCAGGGATACATCGGTCAGCGGAGCGAGGATCGAAAGGGACTCGGGGCCCTGGATGGCCACGAGCGCGGTGGCGAGCGAGCGGTCGTCGAGGACGACTTTGAAGTCCGCGAAGCGGTCGGCCAGAGCGTCGCTGACGACCGCCGCGTTCGAGGCGTTGGCAACCACCATGAAACGCTCCTCGCCCAGGCGGTAGACGATCAGATCGTCGAGGATCCCGCCATCGGGGAAGCAGATCATCGAGTAGTGGGCCCGGCCGACCTCGAGCGCGCCCGGGTCCGAGACCAGGGCATAGCCGAGGGCTCGGACCGCCTCCGTTCCCTCCACGAACAGCTCGCCCATGTGAGATAGATCGAACAGACCGGCATGCGCCCGGACGGCCCGGTGCTCGTCCAAAATCCCGGAGTATTGGACGGGCATCGACCAACCGGCGAAATCAACCATACGAGCGCCCAGCGTCCGGTGCCGGTCGGCCAGCGGTGTCGAGAGCAGGGCTTGATCTGCCTGAGACATCGAGGTCAACCTCCTGTGCTGGCGCGCTCGAGGCGCGTAATTGCCCGCGTCGCCTCTATCCCGGAATGCCTCGCATCTCCGGCAATCGCTCTGCCGCCAGGCTGACAAGCGAGCGTTCGGTGTCGAACGACAGCAGCGCCGGAGCATCCTCGAAGCTGACCCAGCGGACCTCGTCGAACTCGTGGTCGTGATCGTCCAGGCTGCCGCCGACCGGCTCCATGAGGAAGTAGTGGACGGTCTTGTAGATACGGGTTCGGCGCTGCACGAACGTGTAATTGATCGAGTCCAGAGGCGCCACGATCCTGACTCTGAGGCCGGTTTCCTCTCCCACCTCGCGGACAGCGGTCTCTGCCAGGGTCTCGCCTTCGATGGGAGTGCCTTTGGGGAGGGTCCACGCCGAGCCGTCCCGTTCGCGACGGCGACGGCCGACGACAAACTGCGGAATCGTGTCCAGGAAGCGAATTACGATGCCGCCGGCGGAGGTCGCGGTGGCGGCAGTCAACCTCGCCACGGGGCCGGCAGGAGGACCGCTCGACGGTCGGCCCGAGCGCGGCGGAGGCCGGCCCAGCAGATCGTGACCGCGGGCCGCACCAGGCCACTGCCGCCGCTCCGCGACAGCGCCGTCGCGACCGGACGCCAGCCGCTCATGTGAAGCCCACTGCGCGACGGTCGTAGGATCGTCAAGCGAGCCGGGGCGCGCCGGAAGGTGAGTGTGGCGTGGAGTCCGAGCCGGCGCTCCCGCTCGCGCCCGGCGGGTCGGACGAAGCAGGCAGCGGGCCGAGCTGCGTACTTCGCCGCGATGCTCTGCTGCATAGCGTCAATCGTACCCGGTCAGACCCGCTTTGCAAGCGCGGTCCGGACACGCTCGACCTGCTCCGGTGACAGCGCGCCCCGTTCCTCCACGATGCGGATCTCGCGCCGGGCCGCGGCCTGGTAGAGCTCAACCGCGTCTGGCACCAGCCGGCGGAGCGTCTCGAGGTGTGCCTCCACCGTCCCGATGTCTCCTCGAGCGACCGGCCCGGTGAGAGCGGCGTTCACGCCCAGAGCGCGCGCGTTGGCAAGGGTCTGTTCCATAAGGCGGCCGTAGACGGCCAGCGCGCCGCGTTCATCCAGTCCGGCGACGGAGCCAAGCGAGACGATGGCATCGAGCAAGGCGATCGTCCCGCCGGAGGCGAGCATGGCAGCGGCGTGGTAGGCGGGCTTGCTACCGCTCGGCAGACGAACCGGCACCGCCCCGAGCGCCTCGGCCAGGTCGGCCAGCAGACTCGCGAGTCGGGGATCGCCTTCCAGGGCGATCGTGGCACCTCTCAGGCCCGAGACGGATCGCTCGACGTCCGAGGTGAACGAGACGAGGGGATGGAACGCCCCGATCTGGCTGCCAGCCGAGAGGGCGGGCTGGAGGACCTCGGCGCCCAGCAGGCCGCTGGTGTGGACCATCGCCTGGCCACTGTACAGTCGCATCGAATCGGCGACGGCGGCGATGGCGTCGTCCGGGACGGCCACGATCGCCAGCTCCACTTCATCGAGGATGGCTGCCGGATCGGCGAAGGCGCGGACCCCCGGGAGCAGGAGGCGGAACCGTTCGCGGCGGCCTTCGTCTCGGCTTGAGACCGCGACCACGGACCAACCGGCCCGGCTGATGGCCAGTCCGAGAGCGAGGCCGACCGGCCCGGCACCGACGATCCCGACGCTGGGCGTGCCTGGCTCGACGCGGTTGTGCGGGCGGGAATCCAGATGGGCGTGGATCCGATCGCCGCGGTGGTGACCGCCGTCATCCGCACCGGGCACGGGCTCAGCTCCGCCCAAGGGCGGGTCGGGTGCGGAATCGGCGCCTTTGTCTCGGCCACCGCCATCGCGCCACGGCTTCACGCGACATTCCTCCCCGTCCCGCTGACCCGCGGTATCCTTGGCTTGGACCTGCACCTTCGGCTGGCCGCAGCGAGCGTACGTCGAAACGCGACGGCGCGGCGACCACCGAACCGAGTGTAGCGTGTCCCTGGCGGCCGAGGCGCACCCCTGCCAGGGTCTGGCGATCAAGTCACGGTCGGACCGACGTCGGCTGACCGAGCTAGACCAAGGAGCGTCATGGCCAGCGATCCCTTCGGCGCCCGAACTTCTCTTGGACCCGGCCTGCCGGACTACTACTCGCTCTCCGCGCTGGCTCGCCCGAGCGGAGCAGTGCCTGCGGTCGAGCTGGCCCTGCTGCCGGTCACGGTCAAGATCCTGCTCGAGAACCTCCTTCGGCATGCTGGCGACAGAGTCGTCCGCGAGGCCGACGTAGCGACTCTGGCCGCCTGGCACCCGGGCGCCGCGGCCGACACCGAGGCGGAGATACCGTTCATGCCGGCCAGGGTCATCCTGCAGGACTTCACGGGCGTACCGGCCGTCGTGGACCTCGCGGCCATGCGCGACGCAATGGCGGAACTGGGCGGCAACCCCGCCCGCGTCAACCCACTCGTCCCAGCGGACCTCGTCATCGACCACTCCGTCCAGGTGGACCGGTACGGGACGGCAGACGCCTTCGCCTTCAACGTCGAGCGCGAGTACGAGCGCAACGGCGAGCGCTACAAGCTGTTGCGCTGGGCCCAGACCGCCTTCGACGACCTGCGCGTCGTGCCGCCCGGCACCGGCATCGTCCATCAGGTCAATCTCGAGTTCCTGGCATCGGTAGTGGTCCGACGCCCGGATCCCGTCGGCAACGGCGAGATCGCCTTCCCCGACACGCTCGTCGGCACCGATTCACACACGACCATGATCAACGGCCTGGGCGTGCTCGGCTACGGCGTGGGCGGGATCGAGGCGGAGGCGGTGCTGCTCGGTCAGCCGCTGTACCAGCCGATGCCCCGGGTCGTGGGTGTCCGTCTCTCGGGCGAGCTGCCGCGCGGCGCCACCGCCACGGACCTCGTCCTCGTCGTGACCCAGATGCTGCGGTCCTACGGCGTGGTCGGCGCCTTCGTCGAGTTCACCGGCGACGGGCTGGCCGGCCTGACGCTGGCGGATCGGGCCACGATCTCCAACATGTCGCCCGAGTTCGGGGCCACGGCCACGCTCTTCCCGATCGACGACGAGACCCTCGCCTATCTGCGGCTGACAGGCCGGGCGGCTGACCAGGTGAACCTAATCGAGCGCTACGCCAGGGAGCAGGGCTTGTGGCGCCAGGCCGGCGTGACCCCGGAATTCGACGCCCTGCTCACCCTGGATCTGGGTTCCGTGGAGCCCTCTCTGGCGGGGCCCCGCCGGCCGCAGGATCGCGTCGCCCTGCGCGACCTGCGAACGAACTTCCGCACGGCCTTCCCACCGGGTCTCGAGAAGGAGGCAGCGGCGGCAGTTGCGGGAGCGACGGCGAGCTCGACCGATTCCGCCGCGAGGCCGGCCTCCGGAAGTGTGGCGGCCCAAGCCGCCGCAGCGCCCTATCCGGCCGTCAAGCTGGAGGCAGCCGGAAGTTCAGTCGAAATCGCCTCCGGTTCGGTCGCCATCGCCGCGATCACGAGCTGCACCAACACCTCCAACCCAACGGTCATGGTGGCAGCCGGTCTGGTCGCCCGAAACGCCGTGGCGCGTGGCCTGAGCGTCCCACCCACCGTCAAGACCAGCCTCGCGCCGGGATCGCGGGCCGTGACGGAATACCTCCGGCGAGCGGGGCTTCTTGAGCCGCTCGAGAAGCTTGGCTTCGCCCTGGCCGGCTACGGTTGTACGACGTGCATCGGCAACAGTGGGCCGCTCGATGCTCCCGTGGCGCAGGCGATCGAAGAGAACGATCTGGTCGTCGCGGCCGTGCTGTCGGGCAATCGCAACTTCGAGGGCCGGATCCACCCGCTCGTCCGGGCCAGCTATCTGGCCTCCCCTCCTCTCGTGGTGGCGTTCGCACTTGCAGGCACGGTGGACATCGACCTCTCCACTCAGCCGCTTGGCGTGGACCGCGCGGGTGGGCCGGTCTTCCTGGCCGACCTCTGGCCCACGACCGAAGAGGTCAAGGCGACAGTCGGCTCAGCCGTCAGCGGCGAGCTCTTCCGCGAAGCCTATGCATCGGTCTTCGACGGCGACGCCCGCTGGCGCTCGCTCGAAATTCCCGCCGGCGACCGCTACCGCTGGGAGGACGACTCGACCTACGTAGCCAGCCCGCCCTTCTTCGCGGGTCTCCGGCCCGAGCCCGAGCCGGTCGCGGCGATCGAAGGCGCGCGCGTCCTGGCCGTACTTGGCGACTCGGTCACGACGGACCACATCTCCCCCGCCGGATCCATCGCACCCTGGTCCCCCGCCGGCAAGTGGCTGATGGAGCACGGCGTGCCGCCGCTCGAGTTCAACTCGTACGGGGCGCGGCGCGGCCACCACGAAGTCATGATGCGCGGCACCTTCGCCAACATCCGCCTGCGCAACGCGCTGGCGGACAAGGAAGGGCCGTTCACGGTACACCTGCCCGACGGCGAAGCCACCACGATCTTCGACGCGTCGGTGCGCTATGCCGTCGAAGGCGTACCGCTCATCGTGATCGCGGGCAAGGAATACGGCTCCGGTTCGTCGCGCGACTGGGCCGCCAAGGGGCCGCGCCTGCTGGGCGTGCGGGCGGTCATCGCCGAGAGCTTCGAGCGCATCCATCGCTCGAACCTCGTGGGCATGGGGATCCTGCCGCTGGCGTTCCTCCCCGGTGAGAGCGCCGCGAGCCTGGGGCTCACTGGCCGCGAGGCCTACACGATATCGATGCCGGCCGGCGGGCTGGCGCCGCGGTCGCGGGTGACCGTGGTGGCCCGCGCCGATGACGGCACGGAGCGGCGCTTCGAGGCGATCGTCCGCCTGGACGGCGCCATCGAGCTCGACTACTACCGCCAGGGCGGCATCCTCCCCGCGGTTCTGCGCCGCCTGGCTCGCGAGGCGAAGGAGTAAGCCCCAGGCCTGAGACCGCTCAGCCACTTGGGCCAACGGGCCGCCAGGCCGAACATCCCCGATCGTCCGCGATCCGAACCAGCTACCTCGAACCCTCCATCGCTGAATGAACGCTTTGGGACGCGGGTTTTCGGGACACTGTTACGACCGCGCCGCCGTGCGAAGACGCTCAGCCGACGGTCGGGACGCCGATCCAGAAACGCGTGCCGCCATCGGACGCAAGAATCCCGCTGGGGCCCATCACGAGCCCGACGTTCTGATCCCACCAGGGCAGTGCGCCAGTCTGCTTGAGGGTCACCAGGGCGAGTCTGTCGTTGAAGGCACTCACGGTTGCCGCCGACTGGTCGCTGTTCCAGGCGTAGATCAAACCGCGGTCCCAGCCCTCGACGATACAGCCGGCATAGGGGCAGGGACTACCTGGCCCTTCCCACGCTGACGTCTCGTCGACGGGATTGCCGTTGAGGACCGTCCAACTCTTGCCGTCACTGGATACCCATTCGATCGTGGTGGTGCTTCCCGTGTCCGTGTTCGAATAGAGCGTTTCGATCGCGACGACCGTGTGATCGTCGATCCTGTGCGCGTCCATACTGATGCCGAGGTAGGTTGGAGTGGCGCGGCTCAGGCTGTCGCGAGTCCAGGTCGTTCCGTCGGGCGACCACCAGAGCGCGGCCTGATGCTCAGTCAGGTCGACGCCCGCGCCGCAACCCCCACCGTCGCCGCTCTCGTGGCCCTTCTTGACGGTTACAACGCCCGCCAGAACAAAGCCGCCTGCAATCGAAACCGGGGTGTTTGCCCAGGCGCCCGGAGCCACGGCCTCGGGCGGCAGGGAACCCTTCGTCCAGGCACGACCGTCCTGCGATGTCCAGAGTTCGGTTGTCGAATTAGCGGTGCTCAGAGCCACGAACCCGCTGGAGCCACCGGAGATTGCACCCGATACCACTTCGGGAATGGTCGCCGGCGTCCACGATAGACCGTCCGGCGAGACCCAGGTCGCCGCGGCACTGCCTGCCCCGCCGCACGTCGCGCCGCATTCCACGTAGCCGCGCAAGAGCATCGCCTGCGGGCCTTCCGCGAAGTCCGTGGCCCCGAAACCGCAGTCGTCGTGCCACTGTGGGTCCGAAGCGGCGCCGGCTCCGTCCCAGTCCTTCAAATATGACGCCCAGGCAGAAGTATCGAGTTTGGCGCCAGCCTTCCAGGTCAATCCATCAGCCGAGAACCACGGTGTCAGCGTGCGCCTGCTCGGATCCCAGATGAACTCCGAATAGCCCTGGCCTGAGCCCACAACCGTAGCCTGGTCGCCAGTCACGGCCGGCGCGTGACCGCCCGGAATTGCGATCCACTTGATCCCGGTCCAGTTGCCGGTGGGGACCTGGCCGAGCTTGGGCAACGGACCCCGGGGCAGCGGCGGGGTGGCGGTCGCGTCTGGATCCGGCGGGGGCGTGTAGTCGGGCTCCGCGGTCGCATTCGGCGCAGGGGCAGCCGGCGGGGTTGGTGCGGGAGTCTCAACGGCAAGGCTCGGTGGGACTGTCGGCGTCTCGGTCATCGCCGGAGGCGAAGCCGTTGCGAGAGCCGAAGTCGCTGCCTGCGCCATTGCCTCCGGCGAGGGGCTGATTGCCGCGGAGCATGCCGCGCTCCACAGCACGATGAGCACAGACGTCGCAAGACCGAATGTAGTCCGCAATCCGCGATCCGAACCAGCCACCTCGAACCCTCCCTCTGGCCGAATGAACGCGCGTGGGACGCCAGCCGATGGTCCGCTGTGATGCGAGTCGCCGCGCCGCACGCGGCTCGCTACTTCCTGAGCAACTCCTCGCTGGTGAGGATCCGCACCCCGGCCGCCTTCAGGGCTTCCAGGGCGCGGTCCGCATCTTCGAAGCGGAAGATGATCGCCGCCTTGTCCGGAGTGGCGCGGGCCGCGAAGTCGTACATGTACTCCACGCCCAGGCCAGCCGACTCGATTGCGGCTAGCACGGCGGCCAGGCCGCCCGGCCGATTGTCGACCTGGATGGGCACGACCTCAGTCACGCTGACGATCATTCCCTCGGCTTCGAGCACGTCCTTCGCTCGCGCCGGGTCGGCGACGATGAAGCGCAGGATGCCGAATTGCGCCGTGTCCGCCAGGGTCATGGTCAGGATGTCGATGCCGGCGTTGCCCAGCGCCGCGATTGGCGCGCGGAGCTGGCCGGGCCGGTTCTCCAGGAAGAGCGAAAGCTGCTTGAGCTTCATCGAGGGCCTCCCTCGGCGGAACGCCTGCCCCGCCGTACGACCGTGGATGTGTGGATCCGTCAGAGGTTGCGCAGATCGGTCACGCGCCGGGCTTTGCCTTCCGATCGGGGGAGCGAACGCGGCTGGACCAGTGTCACGGTGACTCGCAACCCGAGGAGGTTTTCGATCGCAGCCTCGAGTTGATGCTGCAGCGCCTCGAGTTTGCGGATCTCGTCGGAGAAGACCTCGGGCGTGACTTCGACCTTGACCTCTATCTGGTCCAGGCCCTTGTCGCGGGTCAGGACGATCTGATAGTGCGGCAGCGTGCCCTCCACGCGCAGCAGCGCCGTCTCGACCTGTGACGGGAAGACGTTCACGCCGCGGATGATGACCATGTCGTCCGAACGGCGGCCGATGCGGCGAATACGGCGCAGGGTGCGGCCGCACTCGCACGGCTCGGCCATGATCGCGGTGATGTCGCGAGTTCGATACCGGATCATCGGCATCGCCTGCTTGGAGAGCGTGGTCAGGACCAATTCGCCCTCGGCGCCGTCTGGCAAGACGTCGCCCGTCTCGGGATCGATGATCTCCGGGTAGAAGTGGTCCTCGAAGATGTGGAGCCCGTGTTGCTGGGCGCATTCGATGCCCACGCCGGGACCGATGATCTCCGAAAGCCCGTAGATGTCGTGGGCGCGGATGCCGCTCTCGGCCTGGATGCGGTCGCGCATCGCCTCGCTCCACGGTTCGGCGCCGAAGACGCCGACTCGGAGCTTGGAGAAGTCCGTCTTGGTCTCCTTGGCCGATTCGAGCAGGTGCAGGAAGTAGCTCGGGGTGCAGCAGAGGGCGGTGACCCCGAAGTCCGCCATGACCATGAGCTGGCGCTCGGTGTTGCCGCCGCTGATCGGGATTACCGTCGCGCCAAGCATCTCAGCGCCGTAGTGCGCACCGAGGCCGCCGGTGAAAAGCCCGTAGCCGTAGGCGTTCTGGATCACGTCGCCGCGATGGAGTCCGCAGGCCGCGAAGCTGCGGACCATGACTTCGCTCCAGACGTCGAGGTCCGCCTGGGTGTAAGCGACGACGATCGGCTTGCCGGTAGTGCCCGAACTGGCGTGGAGGCGGACGATCTCCTCCATCGGGCNNGTGGAGGCGGACGATCTCCTCCATGGGGCTGGCGAACAGCCCGAACGGATACGTGTCGCGCAGGTCCGCCTTGATGGTGAACGGCAGCTTCGAAATGTCGGCCAGCGAAGCGATCGAGGCGGGCGTCAGCTGACGATCGTCGAGGCGCGATCGGAGAAGCGGGACGCGCTCGTACACTCGGGCTACGACCGACTGGAGCCGTTGCAGCTGGATCGCTTCCAGCTGCCTGCGCGGCAAGTAGTCCGGCATGCTGACCGGGTGGAATCCACCCGGCGGATCGTTCCAAACGCTCACCGAGACCTCCTCTAGCCGGGCTAGGTCGGCGGCCAGTGGCGGTGAACTCCGGCTTCTCCTCCGACAGGCAGATTGTGCCCTGGACGGCAGCGGGTTTTCGGGCCGATTCGAATGGCAGTCCCGTCGGGCTTTCGCTCTTCGACCCGGCCACCGCCAGGGACGTGGCGGCGGCGCACGCGGCCGGCGGATCCATCCAGATGGCGATGATCCTTCTATCCCGGATGCTGGGGCACCGAGCCGGCCGCTGGGCCAACGTCGTGGCCGCCGGATTTATGGCGACGGTTCAGATCGGCTCGCTGGCCGTCGGGACACCGACGTCCTACTACCTGTTCTTCAGCGTGATCGAAGTCGGTACCCTCGCGCGCATCGCGGTCCTGGCCCTGCGATGGGCCGACCCGGGGCGCGGACGGGCCACTGCCTGACGCCCGCCGCGCGAGGCATGTCAGGGGCGAGGCTGCCCTTCCGGTGCGGCAGCCCCGCCATCCTCCCTTGCAACCACCGATCGGCCGAGTTCGAAGGCCTGCTCGTTGACGCGGTGCAGCCGCTCCGGCAGAGCGGCACGTACGGCCTCGAGGAGAGTGTCGGCCGGAATGTCGAGATACCAGCTCAGGGCGCCGAGCAGGGCCACGTTCAGGCTGCGCTTGTTGGGCAGGTCCGCATCCGGGATCAGGTCCGGGGCGAGAAGCACGCCGCCGGGGCGGAGAAGCGGTCGCGTGACCTCGACTTCGGACGGCGCAAGGACGACCAGGAAGTCGGCTTCGCCGGCGGAAACCATCGGCGAGAGGACCCTGGGCCCGAAACGGATATCGGAGGTGACCGAGCCGCCGCGCTGGCTCATGCCGTGGAGTTCGGCCTTCTTGACGTCCAGGCCGGCTCGTAGTGCTGCGTCGGCGAGGATGTCCGAGGCCTTTATGACGCCCTGGCCGCCGAGGCCGGCGAGGACGACGTTGGTGACGCGGGTCGCGGGTAGCGGGTTCATCGCTCCCCTACCGGAAGGTCGAACGCGGCCTGGGCCGGAGCCTTGGCCCGAAACTCCGCGGCCTGCTGCTCCCACTTGCGGATGTCGGCTGCCGCCAGGACGCAGGGCCGGCGAGCAACGATGACCGAAAGCTCGGTCGCGGCCAGGCGTTCGAGCAGCAGGCGCTCGAAGCCTTCCGGGTCGGCGTACGGGTCGATCACGGTCACGCTGCCGATGCCGATGGCCGAGGCCACGCCTTCGATCGAAAGCTTGTTGGTGGGGCCATGCTCGAGCGTCCGGCCGGTGCCGGGATGCTCCTGCTGGCCGGTCATCGCGGTCGTGCCGTTGTCGAGGATCAGGACCACGTGGCCGGTGGGCGGCGGATTGTAGGCCATCTCCACCAGGCCGCTGATGCCGGAGTGGACGAACGTGGAGTCGCCGATGACCGAGACCACGCGCCGCGCCTCGGCTTCGGGCAGGACGTGGCGCAGTCCCAGGCCGACGCCGATCGAGGCGCCCATCGCCACGCACGTGTCCATCGCCTGATACGGCGGCAGAACGCCCAGGCTGTAGCAGCCGATGTCGCCGGCGACGATGCAGTCGTGCTTCTTGAGTGTGCCGTAGACGGTGTGGTACGGGCAGGCCGGGCAGAGTTCGGGCGTCCTGCCCGTAGCCGGAGCGAGTTCCGGGGTGATGTCGCCCGCCAGAATGCGCCGAACCCGAGGTACATCCAGCTCGCCGAAGCGGTACATCTCCGCTTTCGACTCCACCACTATTCCGGCGGCGCGGAGCGCGTCGGCGATGACGGGATCGCCTTCCTCCACGACGACGACACGGTCCACCGAGGCGGCGAAGGCGCGAGCCCGGTCGATGGGCAGCGGGTTGACGAGGCCGATCTTGAGGATGCTGGCGCCGGGTGCGGCTTCGGCGACATGGAGGTAGGCGACGCCGGCCGTGATGATGCCGAGCCGGCCAGTCCCCGGATCCACATGGTTGAGCGAGCACTCCTCGCCCCAGGCGGCGATCTCTGCGAGCTTGGCCCGCAGCCGCCGGTGCGCAGGACGAGCGTTTGCCGGGATCATGACCCGGCCCGAGATGTCGTGCTCGAAATGAGGCGTCGGGGCCGCCAGCCGGTCGGCGGCGTCGCGCGCCACGACGATCGACTTCGAATGGCAGACTCGAGTCGTCATGCGGTAGAGCACCGGAATGCGCCAGCGTTCCGAAATCTCGACCGCGGCGAAGAAGAAGTCGTAGGCCTCCTGCGAGTCCGCCGGTTCGATCGCGGGCAGCCCCGCGGCAATCGCGTAGCGGCGGTTGTCCTGCTCGTTCTGGGAGCTGGACATGCCCGGGTCGTCGGCACTGACGACGATCAGCGCGCCGCTGACGCCCGTATACGCGGCGGTGAAGAGCGGATCCGCCGCCACGTTGAGCCCAACGTGCTTCATCGTGATCAGCGTCCGCGCGCTGGCGAACGCGGCGCCGAGCCCAACCTCCAGCGCCACTTTCTCGTTGGGCGCCCACTGGGCGCGCCCGCCCAGCTCCGAGAACGTCTCGAGGATTTCAGTGGAGGGCGTGCCGGGATAGCCCGTGCCCAGAGCCACGCCGGCGTGGAGCGCAGCCAGCGCGACCGCCTCGTCGCCCGAAAGGAGTCGTCGTTCCATCGGCCTATTCTCGCCGCTGAACCGGAGGGGCGCACGCTACCTTCCGGGGGCACGACATGGTGGCACCGCTACCGACACACTCGCCCCCAGAACCGCTCGTCGCCCCTGTCCGATGGGCGCGAGAGCCGCTTGAGCCAACGGGCGGTAGGATCACGGGGTGACAGGCCTGCGGTTGCTCTACCTTGCTCAAGGAGCGACCACGGCCTTCCTCAGCCCCTTCATCGCCGTGATCCTGCGAGAACGTGGCCTGGACGCGGCCACGATCGGCGCGATCATGGCGATTGCCGCGATTGGGCTCGTCGTCTCCGTCCCGATCTGGGGCCACGTCGGCGACGCAATCCTCGGTCGCCGTCGCACCCTCGGGCTGTGCGTGGCGATTGCCGCCGCGGTGGCGCTCGGGATCGGATCGCCCGTAACAGGTTTGGCGCTTGCGGCGCTGGTGGTCGCATTCAGCTTCTCGCAAGGAGCGTCCCTGGGGCTGACTGATGCGCTTGCGGTCGGCGTGCTGACCGACCCGCACCGCCAGTATGGCCGCGTCCGCATGATGGCCAGCCTGTCTTTCGCGGTGACTTCGATCTCGGTTGGCGTGCTCTACGACCGCACCGGCTTTCCCGCCGCGAGTCTCCTCTACGTTTGCGGAGCGCTGGCGATGTTCGGCGCCCTGGTCCGAACGCGCGGGAGCAGTCCCAACCGGGCACTTGCTCACGGCGTCGGGCCGGCCGCGATGGGTCACGAACAGATCCACGATCCGGTCGGCGCCGGCGTGCAGCCACATGCAGGCGCCGGCTCATCCGAGCCGAGGACGGCATCGCGCTTCGGCTCGACGGGACTTGCCTTCGCTGTCCAACCCCGACTCCTGGGAGTACTTGCCGCTGTCTTTCTCGTGTACTTCGCCGTGGTCGTGAGTTCCACCTTCGTGAGCCTGCGTATCGTTTCCCTTGGAGGCCAGGCGTCTGACGTGGCGCTCTACTTCGGGATTTCCGCCTTCGCGGAGATCCCGACCCTGCTCGTCGCCGCGCGGTTGGCGTCGCGCCTGGGGCTTCGTGGACTCTTCAGCGTGAGCGCCATCGGGTTCGCCGCCGCCTTCTTGTCATGGACGGTGCTGGACAACCCCGGCGCCATCGTCGCGACGCGGCTTGTCACCGGGCCCTGTTTCGCGGGCCTCACAGTGGCGATGGTTCTGACCATCGGCGAGATCCTGCCCGCTAACCTGCAGACGACCGGCCAGACTCTCTTTCAAGGAACGGCCGGCGGCGTGGCCTCCGTGGCAGGTAACTCGATTGGCGGCTTGATCGCCGGGTCGGCGGGCTTCCCCGTCCTGTTTCTCGTGTGCGCGGCCGTCCTCGTCGCCGGCGCCGCAGTAGGCTGGCTCGTCCTGCCGAGGAACGTAACGCGACTGCCGCAGCCTCCTGTGATCGATGAGGTCATAGTCGGAGGCGCCCCGTTACTGTGACCGGCCGCAGGGGCCGGCACTGGACAGCTGGGAGGTCGAGCGGCCTGCGCCACGGACGCAAGTCCGACGCAGGTGGGTGGTGGGCGATACTGGACTCGAACCAGTGACCTCGCGGATGTGAACCGCGCGCTCTAACCAGCTGAGCTAATCGCCCACGGAGTGGGGCCGCCGACGGAGGCCGATTATAGCGGTCGTGCGGCTGCGTTCGTGCCGCTTCGGGCCGCAGAGGACTCCCTCCTAAAGCTTGAGCCCCGGCCAGCGAGTGACGATCTCCTCCGGCGAAACCCCTTCGACGACTACCAGTTTGTGGCGCCCCGAAGCGCCTGCCACCAGGCGGACTGCGCTGCGCGAAACGTCCAGCTCGTCGGCCAGGAGCCGTATCAGCGACGTATTGGCCGCCCCGCCGACGGGCGGCGCAGCGACTCTTGCCTGCAGCATGCCCTCTGAGCTGACCCCGTCCACTCGATCGTCGCCGCCACGGGGTGTGAGGCGCACGGCGAACCGAACCTCCGAGGGGCGGGCGCGGTCGCCGAAGCGGTAGCTTGATTCCATCATTAGCTCGATTATCGTCACACGGACGAAAGCTGCCACGCCGCGGACTTCGAATCCCGCCTACCGGGCGTGGCGCCCTATCCGACCTGCCGAGTTCCGAACAGCGCCCGGCCGACCCGGATCACGGTCGCGCCCTCCTCGACTGCCACAGCATAGTCGTCCGTCATGCCCATCGAGAGCCCGGCGCCGAGCCCCGGAACCGCCGCGCGCAACCGTCCGGATAAAGCGCGCAGCCGCTCGAAGGTTGGCCTCGCTTCCTCGGCCGAGAAGACCAGCCGCCCCACGGTCATCAAGCCCAGCAGTCTCAAATTCGACAGAACCGCCAGTTCGCCCGCCTTCGCCGCCAGCGTTTCGGGCTCGAACCCGGCCTTGGCATCGTCGCGGTCCACGTTGACCTGCAGGTAAGCGCCAAGTGGCGCCCGCCCGAGCTCACCGGCCAACCGATCGAGTCGATGCGCCAGCTCGACTGAGTCGACCGACTCGATCACGTCGAACAGCTCGACCGCGCGGCGCGCCTTGTTCGACTGCAGCGGCCCGACGAGGTGCCAGCTCGCGCCCGTCAATAGCGCAGACTTGGAGTCGGCCTCCTGGACGCGGTTCTCGCCGAGTGTCGTCAACCCGGCTGCGATTGCGGCTTCGAGCCGCGCCACTGGCACGGTCTTGGAGACGGCGACAAGCTGAACCCCAGCAGGATCGCGGCCGACGCGCCGGCAGGCCTCTGCCACGGTCGAAAGAACGAGCCGCCGGGCGGCGGCGAACTCAGCTACGGCTTGCGAGTCCGGACCGGCCAAGGGAGCGAAGGGTTACCCCTGCTCCTCCTGCGGAGGACGCCGCAGGAAGCTCGGGATCTCGAGATCCGTGTCGTCGTACGTTGGCCGCGGTCGATCGATCTGCGGCCGCCGGACTGACGTCGTCTGAATCGGCACCGGCACAGGCATGCGGTCGAGCGAGCCATTCGATCCGTAAGTGCCCGAACCACGCGAGTGGACGGACACCGGCTCCGCCGAGTACTGGCGCTGACGCTCGAGTTCCGCCAGGAAGTCGGCCGAGTCAAAACGCTGCGAGTGGCCGACGCCCGGCGTGGCCGCAGCGGCTTCGCGCCTGGCCACGTCGCGCTTGCGAGAGGAGTCGAACCCGGTCGCGATGACGGTGATGACGATCTCTTCGCCGAGGTGGTCGTCGAAGCTGGTGCCGAAGATGATGTTCGCCTCCGGATCCGCAACTGAGCGGATCTCTTCGGCGGCCTCGGTCACTTCGAAGAGGCTCAGACCCGACGAGCCGGACACGTTGAACAGGATGCCCTGGGCGCCGTTGATGTTGACCTCGAGCAACGGGCTGGCGATTGCCTGCCTGGTCGCGTCCAGGGCTCGGTTGTCGCCTGTGGCACGCCCGATGCCCATCAGAGCGGAGCCGGCATCCTTCATGATCGTCCGGACGTCGGCAAAGTCCAGGTTGATGAGACCCGGGACGGTGATGATGTCGCTGATCCCCTGAACGCCCTGGCGTAGAACGTCGTCAACGTAACGGAAGGCCTCCACCATCGAGGTGTTCTTCTGAACAACGTCGCGGAGGCGGTCGTTCGGGATGGTGATGAGCGTGTCCACCTTGGCCTTGAGAGCCTCGGCCGCGCGTTCAGCCACGAGCTTGCGGCGAACACCCTCGAAGGCGAAGGGCTTGGTCACGACGCCGATGGTGAGCGCGCCCAGGTCCTTGGCGATCTCGGCCACGATCGGAGCGGCGCCAGAGCCAGTGCCGCCGCCCAGTCCGGCCGTGATGAACACCAGGTCCGAGTCGCGGAGCGCTTCGGTGATCTTCTCGGTGTCTTCCTCTGCCGCCTTCTGGCCAATCGAGGAATCGCCGCCCGCGCCAAGGCCCCGCGTGATCTTGTCGCCGATCCGAATCTTGTGCGGCGCGTCGGACTGGAGGAGGGCCTGGGAATCCGTGTTGAGGGCGATGAACTCGACCCCCATCATCTCGGCGCGAATCATTCGGTTGACGGCATTCGACCCGCCGCCACCGACGCCGATGACACGGATCAATGCGCAGTTCTCGGAATCGGACCGTAGCGGCATTTCTAATCCTCCGGTGGCTCTCCGGCAGATGCTTTTGTCGTTCGGTCCGGCCGCCCGAGATCGATAGAGGCGTAGCGGATGCTGGGCCGGCTCGGATGTGGCGAGTATACGCCGAACCTGGCTTGCATGCCCTATCAACCGCACAATGAAACGTAACAATTGAGCGTGCCATGAGAACAAGTGTGCGAACATGCACCGGAAGATCGGCTGTGCACTAGCTCGCCTCTGCCGGCAGCCCGAACGAGGGGTTTCAGGCGGGCACGAAAGTGAGCCGAATCGTCCGCACGGAATTGTCCGAGTTGGGATCCAGAAGGGCGATCGACTGCCACGTCCCGAGCGTCAAGCGGCCGCTGGCGACGGGCACTGTGAGCGACGGCGGGGCCAGGAGCGGCAGGACGTGATCGGCGCCGTGGCCTGGCGCGCCGTGCTGGTGGACCCAGGCGGCGCCGCGCGGCAAGAGCCGGTCCAGAGCCGCCATCAGGTCCGCGTCGGAGCCGGCGCCGAGCTCGATGACGACCAGACCTGCCGTAGCATGCGGCACGAAGACCACGAGCAGGCCGTCGCCCTCGCCGGCCACGAACCGCTGGCATTCGGAGGTCAGGTCATGCAGCCCGCGGTGTCGCCCGGTCTGGACCGTCAGCTCGGCGGTCTTCAAGAAGCCGGTCCTTCGACCTACGGGAACAAATGGCGCAGGGCGTCGCGCACTCGGCCCACCGCGCCGCCGGCCGGCACCGATTCGAAGCGCGCGCCGTCGGCTCCACCGAGGCCCTTTGCGCCCCACATGAGCAGGCCGATGGCGGTGCTGTAGGCCGGGTTCAGGATGTTGTCCGTCAGGCCGCCTATCTCCATCGGTCCGGCAACTCGCACCGGCATGTCGAGGATGTCCCGGCCCATGGCCGCGATGCCGCCGAGTTGGGCGGCGCCGCCGGTCAGAACCACGCCCGCCGGGAGCATCCCCTCGCCGGCCATCCTGATCTCGGCTCGCAGGAGCTCGAAGGTCTCGCGCATCCTGGCCTCGATGATTTCGCAGATCTCCCGACGATGGATCGAGCGGCCGCCCGGTTCGCCTAGCATCGCAACACTGACCATCTCCTCCGGATCGATGGTCGAGAGATCGCAGCTGCCGTGCTGGATCTTGAGATCCTCGGCGACCTGGAGGCTGGTCTTGAGGCCAATTGCCACGTCGTTGGTGACGTTGTTGCCACCCACGGGCAGGACGGCCGTCTTGTAGGACTGACCGTCGAGGAAGAGAGCCAGATCGATCGTCCCGGCCCCGATGTCGACGACGGCCACGCCCAGCTCGCGCTCCGTATCGGAGAGCACCGTCTCCGCCGATGCCAGCGAAGCGGCGACCAACTCGTCGATGCGGACGTTGGCGGACTGCACGCACTTGGCCAGGTTCCGGACCGCTGTCGCCGAAGCCGTGACGATATGGGTCTCGATCTCCAGGCGAATGGCACTCATCCCGAGCGGGTCTTTGACGCCCTCCTGGCCGTCGACGATGAATCCGCGCGGCAGGACGTGGAGGACCTCGCGGTCGGACGGGATCGTCACCGCACGCGCGACTTCCGTGGCGCGGTTGATGTCCTCCCTCGTGACCTCTCGGTGGTGGCCGCTGACAGCCACGGCGCCGCGCGAGTTCTGGCTCTCGACGTGCTTGCCACCGACGCCGACGAAGGCGCGGTCGATCTGATAGCCGGAGGATCGCTCCGAATGCTCGACGGCGCCGGTGATCGACCGAACCGTCTGCTCGATGTTGACGACGACAGCCTTCTTGAGGCCGGCCGAAGGAACGACGCCCTTGCCAACAATGGTCAGGCCGCCGTCGCGCCCCACCTCACCGATGAGCGCGCAGACCTTGCTCGTACCGACGTCGATTCCGACCAGTACCGCTTCGCGTTCCACTCGCTCCATCCTCGGTCTTGTGTCTCGCTCTGTCTCGCTAAGTTTGACTTATCTGGCGGCGGCTGACCGGGGCAGTTCGAAGGCCCCACTCACACCTCTATGCTCACTTTGCCAGGTATGTGTTGACGCGATTGTCCGCCACGTCCGCCATTAACCAGACCCAGGCGACCTGGCTCTCCCTGTCGCTGAGAAGTGAGGCCAGGGCCTGGACCTGGACCGGGATGACACTGTCTTTGCGCAGGGTCTCAGTGTAGAAGCCAAACTCGGCGACCCAACCATTGTGACCGGAGCTGAGCGTGAAGCCGTAGCTGTCGTCGACGACGACATCGAGGCTGGGCGCCGCGCTGCCGACTTCGGCGGGGGTCAGGCTCGCCAGGCGATAGCCGGCGTCCAGCGCAACCGGGTCGATCACGTCGCCGAACGTCAGGGCGGAGTCGTCGGCCCGGCGGTCGTTCACGACCGGAAGTCCCAGCACGTCCGGGCCGGGAGTTGTGCCCGGATCAGCCGTCGGGACGGGCACCAGCGAGGGCGACGGCGGAATCGTGGCGGTCGGGCTCGGCCGCGGCGTGGCCGTAGGAGTCGGAGTGGCCTTCGGCGTGGCGGTGGCCTTCGGCGTGGCCTTTGCACCCTTGGCCGGCGTAGCCTTGGGTGTGGATTTGGACGCCGCTTTGGCGGATTGGGCCGCCGAACCCTGAGGCCGGACCGACGCCGAAGCCTCGGTCGGGACCACGCTTTGGGTCTCCTGCGGCGAGGCCGTCGGCCCGACGGAAGGAGTTGCGGCCGGGTCGAAGCCGGCCGACAGAGGGACGGGGTTTCCGACGGCATCCACTTCGCCGAAGATCAGCCCGGTGTCGTCCACCACGTACCGCCTCGCGCCAATTGTCCAGATCATCTTCGGCTGGCGCTCGACGATGGTCACGACGACCGTGTCCGGCAGTCGAACCTCGACCTTGACCGATGCGACGGCCGGCAGCTCCACGATCGCTGCGGCGATTCGGTCCGTGCGCAGGCGGAAGAGGTTGGGCGAATTGTCCATGCCGACGATCGCCCGAACGACGGCGTCGCCCGTGAAGCGCCCGCCGTTGATCTGGAGTCGCCGGGCCGCGAACGAGGGCGAGCCGCTGATGGCGATGGCAGTGGCTAGGCACAGGAACATGAGCACCAGGCTCATGACCTGCGCCATGCCGAGCCGCGGCGAGGCACGCCGGATCTGCGGTCGGCGAACCTGCATCCCGGAGCGGCGCAGCGGCAGATCCGGTCTCATCGGCATGGCTGCGGGCCTCGGCGACTCATCGGCAACTCATCGGCGAATCATGGGATCAACGCGGCAGGTCGGCGGGCGTCAGACGGCTCCGCACGCGCGAGGCCGCACGTTCTTCGGCAAGTTCGACGATGCGGCGGCAGACGGCTGCGAAACTGCCCAGGCCCGTGCCCGCCATCTGCGGGAAGAGACTTATCGGGGTGAAGCCCGGGATCGTGTTGATCTCGCTGAGGTAGAGCTCGTCGCCCGCGAGCATCAGGTCGACCCGGGCGAAGCCCTCACAGCCGATGGCCCGATAGGCGTCCAGAGCGAGGGCCCGGATTCGCTCGCCGAGGGCCTCCGGAACGTCCGCTTTCGGAGTGACCCCGGAGACGCCATCGCTGTACTTGGCCACATAGTCGTAGAACTCGCGACCCGGGAAGACCTCGCCAGGGCCAAAGGCCTCGAGCGCGTCCGGGGCGTTCCCTACGATCGCCACCTCCAGCTCGCGCGGGTGATCGAGATAGCGCTCAACGACCGCCAGGCTGTCGAAGCGGAAGGCGTCGTCGAGGGCTTGCCCGCGCTCCGCCGGCGAATGGGCGATCGAGATCCCGACCGATGAACCAAGCCGAGCCGGTTTGATTATCAGCTGCGACTCATCGTGTCGGTCCGAGAATGCCGCCAACTCGTCGAGCACCGCCTGGCGGGCGCCCGCCCAGCGGGAAGCCGGCACCTCCAGCCAATCCACCACGGGCATAGTCAGGCCGCGGGCCAGGCGCTTGAACAGAGCCTTGTCCATCCCGACCGCAGACGCGGCTACGCCGGCACCTGCGTACGGCAGCTCGTAAGCCTCGAGCAGCGCCTGGACGGTGCCGTCCTCACCGAATGGGCCGTGCAGCGCCGGGAAGACGATCGGAGCCACGGGGCGAGATGCCATCCGTTCTAGCGCCTCGCCGGGCCGCCATGGCCCCGCCGCGCCCAGGTTCGCCGGGTCGTCGAAGGCGCCCGACCGAGGCCGACCCGACGCCGCGGTAGCCGGGACCTGCCACCACCGGCCCGATAGGTCGATGAGTAACCGCTCCAAGGCGAATCCGGAGTCGGCCAGGGCGTCGGCGATCGCCCATCCCGAGACGACCGAGACGTCGTGCTCGGCCGACGGGCCGCCGAACAGAACCGCGACCGCTCTGCCGACTTTGCGGCGTTCGGTCGTGCGCACCTTCGGGCCGGTCAGGTCGCCTCTCATCTCTCCTCCTGCCCCCAGTTGGACCAATCGCCGACGAACTGGACCTCGTATACCAGCTCGACGCCGAACCTGCCCGCGACTTGCGTCCGAACCGTATCGGCCAGGCGACGGATATCGGCCGCCGAGGCGGTCCCGTCGTTGACGATGAAGTTGGCGTGCTTCTCGCTGATGATGGCGCCGCCGACGCGCGCTCCCTTGAGCCCGGCGGCGTCGATGAGGCGACCGGCCGAGTCCCCCGCCGGATTGCGGAAGACGCTGCCTGCGCTCGGCCGGTTCAGCGGCTGGTGCTGCTGTCGCCATCGTCGGATCTCGTCCAGGCGCGCCTCGATGGCGGCGGGATCGGACGGGGTCAGGTGGAACGTGGCCTCGAGGACGATGTCGACCGAGCCCCCGCCGGCCGAAGGCTCCGGGGCGGCCAGCGCGTCGGCGCTCCACTGCGCGCTCGGATGCTTGAGCCGGCTCTCGCGGTACGCCAGGCCAAGGGTTTCGACGCTCTCGTCAGCCTCACTGTCGTCGACGCGCAGGACGCGGGCCGACTCAAGCACGGCCGCGATGTCCGAACCGTGCGCCCCTGCATTGGCCCAGACCGCGCCGCCCACCGTGCCGGGGATGGCGAGCCCGAACTCCAAGCCGGTCAGGCCGGCCTTCTGGGCCAGCGTGGCCGCGCGGGCCAGAGGCATGCCCGCCTCAACGATCATACGATTGCCCTCCACCCGGCCGCCCTCGGCGCGGCACAGGATGGCCAGACCGCGGAAGCCGGCGTCGCTGACCACGAGGTTGCTGCCGCGGCCGATGACGAGGCGTGGAACCCGCGCCGCACGGGCAAAGCGGACTAGAGCGGCGAGCTGGCTCGCATCATGGGCGCTGGTAAGCAGGTCGGCCGGACCGCCGACGCGCATCGTCGTGAAGCGCGCGAGCGGGACGTCGCGGCGGGCTCTCACGCCGACGGATCGCGCGAGCGTGGCGGCCAGGTCAGCCGAGCCGACCTCGGCGGCGCGTTCGGCGGCGGCGCGTTCGGCGGCGGCGCGCTCGCCACGAGCGCCCGTCACGAAGCCACTCCCCTGGATATCTCGTCCAGCGCCTTCGCCGGCGGCAACGGTCGCCGTTCCGCGGCTGCGAGCAGCAGCTCCGCCACCGCCTCCGCGGCGCCGGGTCGCGCCCGGGAGGCGGCGGCCGCCGCCATCGCGGCGCATTGCGCGGGATCGTCGAGGATGGCGGCGGCAGCCAGCAGCGCGTCGGCGTCGAAGGCGTCGTCTTCGACCAGGCGCGCAGCCCCCGCCGCAACCATCTCCTCGGCGTTGCGCCGCTGATGCCCGGCCGCGTGGGGGTACGGGACGACGACCATGGGCAAGCCGAAGGCCGCCACCTCGGCCAGCGTGGACGACCCGGCACGGCCTACCACCAGGTCGGCCGCCGCCAGGGCCGCGCCCATCTCGTCGCCCAGGAATCTGACCGGACGGTAGCGCTGGCGCAGGTTAGCCGGCAGCGCATCCCGCCCGGCAGCCGCCGCGTCAGACCCGGCTGCGCCTGTCACGTGCAGGACCACCGTCTTCTCGACCAACCGTGGCAGGGCCTCGGCCACCGCGAGGTTGAAGCGACGCACCGCTTGCGACCCGCCGAAGATCAGCAACAGCCGCTCATTCGAGGCCACACCCAGCCTGGTGCGTGCCGCCGTCCGGTCAATTGCGCCTGGGTTTCGGATCGGCGTCCCGGTCACGAAGCACGGCCTCCGCCCGCCCAGTGCCAGGCACGTCGCCTCGAAGCTGACCGCGAGGCACCGGGCCAACCTGGCGGTCCAGCGGACGCTCCGACCGGGCACGTAGTTGCCGTCCCACATGACCACGGGAATGCGCAGCAGCCAGGCGTTCAGCAGAACCGGCACAGTTACGTAGCCACCCGTCGTGAAGATCGCCGCAGGCCGGCGCGCAAGCAGCATCGCGAAGGCCTGAGGGACCGAGAGGCACAGCCGGATCGGGTCCAGAACGGCATCGATGTCCAGACCCACGGTCCGCAACGAGCGCAGGACTAGACGCCGGAACGGAATCCCCGTTTCGGGAACGACCTGCGATTCCAGGCCGCGGTGGCCCCCGATCCAGGCCAGCTCAGGTGCGACCGGGCGGGCCTGCAACGATCGCGCTACGGCGAGAGCCGGGAATATATGTCCTCCCGTACCCCCGCCCGCTATCAGCAGACGCATTGACCCAACCTCGCTCGACGGTTTCCCGCGACACGGACAAGAGAATGCCGGCGGCCGCAAAGCTCACGACCAGCGACGAGCCGCCCTGCGACACGAAGGGCAGCGTGATTCCGGTGACCGGCACCAGCGCCACGACAACGCAGATGTGGATGATCGCCTGGAATGAGATCCAGGCCGTCACGCCGGCCGCCAGCAGCCCGCCGAAGGTGTCGGGCGCCCGAAGGGCGGTCCGAATGCCGGCCCAGGCAAGAGCGACGAACAAGCCAACGACGACAAGTCCCCCTACGAATCCAAGTTCCTGGGCGATCACCGAGAAGACGAAGTCGTTGTAGGCGTAGGGCACGATCACTCGGTCGTTGCCAAGGCCTGTGCCAAAGAGCCCGCCCGCGGCCAGAGCTTCCAGACCCTTGATGGTGTGGTACCCGGCAGCCGGATCCGACCATGGATCGAGGAAGACCTGGATCCGCCGCAGCGCGTAGTCGCCCACCGCGAGAATGAGGAGGCCACCCCCTGCAGCGGCGGCCGCGAGAGCCATCCCAAGATGGAAGATGTTCGCCCCGGCTACAAAGAAGAGGGTCAAGGCTATGGCGGCGATGACGGCGGTGGTCCCGATGTCCGGCTCGCGCGCTACCAGCACGACGAACGGGGCGACGATGATCCAGAACGGGACGGCGCCGTGGAAGAAACTCTTGATCTGCGTTCCGCGGGTCGCCAACCAGTGCGCCAGGTAGATCACCATCGTGAGCTTGGCCACCTCCGAGGGGTGCACCTCGAAGAACGACCCCAGCCTGATCCACCTGGAGGATCCGCCGGAGGCAACGCCGATGGGAGTCAGGACGATCACCAGCAGAACGAGGGCGATTATCGCAAGTGCGATGCTGAGCTTGCGCAGGTAGCGGTAGTCGAGCTTGGCCAGCACGATCATTGCCGTCAGGCCAGCCAGGCCCGCGGCGATCTGGGGCGCCACCATCTGGAAGGTGTTCTGGGTGAGCGCATATGAGGGAATCGCCGAGGCCGAGTAGACCATCAGGATCCCGATTGCAGCCAGCGCGATCACGGCCACGACGATGACCCAGTCGGGGTCGTGCAACTCGCGCTTCGGCCCCCCTTTGGGCCCGATGCCGGGCGGGCGAACGGGAAGCGGTCTGGCGGCGGCTCGCTCGGATCTCCGTACGCTGGCGCGGTTGACGGGCTCTAGATCCACGGGCGCATACGAACGGCCGGCATAGTCGAGTCCGCCGCGAGCCCGCTCGGTCATCGCGCCGTCTCGCGCGCGCGGCGACTCGCCAGTGCCGCCACGGCCTCCCTGAACGCGGCGCCGCGCGCGGCATAGTCGGCGAACATGTCGAAGCTCGCAGCGGCCGGGCTGAGGAGGACGGTCGCCGGGCCGCCGCTGGCTTGGCCGGCGGCACCAGCGCCGCCGGCGCTGATCGCCGCCAGAGCCTCGCGCGCGATCCAATCGGCCCGATCCACGGCCTCCCCGAGCGTGGTCGCCCGCTCCACGCGGGCCACTCCGCTAGCGCGAAAGAGGGCGGCGAGCGCCGGTCCTGACTCGCCGATGAGCACCGCCGCGTCAGCTCGTTCCGCCGCCACGGGGCCCAGACCCGAGAGATCCACGCCTTTGTCGCGGCCGCCGGCGATCAGAACGAGCGGCCGCGGAAAAGCCCGCAGAGCCGCGATCACGGCGTCAGGCTGTGTCCCCTGCGAGTCGTTGACGAACCGCACTCCCTCCACCGTCGCCACGGGTTCCAGACGGTTCTCCACTCCGGCGAAAGCGGCGGCGGCGCTGCGGATCGAGGCGGCCGGGATGCCGAAGAGCAACGCGACCGCCACAGCGGCGAGGGCATTGGAAACGTTGTGTGCGCCCGGGATAGAGAGTTCGGAGACGGGCATGATTCTGACGAACGAATCCAGGTCGGGGACGCCGGGGTGCCCGCTCGCGAGCAGTGAGCTGGCGACGATCCAGCCATCATCGAGACCCACCTCGCCCTCTGCCGGCGCGGCGCGCCTGTACGTGACGACGGTTGCCGGCGCCCAATGGGCGTACGAGGCAACCACAGGATCGTCACCGTTGAGCACGACTAGGCCCCTGGAGTCCACCAGCTCGGCGAGGCGCCGCTTTGCGGCCCGGTACGCCGCCAGCGATCCGTGGCGATCGAGATGATCCGAGGTGACGTTGGTGTAGACCGCGACGGTCGTCCCGCGAGAAAGCGTCGGCAGCTGCAGCTCCGAGAGTTCTATGACGACCCGGTGCCGGGGCGTGAGATCGAGCAGCCGCTCGATCAGCGGGATGCCGATGTTCCCACCCAGAATTGCCGGATGCTCCGAGTCCGTGGCCAGCAGCGCGGCCGCCAGAGACGCGGTCGTCGTCTTGCCTTTCGTACCCGTAACCCCGATCGTCGGGCAGGGGCACATCCGCAGCACCAGGTCCGGCTCACTGACAAGCGCCGGCGCCTCAGACGGATCCTTCCGGTGAGCCTCGACGAGCGCCGCCAGCGCCGCCCTCAGCTTCGGTTCGGTCGTGGGGAAGTCCGGGTTGATGCTCGGAGATGTCGCCACCAGGTCGGCGCCGGCCCAGGCAGTGGCGGGCTCGACCTGCGGCCCGAGCGCCAGCTCGATGTTGCGGTCGCCCAGCGATTCGATCGCCGCCTCCAATTCGGCCGCCGATCTGCCGTCGTAGACGGTCACGTGCGCCCCGAGGTCGGCGAAGAAACGCGCCATTGCCACGCCGCTGCGCGCCAGACCCAGAACCGTGATCGAGCGCCCTTCGAACCCGCCATCGCGCACGCTGTCTGCGGTCAGCCCGTCGAGGTCGACGACCCGTCCTACCATCGCTCGCCTACTTCGGGTTGGGGATCGAGGTGACGAAGAGCGTCACCCCTAGCAGACCGGCCAGAGCGCCGACGATCCAGAAACGCATCGTCACCTTCTCTTCATTCCAACCGCCGAGCTCGAAATGGTGGTGGAGCGGGGCCATGCGGAAGACGCGCTTGCGACGGAGCTTGAAGCTGGCGACCTGGATGATGTCCGAGGCTGTTTCGAGCACGAAGATCAGGCCGATGAAGGGCAGGATCATGACCTGACCAGTGATCAGGGCCACGACGGCTAGCATTCCGCCAAGCGACAGGGCCCCGGAATCGCCCATGAAGACCTGGGCCGGATGAACGTTGAACCACAGGAAGCCGAGTATCGCGCCAACCACGATCGCGCAGACGAGGGCCAGATTCGGTTGGGCGGGATCGTTGAGCAGCGCGATCATCAGATAGCTGATGAAAGCGAAGACGAGCGTGCCGCCCGCCAGGCCATCGAGGCCGTCGGTCAGGTTCACGCCGTTGCTGGCACCGACGATGGCAATGACGGCCACGACGATGAAGAAGAATGCGCCAACCTCAAATCCACGGTCAGTGAACGGGATCTGGACGACCGAGACGAACTCGACGTTGCCGACGAACGGGACGCGGAACCCGTTGAAGCTGAAGTGGTTCTGGATGTAGATGGCCACGCCGATTGCCACGATCGTCTGCCACACGACCTTCTGACGGCCTCGGATGCCGATGCCGGTTCTGGCGTTCAAGAAGTCGTCCACGGCGCCAAGTCCACCGACCAGGGCGAGGACTACGAGCGGCGAGTAAGTCGAAGCGTCCATGGCATCGAGGAAGTAGGCCAGCGCCAGAATCACGGCCACCAGCAGGACCCCGCCCATCGTGGGCGTGCCCTGCTTGATAAGGTGCGAGTCCGGTCCTTCCTCGCGGATCTTCTTGCCCATGCCGAGCCAGTGCAGCAGCCGGATGTAGGGCGGCATCAGGATCACGACGCAGCCGAACGCCAGCAGCAAGCCTTGTATGAACACAACCCCGTGCTCGTTCAACGGTCATCCTCCACGGCTACCCGCCCCCGAGATCACCGACGAGCGACTCGACCAACAACTCCAACTCCGCGCCGCGCGACGCCTTGACCAGGACCGCATCGCCCGGCCGAAGCCTATCGCGCAGGGCGGAAAGGGCCGCATCCCTATCCTGCACCGCCACCACCGCCTCGCCCAGCGAGGCGGCTCCCGCCGCGATGCCAATCGCCTCGTCGCCCACGACAACGACCATATCCGCAAGACTCGCGGCCGCCGCCCCCACCTCGCGGTGGCCGCGTTCGTGCGCCTCGCCGAGCTCTCGCATCTCGCCCAGAACCGCAACATGGCGGCCTGGGAGAGTCGCCAGCAACTCGAGCGCCGCGATCATCGACGTCGGAGAGGCATTGTATGAATCGTCGAGGATCGTGTACGCCCCCGCGCGCACGATCTGGTCGCGGTGCGGCGCCCGCCAGCCGCGGCCGAGGCCCGCCACGACGAGGTCCAGGTCCATTCCGGCCGCCAACCCCACCGCCGCAGCCGCCAGGCCGTTGTGAACCCCGTGGCGGCCCAGCGCTGGCGTGGATGCGACCGCCCGACCCTGCGGTGCCACCAGGCGAAAGCGCATGCCATCGAACCCTGCCGCGACTACGTCCTCGGCGCGAACGTCGGCCTCCGGCGCGAAGCCGTACGTCAGTGTCCTGGCGGAGGTTCGGTCGCGCATCCGGACGACGCGTGGGTCGTCGGCGTTGAGGATCGCGACGCCGTCGGGCGGCAGCGCCTCCACCAGCTCGCCCTTGGCCCGTTCCACCGCCTCGATCGAACCGATGCGCGAGAGATGAACCTCGCGTACGGAAGTCACTACGCCAACGCGCGGCCGCGCGATAGCCGCCAGTTGGGCGACTTCGCCACCGACGTACATCCCCATCTCCAGGACCGCAGCCTCGTGCTCGGTTGCAAGGCGCAGGACCGTCAGCGGCAGACCGATCTCGTTGTTGGCGTTGCCCTCGCTCTTGAGCGTGACGAACCGCTCGGAGAGGACGGCCGCGATGGCCTCCTTGGTGGATGTCTTGGCGATGCTCCCCGTGACGCCGACCACGAACGGTGAGAAGCGGCTCCGCCACTCCGTGGCGGCCGCGTGGAGACCGAGGAGCGTGTCCGGGACGGCCACCACCGAAACCCCGCCACGGCCGGCCGCGGCCGCGACGGCGGCAGCGAGGGCGTCGTCGCGGGCTCCGACGGCTCCCGCAGAATCGGCCACGAGCAGGGCCGCGGCACCGGCAGCTACGGCGTCGGCAAGGAAGCGGTGGCCGTCGGTGCGCTCGCCGGCCAGGGCCACGAAGAGATTGCCGGGCTCCACTTGCCGCGAGTCCACCGCTCCGCCACGGATCGGTCGCCCGGAGAGATGCAAGATCCGGCCGCCAGTGGCGGCGGCGAGCTCGGCCGCAGTCAGGGCGAACTGCCGCGCGCCGAGCCGAGGCTCCGATTGGCGGGCGTCGGTCACCGTCTCAGTGTCGCACAGCCGGTCGAGCCCGGTGCGAGACACCGCCGTCACCCCTCCGGCGTCGATTTCTTGGACCCCGGCGGCAGCGGGCCGTTTGGATTGGGGGGTATCCCCTCGGTCGCGACGGCATCGGTCGCGATGCGCCGGAATAGCTCGTAGGACTGCACGGGCATGTCGAGCACGCCCTGCTTGATGAGGGTCGGCGTGCCCTCGAAGATCACGGCGCCGATGGCGAGATCCGGCTGGCTGTGTCCAACCCAGCCGTAGAAGCTGTAGTTGTAGACGTTGACCTTCCAGCCGCCCTTCCCACCGTCGATGGTGGGGTCCCATATCTGAGCGGTGCCGGTCTTGCCGCCCACGTAGTAGCCGGGAATGTAGGTCCGCACGGCGTACGACTGGACAGCCGTGACGACATGCTCCATCAGCCCCGTCAGACTTGTCGAAACCCCCGTGCTGATCACGCGGACTCCCTCCGGCGCCGCGCCTGCGGACTGGCCGACCTGCGTGTCCGGAATTGTCACACGCGGCGTGATCGCGGTGCCACCATTGGCCATGATCGCGTAGGCGCGGAGGACCTGGATCGGCGTCGCCGCCACGCCTTGCCCGAACGAACCGTTGGCGAGGTCGATCTTGGCCCAGGGGGTCTCGGAGGGATCGCGTGCGATGCCTGCCGCTTCGCCCGGCAGATCGATGCCCGTCTTCTGGCCGATGCCGTATGCGTGCCAGGTCTGGTACAGCACCTGCGAGGCGGCTGCCGTGGTCTTGCCCAGCCTGAAAGCGGCCTGGGAGGCGCCGACGTTGCGCGACCAGGCGACGATGTCGGCAAAGCTCATCCAACCCTTGGCCTTGCGGTCGGCGTCCGCGATCTCCTGGTTGCCCGGCAGCTTCATGATGCCGTAGTCGTTGATCATGGTGGTGAGACCTGTCGTCTTCGTCGTCAGCGCCGCCGATGCGGTGATCATCTTGAAGACGGAACCCGGTTCGTACTGTCTGGTTATGACGGGATCCTGGAACAGGTCGGGATCCTGATTGGCCGTCTGGAGGAAGGCGTTGGCGTCGTAGGCTGGGTAGCTTGCTTCGGCCAGCAGCTGACCGGTCTTCGGATCCATGACCATTGCGGAAACGGTCTTGGCCTTGTCGGCCACCCAGGCCGCGAAGACCTCCTTCTCGACCTGAAGTTGCAGGCTGGCGTCGATGGTGGTTCGAACGTCCTGCCCGGGCGCACCTTTGTCGATGATTCGAGTGCCTGCGGGTCCGAGCACGGTCGGGTCGATCTCGACGACCTCCGGTCGACCTGCGAGGATCGAGTCGTACTGCCGCTCGATGCCGTACTGGCCGACTCCCGCGTCGTTGACGAACCCGAGGAGCTGTGATGCAAGCGACGTGTTCGGCGCACCACCTGCCTGCGGATACACGCGGACCGGCTGCTCTTCGAAGGTGATCCCCTGCAGCCCACCGTCGGCTTGTTGGGTCAGCATGTCCTGGACGATATTGGAGTCGACGCCGACTGCCAACACGACGTAGTACGCGCTTGAATCCATGGCGGTTCGGACCTTCGCCGCATCCTCGTCGCTCAGCGACAGATAGTCGATGAGGGCGTTGACGGTGAGGTCCCGCTGTTCGGAGTCGAGATCGTGCGGGTCGCCGATGACGCGGTAGAGAGTGATGGTCTGGGCCAGCACGATCGTGCCCGTCCGGTCGTAGATCGTGCCACGCAGCGCGGGGATCGTGCGCCGGTAGGTCGCGGTCTGGGCCGCTTCCGCCGACAGGGAGTAGTGCTGGCCGACCTGCCAGTACGCCAGACGCGCCACTATGCCCGCCGATGCGACCACGACCGCCATCAGCAGGAGCAGGATGCGGACCCGCGAATCGGTGCGACCGAGCATTGCCTCGGCCTCCCTACCGAGCCGGCAGCACGACGGGCGCGGGCAGCTGAGTCAAGCCGTCGGCGATGGCCTGCCTCGTGATCGCCGATTGGCGGCCCAGGCGATCGATATCTGACAGGATCCGCTGACGCTGGCTCTGGAGCTGCACGAACTGGTCGTTGAGCACCGCCATGTCATAGCCGCTTGTCGAGATCCGGACCGTTTGGACGAGCGAGACGAAGCTGAGGAGAAAGGCGACCACGATCACGCCGATGACGATCCCCACGGCGCGGGGGCGGCGGTTCGCGCGCATCGCGACGCGCTGCCGGCGTCGGGGCGGCGCCGGCGCCTGGGGGCGGAGGAGGGATTCCTCCAGGCGCCGACGCGGGATGAACGTCGAGCGCGGCCGCGCGCCCTGATAGACGGCCACTGGTCAGGCCCCCTGAAGCTGGGGCAGCGGATCGGTCGCCCTGCGAGCGAGCGAACTCGGGCTCCAGCTCCGACGGACCTCGGCGCCGAGAGGTTCTTCGAGCTGACCCACGCCGTCGAAATACCCGTCCACTCGTTCGTGCAGCTGGTGCTGCCTACGACCGTAGGTGCGGCGACGGCTGGCCTGGTGACGCTTGCTCATCGGCTACCACCTTCTCTACCGGCCCTCATGCGGCCACTCGCTCCGCGCCGCGGAGTCTCGCGCTCCGAGAACGCGGATTGGCCTGAACCTCTGCCGTGCTCGGAGTCCGCGACTTGCCGAGCGATCGAAGACGTGGCTGCCTGCCGCAGACACAGACCGGGACTGCGGGCGGGCAGACGCAACCGTGCTGCTCGGCCGCAATGAAGCGCTTGACGATGCGATCCTCGAGGGAGTGATAGCTCAGGACGACGAGGCGCCCGCCCGGCCGCAATAGCACCAGGGAGGCCGCGAGACCCGCCTCGAGCGCACCGAGCTCGTCGTTGACGGCGATACGGAGCGCCTGAAACACGCGCGTGGCGGGGTGGATGCGGCGGCCGCCCGGCTTCTTGGGCACGGCGCGCTCCACCAAGGCTGCCAGTTGCTGAGCCGTCTCGACCGGCGCCGTCACACGGGTCTCCACGATCGCGCGCGAAATGCGCCCGGCGAACGGCTCCTCGCCGTACTTGTGGAACAGGGCGGTCAGTTCGGCTTGGTTCATGGTCGCGAGCAGGTCCGCCGCCGGGCGGCCCCGGCTCGTGTCAAAACGCATGTCGAGACGTCCGCCGGCGCGGAAGCCGAAGCCGCGTTCCACGTCGCCAAGCTGGTAGCTCGACAACCCGAGATCCAGGAAGAGCCCATCCACCGCGCCGAATCCGGCCGCCGGCGCGACCTGCGCCAGCTCGCGGAAGTTGGCCTGGCGCAGCACGGCCCGGGTCCCGAAGCGTGCCAGGCGGCGCTGCGCTCTGGCGATGGCCGCCGCGTCGGCGTCCAGTCCGAGGAGGCGGCCATCAGGGCTGCTAGCCTGCAGAATCCGCTCAGAATGGCCTGCTCCACCGAGGGTGGCGTCGATCTGGAGGCTGCCGGCGGCGGCGGCGAGTGTTTCAAGTACCTCGTCCACCATCACCGGCAGGTGCCCTTCCTCCTTCTCGGCGCCCCCCTCGGGAGAGCCGTCGACGGACGCGCCGTCGGAAGCCGGCCCGAGCGGATCCCGGAGTTCATCGTTCATGACTAGATGCCCAGCCCGGTGAGATGCGACGCGAGCGCATCGGCCGAATTGACGGCCTGCTGCGACTGCGCCCACCGACCCGGCTCCCAGATTTCGACGTGGTCACGCGCCCCGACCACGACCGCCTCGCTACCGAGGCCCGACCAATCTCGAATGGCGGCCGGCAGGAGGATTCGACCTTGCTGGTCCGTCTCGACCTCGAATGAGCCCGAGAAGAGGAAGCGAGAGAAGGCTCTGGCACGCTCATCGGAAATAGGCAACTTCGATACTTTCTCGGCGAGATCCTCGAACGACGGCCTGGGGAAGATGGCCGCGCAGCCGTCGACCCAGCGGGCGAGCATTGCGCCGTCTCCCAGGGGCGCGCGAAACTTGATCGGTATGGCTACCCGACCCTTGGCGTCCACCGAATGCTTGTATTCCCCGGTGAACATCGATCCGCTGCCTGTCTCCGTCTGGCAGTGCGTCTGCCTATCCGCAAGTGGCGCTAGTTGTGGCCGCGAGTTCGAGCTCCGATCCCCACCTTCTGGCGGATTCGTAGGGCGCTGCCTTCACGATTCTCCACCATTCGCCACAATTCGCCACCTGAGCGGATCATACACCCGCCTCGCCACACGTCAACGTGGTTTCGGGTTCCTGACGGGGCATCAGAGAGGGATCGAGGGCCCCGGAGCGGCACAAGCAAATGAGGAAATTGCCACACTTGTCGCCGCTGCCGCAGTCACATAACCGGAGGTGAGAGATGCGCGTGCTGGCCGTCGAGCGAGCGGTCCCCGGCGTCGCTGACGAACAGTTCACACCCCGACTGGCGGCCGCCGAGGCTCGTCGGGTCTGGGAGCTGTATCAGGCCGGATCGATACGCGAGGTGTCGTTTCGAGCGGACGAGCCGGCCGCGGTCCTGATCCTCGAGTGCGACGACGTGGAGGCGGCTCGCGCGCTGCTGGCGACTCTCCCGCTGGCCGCGGCCGGGTTCATTGCCTTCGAGATGATCCCGCTACGCGCATATCCGGGCTTCGCCAGGCTCTTTTCCTAGAGGATGTTCGTGGTGCACGGTCGGACCATGCTCTCGGGCCCCGGGATGTAACGGGCAACCCAACCGGAGAGCTGGCAGGCGAGGCCATCCGCTACTTCGGGCGTGGCGCCGCCCCGTTCGTAAGCCTGCCGGAAGTCGGCGATGATCTTGATCAGCTCCGCCCGAGCGAGGCCGTTCCATTGCAGAGCCGGGCAGCTTCCACGGAGCGAGCAGTCCTCGTCCATCGAGAAATGGCGAACGGAGTAGTTGCCGAATTCGCGCAGGGCACGCTCGACGACCGGCCGTTCGCGGCGGGCTTCGAGGGCCTCTACCAGGGCGGCCGCTCGTTCCACCAGCGAGCGATGCCGGGCGTCCAGGACCGGAGCGCCCGTCTCCATGTCAGCCTGCCAGGCAATTCCCATCGTCTCGTTCCAGTCTGCACGGCCGAACTGGCTCGGCCCGTATTGGTTGCCGCGACCCGAACCCACGGGATGCAAGACCTATGAGGCGCCACCGGGGCCACTCCCGCCCAGTGCCATAGGGCCCGCGGTGACGGTGTCACGTCGTCCCGGAAGTCGCCATCCGGGTAGGTCCGGCGGGCGGGGCTCTCCGGGGCGACGCTCAGGCGGCGCGCCGAGCGCGCCTGTCGCCAGCCGGGACTGCGTCGGCGTCATCGCTCAGCTTGGAGGATGCCGGCGCAGCCACGACGTTGCCGCGGCCCAACCGGAAGCGCGCGGCGAGAGTCTCGAGAGCGGAGGCCATCTCGGCCAGGCTCGTGGCGGAAGCTACGAGTTCCTCGGACTGGGCCGACATCTGCTCCGTTGCGGCGGAGACTTCCTCGGCGGAGGCCGAATTCTCCTCGCTGATTGCGGCGATCGAATCGACGGCGTTCGTCACCTGCTCGGCGCTGCCGGACATCAGCTCGGCGGCGGAGTTAGTCCCGTCGGCGATGGACGCAATCGCGTCCGAAGCAGAGACGAGCCCCGCGCTCGCGTTCTGCATGGAGCCCATGGCCTCGACGATCCGGGCAACGGCAGCGTTAGACGATTCCACGGCCGAGGCGATCTCGTCGAGGGCGGCTCCGGACCGTCCGGCCAGCTCGGTTCCTGCCTCGACTTCCGCGGCGCCGACCGCCATGGCCTTGACGGCGGCCTCGGTCTCGGCTTGAACCTGGGCGATGAGCGCGGCGATCTCCTTGGTGGCGCGGCCCGAGCGTTCGGCCAGCTTGCGCACCTCGTCGGCTACAACGGCGAAGCCCTTACCCTGCTCGCCAGCTCGGGCGGCTTCGATGGCGGCGTTGAGAGCCAGCAGGTTTGTCTGCTCGGCGATGTCGTCGATCGTCTCGACGATCGCCCCGATCTGGTCGGATTTGGCGCCGAGCTCGGTGACCTTGGTGGCCGCGCCCCGCATCGCCGCCCCGATCCGGGCCATGCCATCGACCGTCTGGCGAACGGTGCTCGAGCCGTTGCTGGCAGCCTCGCCGGCAGCTCCGCCCAGGCTCTGGACGTCCGACGACGCTCTCGATGCCAGCCGGATGGAGCGCGTCATTTCGTGGACAGCCACGGCCTGGGCCTCGACGCTGCGGGCGGTCTCGGAAGCCCCGCTGCGGACTTGCTCGATGACGTTGCGCAGGTCGGCCACAGCCCCGGAGGTCTCCGTGGCAGCGTTCGCCTGGTCGGCCGCCCCGGCCGCAACCTGGCTGATCGTCTGGGCGATTTGCTGCGAGCCGTGGCCGGACTGAATCGCGGCGCCGTTGACCTCGGCAGCGGTCCTCGCCACCGACTGTGCCGCGGAATGGACCTCGGCCAGCGCGGACGCCATGTTCATTCGTGCTTGCTCGTAGCTGTCGACGGTCGAATGAAGTCGCCCGAGCACCGCGTTCGTCGCCGCCGCCATCCGGCCGATCTCGTCGCCGCCGAATCCGCCGATCGCTTCCGTTTCGGCTTGCGCCGCCACGGTCAGGTCGTTCGCGGCCAGAGCCGCAAGCCCGGCCTCCAGGCTGCCGACGCACTTCTCGGCCAGCGATTCGAGCGTCGCGCTGACGACGCTCACGCCCCGCAGGAGGCCGCGCGTTACGAGGAACGCTGCGAGGCACCCCATGGCCGCGAGAACCAGGCCGAGGCCAAGATCCCCGACAAGGAATTGCCCGAGAGCTGTTCCGGCTCCGGCCGAGGTCGCCGTGGCGGATGTCGCGGTTTCCGTCTGAAGGTCGTCCAGAGCGGCAGCCAGGGAGTCGAAAGTCGCGACCACCGAAGCGGTCTGGACGGAGGCTGCAGGCTGAGACAGATAGTCGGCCCACGCCGCGTTTGCGGACTCGAGGTCGACATGCGCTTTGACAGGCAGCCCGAGCGTGGCAAGCTCGTCGAAGCGGGCCTTCGCCTCGTTCGCGGCCTGTGCCATGGCCGCCGCGGCGGCCTCGGAGGCTGCCGCGTTAGACGCGTTGAGATAGGCCAGCTGATCGTCTCGGTATTCGGCGACTGCGAGATGCAGCCGGCCCGCCGCCTGGACCGCGGGAAGGGTCGTCGTCTGAAGCGACTTCAGGTCGCCTTGGACCGAAGAGACGATGGCCACGCCGAGCCCGGCCGCAACGGCCATGCCGCCGAATACGAACACGAAGACGGCGATGAGCTTGACGCGGATCGACAGACCCATGCTCCACCTTCCGCTGGCGGCGCTTGCTGGCGCGTGCCGCACCTTATGCGGCGCTTCGCCAAAGGCGGCACCGTCCGCGACAGTCGAGCGATGCGTTGGCGCAGACCGACGCCCCGGACTAGTACCACTCTGGGAGTCGGCCGGATTCGCCAGGATCTGAGCCGGCGATCCGGCCACGCCCGGGACGGCGCGCCGGGCCGCTCGGGATCAGCGAGTTGGGGGCGGAATCTTGAGCTGGTCGCCGGGCTGGATGCCCGAGGCCGCAGACGGGGTCAGGGCGATGACCTTCTGTACTGTGACCCCGAAGAACTGTGCCACGCCCGAGAGCGTGTCGGCGACCTTCGATCCGTTCCCGCCGGGTCCCGGACCCCTGACCGTGTAGATGTAGCAATCAGCTTGCCCGGGGCAGGGCACCACGAGACTCATCCGGGAGGCGGTAGCGCCGGGCGGCCATGACGGGCTGGCGATCGGCGTGGTCGCGGGCGTGCGCGTAGGGGCTGGCGTGGTCGCGGGCGTGCGCGTGGGGGCTGGCGTGGTCGCGGGCGTCGGCACGGCAGTCGGCGATGGCCCGGGCGAGGCCGAGGACGCGGCGGTAGCCACCGGCGCAACGCTCGGGCCGATCGAAGGCGCGAGCGTAAGCGTCGCCGAAGCGCTCGGCCTAGCGGTGCCCACGGCCACGGCCGGCGATTGAACGACGGTTGCAGGCGGCTTGGTTCCGGGAAGGAGCCCCATCATGGCCAGCACAGCCGCCACGCCGGCCACCGCGACGAGCGCCAGGCCGGCAAGCGTCAGGTATGGCAGACCCTGCGAAGGCGCCGCCTCCTTGACTGCCGTTGCGGACTCCTCGGCTAGAAGCGTCCCACGCATGTAACGAGGGCAACTGACGTGGACGCGCTGGAGGCAGACCAACTCCTGCTGGCGCAAAGAAAGCGGCAGCGGGTCGCCGAAAGCGGCGCAACGATGAGTTGGTACAGCCTCTTGACGGGGATCGGATAGCTTCCCGTCAGGGCCGATGCTCCGTAAGAACTTGCATCGCTCGGGAATATCGGCGAGGGGCGCAGGCTCGGACCAGCTGCGAGCCTGCGTGCCAGCGTCGGTGTCTGCCGTGGCCGCGGCGGCCGCCCCGATCATCGCCGGCTCGCCACTCGTGGGCGTAGCCATCATCATCGGGTCGCTGCCACCCTGGCTCGACCTCGCGCCGGTCCGCCCACGCCCAAGTCTGGGCTCCTCTTGATCGGGCGGAATCCTATCTTCTGTGCCATCTCCGTTGGAGTCGCCGCGTGCGTCCACGCAACCTCCTGAGCATCAAGGGTGAGCAACCGAGGGCGGCCCGGCCGACTCGCTCGACAGCCGCCGCCGGGCAGTCTAGTACCTTTCGCAGCTTGCCGTGACGCCTCCGGCGATGGTAGCTTCCGAACCTTCGGAGGTCGAAAGCCGACACGATGGCCCTTCCCAAGCGCATCGCCCAGCCCGAGCCCACCGCCCGCCCCGTCGCAGTCCCACCGTCGGCGCCATGGATTCGACGCTGTACCTTCCGCCGCCTGAGTCGCGTCGGGACCGCCGATGGCGCCGAATACGAAGTCAGCTGCATGTATCCCGACCGCCGCCTGCCACTGCCCCTTGGGGACCTCGAGACGGGCGTGGCTGTGTGCACAGGCTGCGTCGCCGACCACGTCTTCCGGCCCGACGAGGACTGAAATCGCCTGCAGCGCGGTCAGTCACGAGAACCGTTTTTGGCGTGTCGAGACGTTCCGTAGGAGGGCGGCTGTCGGCGTAAGGAGAGGCGGCGAGCCGGCCTATAAGCCGAGTTCTGTGCCGCGACTTGCGTCGCGGCGACGATCATCCATCTCTGGCCGGCGGTTACCCGACGGCTCAAGCGGCCGACCCGAGGACTGGGCAGCGCGACCTCTTCCGTCCAAACGACCGGTTGCCCGGGCGCCCGAACCGCGTCCTCCTATTTGGCCTTGCTCCGAGCAGAGTTTGCCGCGTTTCACCTACCGTGCCCGGGTTCACCCCGAGCCCGGCTACGTCTCTGTGGCACTGGTCCTCGCCTCACGGCGGACGGGCGTTACCCGCTACCCTGCGCTGAGGAGCTCGGACTTTCCTCGCGGGCTCGGCCGAAACCGAGAGCGCGCGATCGTCCGGCCGACTCGCCGAGGAGATTCTAGTCCAGCCGATGACGCAAACCAAATGAGTCTCGATACCGACGGGGAGGCCGCGATGGACGCCGGACATCGTCAGGAGACCAAAGCGACCGAACTCACGATACGCCGCGCCACGCCCTCGGACGCCCGCGCCATCGCTGAGGTTGCCGTCGCGGGCTGGCAGGCCGCTTACCGCAGCATCCTCCCAGACGACTTCCTGGATTCGCTACGGGTGGAATCGCGCACAGCGGCGTGGCAAGAGGTGCTCGCCCGGGATTCCGAAGGAGGTACACCCGCCTGGGTCGCCGAACGCGACGGACGCGTGGTCGGCTTCGTCGGAGGTGGACCGCCCCGGGACGATGACGTGCTACCCCCCGCCGCAGAGATCTACGCCATCTATGTCCTGCCGGACGCGTCGCGTCAGGGGCTGGGAAGAGCGCTGCTGGAAGCCGCCGTGGCGCACTGGCGCGGCCACGGAACCGAGACCCTGGTGCTGTGGGTCTTCGAGGCGAACCAGGCCGCCAGGACATTCTACGAGGCTCTGGGCTGGCAGCCGGACGGCGCCCGCCAGGCGCTGGAAATGGGAGGCATGTCAGCGATAGAGGTGAGGTACCGCCTCCAGACCGAGACGCACTGACCGGGCCATTCCCCTCGAGGCGCCGGACGGGATTACGATGGCCTGACGAATCCTTGATCTCGAAGGCAGGAGAGCGGCAAGTGGCCAAGAAGGAGACGGAACGCAGCTTGCGCGAGTTGACGCGCGTCAAGCCAGGCGAGAAGGTGAACCTCGCGAAGTTCGACTGCGGTGACCCCCTGGGTCGCGACAAGGACGGCGCCGAGAAGGTTCTGGCGGACAACCTGGCCCGTTTGGCCGACCTCCAGTGCCGCATCTACGCCGAAGCCAAGCATGCCGTGCTGATCGTTCTCCAGGGCATCGATGCGGCCGGCAAAGACGGCACGATCAAAGTCATCGCCGGCGCTTTCAACCCTCAGGGCACGCCGGTCACCTCGTTCAAAGAACCCACCCCAATCGAGCTGGCTCACGACTACCTGTGGCGGGTCCATGCCGCGATGCCGGGCAAAGGTCAAATCGGCATCTTCAATCGGAGCCACTACGAGCAGGTCCTGATCGTTCGCGTGCACAACCTGGAGCCAGAGGAGCAGTGGCGGCGCCACTACGGCGAGATCCGCGATTGGGAGCTGATGCTCACCCAGGAGGGCGTGACGATCCTCAAGTTCTTCCTGGCAATCGACAAGGACACTCAGCGCCAGCGCTTCCAGGACCGTGTCGACGACCCAATCAAGCGTTGGAAGTTCTCGATGGCCGACCAGGTAGAGCGCAAGTTCTGGGACGCCTACACCCTCGCGTTCAACGAGATGCTGGCCGAGACGAGCACGGACTACGCCCCGTGGCAGCTCATTCCCGCCAACCACAACTGGGTGCGCAACCTGGCCGTCAGCGAAATCGTGGCCGACGCCATCGACGAACTCAACCCGCAGTACCCGGAGCCGGATACTGGAATCGAGGGCTTCAAAGTCGTCTAGGGCCCGCCGCCCCCAGCAACAGCCGGCACCCGAACTGCGATAGCACCGGCCGAATCCGTGCCGGGGCGCGGGCGACCAGCCCCAGGCGATCCGGCCCCGGGCGATCCGCTCCCCTACTTCGCCCGAACCACCGCCACGCGCGCCCCGCCGGCCTGGACCCGGTCGATGGCCTCGTTGCAGAGCGCATCAGCCTGCGTGTTCTGAGCCCGCGGCACGTGTGTAGCGCTCCAGCGCGCGAAGCGCCCGAGTGCCGCCTTCACTTGAGCATGGATCGGTATCAGCTTCGCGTCCTTGACGCGCCAGCGACCGTTGACCTGCTCGACTATCAGTTTGGAGTCGAGCAGCATCTCGACCTCGCCCGCGCCGAGTTCATGGGCCAGCGTCAGTGCCCTCAGGACGGCCGTGTACTCGGCCACGTTGTTCGTCTGGACGCCGAGGTACTCCGAGATGGTGGCGATGGGCGCGGCGTCCGGACGTCGGGCGCCCGGCGCGGCGGCGTCGATGAGAACCGCGCCCGACGAAGCCGGTCCGGGGTTCCCTCGGGCGGCTCCGTCCGTCCGGATGATCAGCCGCAGCTGAGAGCCGGCGGCGCCCGTTGCGGCCGGCACGTCAAGCGCCGAAGCTCCGGCCGCAGGCGCCTCCGGCCCGGCACCCACTGACTGCCAGAGCGAATCCCACCCCGGATCCTTCGGCGGGCTCAGCCTCGTCGCCCCACGATCGCGCCGGAGACCTCGAGGATCGCCCGGGTGATGTTGATGCCGCGCGGGCAAGCGTCCACGCAGTTGAAGATCGTCCGGCAGCGCCACACGCCGTTCTCGTCGGCCAGGATCTCAAGCCGCTCGGCGGCACCCTCGTCTCGCGAATCGAAGATGAAGCGATGGGCCTGGACGATCGCCGCGGGACCCACGTATTCGGGTCGGGCCCAGAACGACGGGCAGGCGGTAGTGCAGGCGGCGCACAGGATGCACTTGGTGGTGTCGTCGTAGCGGGCCCGGTCCCCGGCGCTCTGGAGTCGTTCGCGCTCCGGCTCGGGCTGATCGTTGATCAGGTAGGGCTTGACCGAGCGGTACTTGCCGAAGAAGCCGCTCATCTCCACGACCAGATCCTTGACCACTGGCAGGCCGGGCAGCGGCGCGACAGAGATCTTCTTGCCCAACTGATCCACCCGGATGCGGCAGGCCAAACGGTTGCGGTTGTTGATGAGCATCGCGTCGGAGCCGCAGATGCCGTGGCCGCAGGAACGGCGGAAGCTGAGAGAGCCGTCCTGTTCGGCTTTGACCTTGATGAGCAGATCGAGGACGCGGTCCATTGGATCGACCTCGACCTGGTACGTCACCCAGTGGGGTTTGGGAGGCGCAGATGGCCGGCCGCTTGATTCGGCCGCTCGAGCGGCACGCTCGCCGGCTGCTGGAGCCGGCTTCGCCGCCGAAGTCAGCGAGGGTGACTCAGGGTCGTAGCGGAGGATGCGCAGATCGACGTTCATTCGGTCGGCCTCAGTACGTCCGCGGCTTCGGCTCGAAGCGGGTGATCGAGACCGGCTTGTATTTGAGGATGGGCCCCTTCGGCCCTTTGTAAGCGAGCGTGTGCTTGAGCCACCTGGCGTCGTTGCGCTCTGGGTAGTCCTCTCGCGAATGCGCCCCGCGGCTCTCCGTGCGTGCTAGAGCGGAGGCGGCGGTCACTTCGGCCAGATCGAGCAGGTAGCCGAGCTCGTTGGCCTCCAGCAGATCCGTGTTGAAGACGTCGCCGCAGTCGGCGATCGAGATTCTGCCGTACCGGTCCTTGAGTTCGCCGACCTTTGCTTTGGCCACCGCCAGGAGCCTCGCGTCGCGGTATACGCCCACGTTGTCCATCATCACGTCCGCCAACTCGTGGCGGATCGCGGCCACCGATTCGCCACTGCTCTCGCGCAAGCGGATCTGGGCCAGTCTGGCGCGGACCGGCTCCGTGGCGTCTGGCATCGGACGCGGCCGCTCGACCGTGCCGGCATAGCGGGCCATCTGCCGCCCGGCTCGCCGCCCGAAGACGAGCAGGTCCACGAGCGAGTTGGTCCCGAGCCGGTTCGCCCCGTGGACGCTGACGCAAGCGCACTCGCCCGCCGCGAACAGACCCGGAACGACCGTCTTCTTCTCGTCCCAAACCACCTCGGACTCCACGTTGGTGGGAATCCCGCCCATGGCGTAGTGGGCCGTGGGCTGGACGGGCACCGGTTCCTTGAGTGGCTCGACGCCCTGGTAGATGCGGGCGAAATCGGTGATGTCCGGGAGCTTCTCCTCGATCACCTTGCGGCCGAGATGGCGCACATCTAGGTACAGGTAATCCTTGCCGCCGATGCCTCGGCCGGCCCGGATCTCCTGGTACATCGCCCGGCTGACCATGTCCCGCGGAGCCAGCTCCATCAGCTTTGGCGCGTAGCGCTCCATGAAACGTTCGCCCTTGTCGTTGAGGAGCGTGCCGCCCTCACCGCGCGCCGCCTCGGACAGCAGGATGCCGATTCCCACGATCCCGGTTGGGTGGAACTGGAAGAACTCCATATCCTGCAGAGGGATCCCGTGGCGGTAGCACAGGGCAACGCCATCGCCGGTCAGGCTGTGGGCGTTGGACGTAATGCGGAACATCCGCCCGAAGCCGCCGGTCGCGAGTAGCACCGCCTTGCCTCGGAAGGTGTGGAGCTGCCCGTCGGCGACGCGGTACGCCACCACCCCGGCCGCTCGTCCGCCGCTCGCGGGCTCGCCGCCCTCGAAGAGCAGGTCCAAGACCTGATACTCGTCGAAGAACTTGACTCCGTGCTTGATGCACTGCTGGTACAGGGTCTGCAGGATCATGTGGCCGGTTCGGTCGGCCGCGAAACACGCCCGTCGGACGGGCGCCTCGCCGAAGTTGCGGGTGTGGCCGCCGAAGCGGCGCTGGTCGATCTTGCCGTCCGCGGTGCGGTTGAACGGCAGGCCCATGTGCTCGAGCTCGATGACCGTCTCGATGGCTTCGTTCGCGAGCACCTCGGCCGCGTCCTGATCCACGAGGTAGTCGCCGCCCTTGACCGTGTCGAACATGTGCCACTCTGGCTTGTCCTCCTCGAGGTTGCCGAGTGCCGCGCAGACGCCGCCCTGAGCGGTGCCGGTGTGGGAGCGCGTCGGGTAGAGCTTGGTCAGGACGGCGGTGTTGACGCCTTCGCGGGCCAGCTCCAGCGCCGCCCAGAGGCCAGCGCCGCCGGCGCCGACGACAACCGCGTCGAATGGGTGGTCCATCGATCAGGCTCCCGGGATCTTGACGGTCAGCACGACCGTCGTGCCCATGACCAAGACGACGATCCCCAGCAGATACAGGGCGGTAAGGGCCAGGGTCCGGCGGCCGCCCTGGAAGTAGTCCATCGTCACGGTCCGGATGCCGAGGAATGCGTGACTCACGACCATCATCAGGAGCAACCAATCGAAGCTCCGCAGCAGGACGTTGTTCCAACGCTCGCTGAAGATCCAGCCGCTCTTTTCCTGGGACGGATCGAAGACGAAATGCATGACGCTGAAGTGGATCAGCGCCAGCACGAAGAGTGCAACTCCCGAGAGCCGCATGTAGTACCAGACGAAGAGCTCGAAGCCGCCGCTCTGGGGGCGAGGTCGGCCGGATCGCGAATACAGCGACATCTCCGCCTCCCCTACAGACCGAAGATCGGCTTGAGAATGATGATCGCGGCCGGCACCCCCGCCACGATGAAGATGGCCCAGTTGGCGTACCAGATCTGCTTGTGGTAGGCGGTCAGGCGCGGCCAGAAGTCCATTGCCAGGATCCGGATGCCGTTGAGGGCGTGGTACAGGAGCGCCGCGCCGAGCAGGACCTCGAGGATGCGGCCTAGAGGACTCGCATAGAACGTCAGCAGGTCGTCGTAGACCTTCGGGTCGCCGCCGGCAAGGTAGATGTCCAGGACGTGGAGCAGCACGAAAGCCCAGATTGCGATCCCTGAGATGCGATGGAATGCCCAGGCCAGCATCCCTTCGGAGCCGCGATAGCGAAACAGCAGCATTGCGCCTCCCGAACCTTGCTCGACCGGCCTCGACCGATCCCGAAATATGACGATCAGGCCGTGGTCGCGACAGACTCCAGACGAGCGACGATCGCGTCGGCGAATTGGCTGGTCCCGGCAGAGCCGCCGAGATCGTATGTGACGGAGCGACCTTCGGCGATGACAGCCCGGATGGCGTCCTCGACCCGCTGTGCCGCGGCCTGCCGGCCGATATGGCGGAGCAGCAGCACGCCCGAGAGCATCAAGGCGGTGGGATTGGCCTTGTTCTGGCCGGCGTACTTTGGGGCGGAGCCATGGACCGCCTCGAAGACCGCCGCCTCAGTGCCGATGTTGGCGCCGGGCGCCACGCCAAGCCCGCCGACGAGGCCGGCGCAGAGGTCGCTCACGATGTCGCCGTAAAGGTTTGGCAGGACCAGCACGTCGTACAGCTCGGGCTTCTGNNGTTGTCGACGATGCGGTCCTCGAAAGCGATCTGGCCCTCGTACTGAGCGGCGATGGTCCGGCAGCTCTCCAGAAAGAGGCCGTCGGAGAACTTCATGATGTTGGCCTTGTGGACTGCCGTGACTTTGCGGCGGCCGTTGGCGACGGCGTACTCGAAGGCGAAGCGGGCGATTCGCTCGGATGCGGCCCGGGTGATGATCTTGATNNGCGTAGAGGTCCTCGGTGTTCTCTCGGACGATGACCAGATCGACATCGTCGTACCGTGTCTTGAGGCCCGGGATCGACCTAACCGGCCGCAGGTTCGCGTACAGCCCGAGCGCCTGGCGGAGGGCCACGTTGACCGACCGGAAACCCACGCCCACCGGCGTGGTGATTGGCCCTTTGATGGCAACTTTGTTTCGGATAATCGAATCGAGGACAGCTTGAGGGAGGGGCGTCCCCTCCTTCGCCATGACGGCCTCGCCGGCCTCCATGACCTCCCAATCGAATTCGACTCCCGAGGCGTCGAGGACTCGCCTGGTAGCCTCGGCCAGCTCTGGGCCGATGCCGTCTCCCGGAATGAGCGTCACTTTGAGGGCCATGCGCGGAATTCTAACCAATGCACCGCGGGTTTGGCGGCCTGCCGGCCTCCTCGACTGAGGAGCATCATTGCGGCGCCGATGCCAAACGTCACGGGGGCGGCCCCGACAGCGTCGCATGGGCACGCACGCAGGGGACATCGGATGGCGGATGAGACCGAACCGTTTGCCCAGGACCGCCTGACAACGATCCATCGATCGCGGACGGGCAGGAGCCCATACCTGGCGGCCGTGCCGCCGATTCTCCTGCTGGTCTCGGTGGTCACGGTCGGCGCATTGGGCCCGCGCCCGCAGCCTGCCCCGCTTGCAACGCCCGCGCCCGCGCTCGCGACGCAGGCGACGCCTACGGCGCCGCCGACGCCGCCGCCGACGCCGCTCGAAATACCGATCGACTTCTTCCCAACTCCGAGTGCCAGCCCAGGTATCTCGACAGAAGACGACGGTCTCGGTCGAGTGGCCGTCGACGAAGCCTCGCTCCACCACGTCGCCCTGACGACCGTTCCGATTGCGGTATCCGGGTCGCGCATCTTCACCAGGACCGACCCCATCGTCGAAGCTGATCTCGACCAGCCCGGCAACGTCGGCCCTGTCGGCTACACCAGCGGCCAAAACGTTGCCGCACTGGCAGCATCGGGAGATCGCCTGTTCGTCCTGGACGCCGATCAGACGACTCACCCGACCCCATGCGACCCGCTCGGCTGTCCCCAGGGATACCACGCTTATCTGGTCCCTCACGACGGCGCCGATCCCGTAGAGGTCGGGGCCTTCACCTCAGACTTCCCCATCCTTGCCGCCGGGACCGATTCCTGGGCAGTAACCCGCACAACTCCGGGCCGGCCCCAAACCACCACCATCGAGGTCCGCGCCGATTCTGGCAAACTGCTGTGGTCCACCTCCACTGACAGCCGTGTGCTCGACCTGAAGCTCGGCGGGTCGTCTCTCGTGGCCGTGATCTACCCCCAGCTGGCACTCGCGTCCGACGGCGCGTCAGACGGGCCCACCTCAGTCGCTCCAATGTTCCTCGCTGTCGCCGACGCCACGAACCGCGAGCTGACGATCGTCGCGCCCGCGGAGAGCGCTTCGATAAGCGCCGATGGCCGGTACCTCGCCTTTGAGGCGGGCGGCTGCATATCGGTCCAGCCGGTCCCAGACCACGAGACGAGCGGCGGGGGTCCAATGCCCGCCGAAACGCGCTGTCCTTGGATGGGCGGCCTGAGCTACTCGTCACCGAGCGTGGACACAGGGGGCGATGGGCCCCCGAACGTCGTTTGCTTGGCTGGCGGTCCAGACGGGACCCGCTTGATCATCCAATCTCAGCGATCAGGCGACTGGGTCGTCGTCACCAATGCCAGCAACCCGGTCTGGGCAACCATCCAGGGCGATTACGTCTACTGGGCAGAAGCGAGTAACGACCGGTTCACGGTCTACGAATTCAACTTGGGCACGGCCACCTTCCTGTTCGCCTGAACGTCTCGCGTCTCGCCCGGGCACCGATCGACCGGCCTCCTGCTACGATCGATCACTACGCGGGGATCCACCGCAGAACCGGTATCGCCCCTCGTCTGCCCAGCATGTGGAGTGGCCGGCGTGAAGATCCAGGAAGCCGACGCGAAGTCGCTCATGCTCGCCCAGGGACTGCCCGTTCCGCCCTGGGAAGTGGCCAGGACCCCCGATGAGGTGAGGGCGGCGGCGAACCGCTTCTTCGCCGGCGGCGCCAGTCGCGTGGTCATCAAGGCCCAGGTGCTCGTCGGCGGTCGCGGCAAGGCCGGCGGAGTGAAGCTGGCCAACACAGCCGACGAAGCTCGCGAGGTCGGTTCGCGGATCCTTGGCATGGACATCAAGGGGATCACGGTCCGCAAGGTGCTCGTGGGCGCGGCGGCGGACATCGTCAAAGAGTATTACCTCGGCGCGATCATCGATCGGGCCGGCCGGCGGATCGTTCTCATGGCCTCGGCCGAAGGCGGAGTCGAGATCGAGGAAGTGGCCCGGCAGAACCCCGGCGCCATTCATCGAGTCTCTGCTGACCCGGAGCTGGGGTTGCTGGCCTTCCAGGCGCGCGGCCTGGGCCTCGCGATCGGTTTGCGCGATCCGCTGCTCAACGCGTTCGTGGCCATCGCCCGGGGGCTCTTCGCCACCATGAAGACCAACGACGCGGACCTCGTCGAAGTGAACCCGCTGGCCGTCGTATCCGAGACGGATACAGATGGCAGGCCGAGACAGCATCTGGTCTGCCTCGACGCCAAGATCACCCTCGACGACTCGGGACTGGCCCGGCATCCCGGCCTGGAGGCGCTCCGCGACCTTGATGAAGAGGACCCGACGGACGCGCAGGCTCGAAAGCTCGGCATCAACTTCATCCATCTCGACGGCACGATCGGCTGCATGGTCAACGGCGCCGGCCTGGCGATGACGACGATGGACCTGGTGAAGCACTTCGGCGGCGAACCGGCCAACTTCCTCGACGTGGGGGGAGGGGCGCGCCACGAGACTGTCCGCGGGGCGATGGAGTTGATCCTCGCCGATCCCAAGGTGGAAGCGATCCTGGTCAACATCTTCGGCGGCATCACCCGCGGCGACGAAGTCGCGGCGGGCCTGATCGAGGCCCGCGTCCAGCAGTCGCGCGAGGTGCCGATGGTCGTCCGGATCGTCGGCACGAACGCGGCGGAGGCGGCTCGGCTGCTCGAGGAGGCCAAGTTCGAGACGGCGAAATCGCTCGACGAAGCGGCCGAGAAGGCAGTGGCGCTGGCGAAGGGGGCAGCACGATGAGCATCCTCGTCGGGCGCGACACGCGCCTGGTCGTCCAGGGAATTACCGGCCGTGAGGGCGAGTTTCACACCCGCGCGTCCATCGCATACGGCACGAACGTCGTGGCGGGCACACGCCCCGGCAAGGGCGGCCAGATGGCCATAGACGGCACCGTCCCGATCTTCGACACCGTCGCAGAGGCCGTGAAGCAAGCGGGGGCCAACACTTCGGTCATCTACATCCCCGCCAGTGGCGCTCCGGACGCCGTTCTCGAGGCCGTTGATGCCGGCGTCAAGACGATCGTGTGCATAACTGAAGGCGTACCTGCCCTGGACATGATCTCGGTCGTCGAAGTTGTCCGGCGCGCCGAGGCTCGGCTCATCGGGCCCAACTGCCCCGGCGTCACATCGCCGGGCCGAGCGAAAGTGGGCATCATCCCCGCCTCCATCCATTTGCCGGGCCGTGTGGGGGTAGTCTCGCGCTCGGGCACGCTTACGTACGAGGCCGTCCAGGCCATGACGGATGCGGGGCTGGGCCAGTCCACGTGCGTCGGCATCGGCGGCGACCCGATCATCGGCACCACGTTCCTGGACGTCCTAAGGCTGTTCCGCGACGACCCGGAGACTGACGCAATCGTGCTGATCGGCGAGATTGGCGGGTCCGCGGAGGAGGAGGCGGCCGCTTTCGCCGCCGAACACCTCAAGGGCATGCCGATGGCCGCCTTCATCGCTGGGCGCACAGCACCCCCGGGGCGGCGCATGGGCCACGCCGGAGCGATCATCTCGGGCGGATCGGGCACCGCGGCGGAGAAGATCGCCGCTCTCGAAGCCGCCGGCGTGCACGTGGCGGACTCGCCAACTCAGCTGCCGCGCCTGCTCCTCGAGGCTGGTTACAGGGCGTAATCCCGGCCTAGTACCCGAGCCTGGCCCAGGCCGGGCCGCCGGGCGCCTCGATCAACTCGACCAGGACGCCGTTGCAGCTCTTCGGATGGACGAAAGCCACGGGCCCGTCGGCGCCCTTTCGAGCTTTCGAGTCGATCAGCTGGAGGCCGTCGGCCGCCAGCCTGTCCAGCGCGGCCTGGATATCGGGCACCTCGAAGCAGACGTGATGGAAGCCTTCGCCCTTGGACGCCAGGAACTTGGCCGACCCGGTGGTGTCATCGTCCGGCTGAACGAGTTCGATCTTCACGTCGCCGACCGGCAGGAAGCCGATCGTGACTCGATCGAATGGGATTGCGGTGATCGTCTCCACCGTCAGCCCGAGCTTGTCGCGGTACAGGGTGAGGGCCGATTCGAGATTGCGAACGATGACGGCGACGTGGTGGATCTTGCCAATGCCGAGACCATCGGGCAGGGCTGACTCGGGCTGGTCCATGACTCTCCTGCGACTTACCTTTTCCTAGACGGCACCGCCGTGCGCGATGCGGCTGCGAGACCACTTAGGCGCCGGCCCATGGTACGAAATGAGCGGGGCGTATCGCTACATAACGTATGGCCGCCCCGAGCTTGCGCGAGGAGGGCACCGTTCGCAAGTGAATAGCCATTAACGACTACTATATGACTATATAGCCGCTCTTGGCTGCCTCGGCATCCAGATCGTGCCCGTTCCGCCTCCCTACACCGTGATGAGCTCGCGGTGCTCGCCCCAGACGAGACGCAGGCGGTCGCAGATCTCGCCGACGGTCGCGTACGTCTTCACGGCCTCGATGATTGGCGGCAGCAGATTCTCACTTCCGCGGGCGCATTCCTCGACTCTGCTAAGGGCGGCCTCCCAGGCAACCGCGTCTCGTTCCGCCCGAACCTTCCTTACGCGATCGCACTGCCGTCGCTCTCCTGCGGGGTCGATCCGCTGAAGGGGCGGCGTGGAACTCTCCTCGTCGCGGAACTTGTTCACCCCTACCACGACCTTCCTCCCGCTCTCCACCGCACGCTGGACCCGGTACGAAGACTCCTGGATCTGGCGCTGCTGGTAGCCGGCTTCGATCGCCGCAAGGGTTCCGCCCAGTGCGTCGATCTCGGCGAGGTAGTCGTTCGCAGCCTTCTCCAGGCCGTTCGTGAGGGACTCCACGTAATAGCTCCCCGCGAGCGGATCGGGCGTTTCGGTCACGCCGGATTCGAACGCCAGGATCTGCTGCGTGCGCAGCGCGAGACGGGCGGCCTCCGCGGTCGGCAGGGCCAGGGCCTCGTCCCGAGAGTTGGTATGGAGGCTTTGGGCCCCGCCAAGGATCGCAGCCAGTGCCTGCACCGTGGTCCTGACAACGTTGTTGTCAATCGACTGGGCGGTGAGCGACGAGCCCGCGGTCTGGACATGGAAGCGGCAGGCCGTGGAACGGGTATTGGTCGCGCCGAATCGTTCCTTGACGATCCTTGCCCACATCCGACGCGCGGCTCGGAACTTGGCCACCTCCTCGAAAAGTTCGCTCCACGAAGCGAAGAAGAAACTGAGGCGGTCGGCGAAGTCGTCGACATTCAGGCCACGGCTTAGCGCAGCCTCGACGTAGGCGATCCCATCGGCAAGCGTGAAGGCCAACTCCTGCGCCGCGGTGGCGCCGGCTTCACGCATGTGGTAGCCGCTGATGCTGATCGTGTTCCAGCGGGGCAGCTCCTTGGAGCAGAACTCGAAGATGTCGGTCACGAGCCGCATTGAAGGCCGGGGCGGGAAGATGTACGTGCCGCGGGCTATGTACTCCTTGAGGATGTCGTTCTGGGTTGTGCCGCTGACCTGGGTGCGGGCCACTCCCTGCTTCTCGGCCGCGGCCACGTAGAGGGCGAGCAGGACGGCGGCGGAGGCGTTGATCGTCATCGACGTGCTGACCGTTCCGAGCGGTAACCCGTCGAGGAGCACTTCCATGTCGGCGAGGGAGTTGATTGGCACGCCCACGCGCCCCACCTCACCTTCGGCCTGGGGTGCGTCCGAGTCGTACCCCATCTGGGTCGGAAGGTCGAACGCCACCGAGAGACCTGTCTGGCCTTGTTCGAGGAGATACCGGAAACGACGGTTCGTGTCCTCGGCCGTCGAGAAGCCGGCGTACTGGCGCATCGTCCACAGCCGCCCGCGATACATCGTCGGCTGGACGCCCCTTGTATACGGGTACTCACCGGGACGTCCCAGATCTCGATCCTCGTCCAGGCCGGCGATATCGGCCGGAGTGTAAAGGTCCTGGATCGAAACCCCGGAGGTGGTCAGGAACTGCTCCTCCCGTTCCGGCGAGCGTGAGATGGCCTTGGCACGAGTCGTCGCGCGCCAGCGCTCGCGGCCCGGATCGGCTGGCGCCCCTCCGTTTGCTTCGCCCGTCTCGACGCCCTTGTCCTCGGCCACGTATCGCTTCCTCCAGTCGTTCGCGCGGTCGATCGAACGGACGCGCCTGTGGATCATGGCACGGACCGCGACTCCTCCGCCAGCCGACAGCTCGTCTTTCGGCTTACCGCGCTCATGGCACGCGCGGAGGCTTCCCCTCCGGTCGTCAGCGATCTCAGCTCGTGGCTCCCCTACCCCGACCCGTCTTTGCACAAAGACGGGCTGACGGTACGCCGGATGCAGGAGCCGCCGGAATGACGTCCGCCCGGGGCCGAACCGCCAGGGCGTGGATTGCTGGCGTCGGATATCCACAGAATCGGTGAACAACTCAGAACTCATGTGGATAAGCGCCGCTGCTCACAGCCGGCTGCGGTAGCATCGCGACATCACTCCGCCTTCCCGCCCGTCAGAATCATGTAGTCGTCGCGACCGATCATTCAGAGCGAGGTGAACGTCCCGTGGCCATCGTGATCGCGATCGCAAATCAGAAGGGTGGCGTCGGGAAGACGACCACGGCCATCAATCTTGCCGGAGCGCTTGCGGAGCATGGTCTTCGGGTGCTGTGCATCGACATGGACGCCCAGGCCAACCTGACGGTCGGGTTGGGGATCAATCTCGGGACCGTTCAGCATTCGATGGCCAGCGTCCTAGGCCAGCCGCGTGTCCGGCTCAAGGACATGGTCGTTGCGACCGAGACGCCGAATGTCGACGTGGCTCCGGCTACCCTCGACCTCGCCTCGACCGAAGTGGACCTCCTCAGCATGATTGGCCGCGAATATGCCCTCGCCGAGGCGATCGACGATTGGGCGCAAGGCCATTACGACTACATCCTGATCGACTGCCCACCAACCTTGGGCCTGCTCACGATCAACGGACTCGTGGCTGCCAGCGGAGTGATCATTCCTGTTCAAACGCAGTACTACGCGCTCAAGGGATTGGCCGCTCTGGGGAAGGTCATCACGACGATCCGCTCCAAGCTCAACAAGGACCTACGGATCCTTGGCCTGCTGCCCACCTTCTACGATTCCCGCACGGTCTTGGGCAGGGAGATGCTAGAAGAGATGCGGGAACACGGCGAGGACCACGTCTTCGATACGATAATCCGCAACGCAGTCAAACTCGGCGAGGCCCCTTTAACCGGTCGACCCATCACCGCTTATGCCAGCGCCTCGGATGCCGCCAACAATTTCCGGGAGCTCGCCAAGGAGGTAATCGCACTTGGCTAGGGTAGATTTCCGGGCGACCGCCTCAGCACGCCTCAACGAGGAACGCGGCCAGGAGCTCTCGCAGAATGTCCTCAGCCTCCTCAACGCCGACGAGTCCACGGTCATCCGTCCGTCTTCGGTCCGCAATATCCCCGTCGACCGAGTTGACCCCAACCCCAACCAGCCGCGCTTGGCGATAGACCAGGCCGGCCTGGACGACCTGACCGCCTCCGTCAAAGAACACGGCGTTCTCCAGCCGATTCTGGTCCGGCCGCTGCCTGCGGGTCGATACCAACTGGTGGCGGGCGAACGTCGCTGGCGCGCTGCGACGGCCGCGGGCATGGAGACCATTCCCGCGCTGATCGAGGACATCGACGACGAGACGGCCATCGAGATCTCGGTCATCGAGAACCTCCAGCGCGAGGACCTGTCCCCGATCGATGAAGCGATGATCTACGACAAGATGATTCGCCAGCACGGCTACAGCATCCGGAAGCTGGCTCAGAAGCTGGGGAAAGACAAGGGCTATCTCGAGAACCGCCTCAGGCTGGCAGACGCCCCAGACGAGATCCGAGAGCTGGTGTCTGTGCGCAAAGACACGCTCTCGCACGCCTACGAGCTACTGAAGGTCACCGATCCGAAGAAACGCAGGAAGCTGGCCGAAATGGTCAGTCGGGGTGAGCTGTCACTTGTCAAACTGCGCGCGAAGATCGACGAACCGCCACGGGCGGCACACGCACCGAGCACGAGCGCCGACACTAAAGGTGCCGCTGCCATCGAAGACGCCACTGATGCGGAGACGGATCCCAACTGGCAGGGCACCGGTTCCAAGCGTCCGATTTCGGATGACTCTCTTATGGCAGTTCGGGCTCAACTAGCCGACTCCATGAGCGAGTTGATTGCCGTCATCCAGTCTGACATCCTAAAGACGATCGACGACACGGACCGTCAGAACCTGATCAAGTTCCTCGTGATCACCCGAGTCAGGCTCGAGAACGCAATCGTCCTCGTCCGCCGGGGCAACCCCCGAACCTAGCCCGGGCTGCGAAGCTGCGGCCAGCCCGCTGTGGGTCGGTCGCGCCTATAGACTTCCTGCCGAGGCGAGTGCAACCAGCCATCCGATCCCCAGACTGACGATTCCTACCGCCTCCACCTCCCAGCCCAAACGAGCGAGCCGATCGTTCCGGGCAGCGTTGAGGCGCAGCCCGACCCAACCAAGCGCGATCCCCGTCAGTTCGGCGACGAGGACAACGGGCGAGACGGCGGACAGGGCTGTCGATACGACGACTGCCAACTGAACCAACCCTAGCGCCACGCAGCCGGCGACCAGCGATCCTCGGCGTCCCAGCCACATCGCCACCGAGCTGACCCCCGCCTCTCTGTCACTCGCGAGATCGGCAACGGAGTTTGCGGCGGCCAGGGCTGCCCCGGCGATGAGCGCCAGCGGGATGATCGCCCAGAACGTCGACGCCAGCGTTCCGGTGGCGCCGACCCAGGCGTAGATGGGCAGCAAGGCGACACCCGCGGCGAAAGGCAACCACGAGAACGCCGTGCCCTTGAGCCAGACGTCGTAGAGGAGTCCGACGGCGAGACCGGCGATCCCGACGGCCACCGCCCCCAATCCCACACTGGCCGCGGCGGCAAGACCGACGCAAGCTGCAAAAGCGACGACGGCCACGGCTTCGCGAGTCGTCACCCGGCCCAACGGGATCGGTTTGGAGCGGCGGGACCTCAGGTCGCGCGGGAGATCGACCACGTCATTGGCAGCGCCGATGGCGAACTGGAGTAGCAGCATCCCCAGGGCCAATCGCAAAGCCACTGCCATCGCCGCGCCCGCAACCAGCGCGACTGCTGCCGCGGCCACCGCATCAAGCGCGGACGGGAACGGATGGACCAGACGAACTAGACCGGCCAGATGGGCCATCAGACTGCGGCTCCGCACCGAGCCGGACGGGGACCTGCGATCAGACGTAGACGATCTCGTCGAAATTCGCGACCAGGTAGTCAATGATTCTTGCTCGCGCGTCGGGCACGTCGACACGTAGGCCGGTGACCAGACAGTGCAAGTTGATGGCCGGAACCATCAGGTGGCCCTCCGCGTCGTAGCCCACGGTCTGTGGCGCACCCCCGCCGCGGGCATATGTGCGTCGCAAGCCGGCCTCATCGAGTCGGGCGGTTCGCTGCACGTCGCTCACGACCGTGATCACGCCCCGCCGGATTGCGACATCCCGCATCAGCTCTTTGGCCCAAGCATCGAGCTGCTCGTCAGTCTCCTGGGTCAGTCGCTTACGGTACTCGATGGGTTTTACTGCCAGGCCCGTTGCGCCCACATTCGCTCCTTCCGTCTTTCGACCGAAGTATCGCAGACTCCGCTACTGTCCCTCGATCTCGGCATTTTGGCGATCCGCCCAGGAATCGGACGTCATTCGGTGCGGGCCGACTGCCGCGCGCATTTCGCGATTACTCCCTCGATGGCAGATTCTCGGCACAACCGCCCCGAGGCGGCGTGGGCGGCCTCGACCCTTCCGGCCAATCGTTGAACAGCTCGGTCAGTCGACCCCCGGTCCATCGCGACGGAGCCGGATCTGGGAAGTCGGCGACCAGGTCGACGAGCGCCTGCCGGACCTGCGAGGTCATTGCTGCGATGGCCTCTGCCATTGGATGCGCAGGTGAAGTCGGCAAGCCTGCGACTACAGGCGGAGTTGCCCGTATCGGTCGGCCGATCCTGACCCGCACCCGCCGCCTGAACGCGAGCCAGCTCGTGCCGTTAATAGCGACCGGCACCAGCGGCACCCCAAACCGCAACGCCATGAAGGCAGGTCCATCGAGCAAGGGCATGACGACCGCCTCGCCAGCGTGGATCCTCCCCTCGCCTGCGATGACCAGGCGCTGGCCACCTGCCAGCAGCTCCTCCACGCGCCTCGTGGCCGCCACGAGGCCGCGGCGGTCGGGCGCGAAGGGAATCGCCACCCCGGCCCAACGCATCAGCCTGTTGCGAAGACCGCGCGTCATGTCATCCTGCCGAGGCCCGAAGAAGTAGGCCCGTGGCCGCTCGGGCAGCCCTGCCAGCAGATACAACGGGTCGATCCAGTTCTGGTGGCTGAAGCACAGGATGGATGGCCCGATCGGTAGGTTCTCGACGCCTTCTACCCGGCAACTCGAATAGCCCCTGGTGAACAGCCAGGCGAAAGACCGCGCCACTGCGTAGCGCCAGCTCGATCGCGCCGGGGCCTGACGATCCAATCGATCGCCGCCTCCGCGCGGTCGGCTCCCAGCGCGGAGATTCGGGGTGACAGCACCGTCTGACCGGGTCGACATGTTGCCAGTATGCCAAGCCGAAAGCGCCGGTGCTCCGCCAGAATCCCGGACACAGCCCGTGGCGCTAAGCATGGCACCCGAGGGCGCCACGAGCCATTGACCTGTTCTCTGTTGTGAGTACGATTGTCTCATGCATGAGAACGAGCGTAGTCGTGACTGAGAACACCACGGCAGCCGACCTCGCGCTCGGAAGATCGGCCGTGAGGCGCCGGATCCTGGTCTTGCTCATGGCCGAACCTGAGCGTCGCCTGCATCTGCGTGAACTGCAGCGCCGCGCCGGGACGAGCCCGGGCACCGCCAGCCGTGAACTCGGTCGCCTCGTGGCCGCGGGCCTCGTCGGGCGCGAGGCGGAAGGCCACCAGGTCTACTTCCGAGCGACCTCCTCCCCGTTCGCGATCGCCGTCCGGAACCTGATCCTGGTAGCGACCGAACCAGATCCCGGCCCAATGCCGCTTTCCCCCGCTGACCCGGAGAGCGCTGACCTCCGATCCGACTTGCGGCATCTCAAGCCCCATGCGAGCGCACCGGAGCCTCCCTCGCCGCCCCGGGTCGTCCAGACCCGTCCGTCGGAGTTGAACGAACCGAAACGCCCGGACGCCTTGGGCCTCAAGGTCGCCGAAAGCCTGGCTCGGATCCTTCGGCCCATCTACGGCGAACGGTTGGTCGGGTTGTACCTGTATGGCTCGCGCGCACACGGCGAGTCGAAGGCGGACGCTGATGTCGAGGTCCTTATCGTGCTCGATGCGATCGAGCGCTACGGCGACGAACTCGAGCGCAGCAGCGCCGCGTGCGCCAGCCTGTCCCTCGAATTCGGGCTGATAGTGAGCCGGGTGTTCGTCTCCGGGCAGACCTGGAGCAACCGCACGGACGGACATCTGATGGCCATTCGATCCGACGTCGTGTCCGTATGAGAGAGCGAGCCACTCAGCTGCTCGAAGGAGCGGAGCGGGCGATCGTCTCCGCTCACCGGGAACTCGATGCCGGCGATGCCGAGACCGCATCGGAACGGGCTTGTGTGGCGATGCTCCGCCTTGCCAAGGCGTGTCTCGACGTCGACGGGCTGGCGCCGGGGCCAACCCAGGCCGTCTGTGCCGAGTACGGGCGCCAGTTCGGGCGGAGCGGCCGCATGTACTCGGCCTATCACCGCTGGCTGCTGGACGCGGCCGACCTGCGCAAGGCATCGGGCGGAGACCTGAGCCTGGTCGTCGACCTCGACTCCGTCGCGACCGTTGTGGAGCGTGCCGAAATCTTCCGGGACGCAGTCGTCCGCTTCTTGGAGCGGCAGAGCTGACGGGTCGCTTCGCGAGGGACCGGAGCACACCACTTCCTGTGAGCCTCGGTCGGCGTCGCGGCGCTGCAACTACAACCGATTCAACAAGGTCACGATCGAGCGGGTTGGCATCCTGGTCCGCCGTGAGACGTACCTGGCAATTCGAGCCGGGTCACAGCCGCAGCGGGCGAGAGCGCGACGGTCCAATCGCGGCCAGATGGCCATGGCGCGGAGCGCGGCGGGGCACGAGTCGGGCGTGCGCATGACCGCAGAACGCGTCCGAGGCTGGACCGCTACCGAAATCGCCATCGATAGCCTTCCAATCGATTCGGAGGAGCGAACCCGGCTCGTCCCCCGCCGGGATGGGGACGTAATCCTAAGCATGTCACTCTAGGATTTCAATACCCAAGCCAGCATCGAGATCAATCGAATGGAGAGCGCGGAGACGCGGTAAGGCCACGGGTAAGACCCGGGCGCGACCACCAGCCCGGCGTATAGCAACGATCCGCGTTGCAGGATCGGGGCGCGCCGAACTGAGGCAATTGCTCCGTGGGGCTGCGGCGGCCATGCTGCCAGTCAGCCTGCGCCGCCGCTGCGGGCAGCATTGCACATTTCTGAAAGGACTGCCTGGGGCGCGTATCGCACGCAGCCCGGTCTTCAGGTCGCCAGCAGCTTGCTCTTGGCTGCGGCGTATTCCTGGTCCGTGAGCGCTCCAGAGGCGTGCAGATCGGAGAGTTCTCTGAGCTTCACCGTCCAGTCTTCCGATGGCGATGAGCCCTGCGGGACGGTCGGCCTGCTCGCCCGCCCGGCCGCAAATCCCAAGCCGCCCAGCAGCGCAGCTCCGAGAAGGCGCGGCCGGCCCAGGAAGCGCCTCCTGGCCAGAAACATTCGACGTCGGAACACACCTGGCTCCTTTCCGATTGCTTCTGCGACCGCACCGATGGCGATTCCCGAGCGCCAGACCATAATGCTCGCATGACCGGGGGACGAAGGCGCCGCGGACAGTCGCCACCACCAGCCGAGACCGTGCCGGTCTTCGGGCTGCGGCGCGTGGAACAGATTATGGGCACTGCCATCGGCTTGGACGTCCGCGACCCGGAAGTTCCGCCCTCGGCGCTCGATGACGCGTACGAGTACCTGCGCGACGTCGATCGGCGATTCAGCACGTACAAGCCCGAAAGTGAAGTCAGTCGGCTGAGCCGGGGCGAGATTTCCGAAGAGGAGTGCAGCCCCGAACTCCTGCGGGTCCTGGAACTCTGCGATGAGATCCGAGAGACGAGCGAGGGTTACTTCGACATCAGAGCCCACCGCCGGGACGGCGGGCTCGACCCTTCAGGACTGGTCAAAGGCTGGGCCCTGGAAAACGCCGGCCGTGTCCTCGAATCAGCAGGCGCACGAAACTACTGCATAAACGGCGGGGGTGACATCGTGATACGAGGTGAGGCGGCCCCGGCGACTCCATGGCGCATCGGCATCAGGCATCCGCTGCTGCCGGACAAGGTGGCGACGGTGGTGAGCATTCGGTCCGGTGGGGTCGCCACCTCGGGCGCGTACGAGCGCGGAGAGCACGTGCTCGATCCCTTCACCGGCAAGGCACCCACGGGAGTCCTGAGCGTCACGATTGTGGGCCCCAGCCTTACCTATGCGGATGCGTATGCCACAGCCGCTTTCGCCATGGGGCCGACCGGCCTGGCCTGGGTCGCCGGGCTGGCCGGCTACGCCGGCTGCGCCATCACGGCCGATCCGGACGGCTCGAATGGGCGCCTGGCCTGGACCCCCGGCTTCGAGCGCTGCTTCGCCGACCCACGCTGACCGGCGCCGGGCGGCGCGGTCGGCGGCGAGAAACGCGAGCCAGGCAAGCCAGTCTAGGAGCCGGTGAAGGAGTGCGCCGGTCGAGGAGCGATCCTATCGAGCGCGGTCGCGGTCCGGTGTGCCGCCGAACAGCCTGATTGAGGCGGCGCCGGCCGCGTGCTGCTCCGGGGTGATCAGGTGGCGCCGGTCCGAGGTGCTGTTGTGAGCATATTCGGCGAGCGTCGTCTGCAATCCCTCCAGACGGGCCAGCTGAGATGCAAGGATCTGGCTCCAGCGCGCATGCACTTCTTTAGGTCCGTCCGCCGCGGCCGCCCACAGTCCGTAGAGGTCGCTCAGGCATATCTCCCCGCTCCCGAGGGCCGCGGACCAGGCAGGGTCGGCGGAGAGTGCCATCAGCCGGCTGACGGCAGCCCGCGAGGCTTCGGCCGACCGAGTGCAGACCGGGCATTTCGGATCGGCCAGACCGGCCAGCGCGCGCCCCTGCGCCCCCGAGTCGGCGCCGGAGAGCTTCTTTAATGTGGCTAGCCGCCGCCGCAGCACGGCATCCAGGAGTACCGCCGTGGCGAGCTGGCTGCTGGTCTGGAGAAGCTCCATCTTTGACAGCCCGACGCTGTGGGGCTGGCAGAAGCCGACGCCCTTGTCCATATCGGCTCGGAGCGAGCGATCCGTCGCGCCCTCGCGCGCGAGTCCGCGGAGAGCCGCGTAGGTCGACTCCTGGCGGGCGTCGCAGACCGGACAGCGGCCGCGTTCCAGGGCCTCGGCCAGCCGGATCTCTTCGAAGTCGCGGGCGGGCAAGTTGCCCGGCGGAGCGCTCATGGGATTGGTCTCTCGGCCGGCAGCTTCATGTCCGCAAGCCTAGCGCGGCGACATGGGCGGCATCAGGTCCGTCGCGTCATCGCCACGTAGGTCACGGCGAACCCGAAGACGCACCACGCGGCGAGAGTGAGGAATGCACCGGGTGGCAGCGGGAACTGAGTCGGCGCGATCGTGCCTCGAGTTACCTCCCCCATCGCCTGGATCGGCAGCAGCCGATGGACCGTCTCCAGCCAGGCCGGCAGCTTGTTTGGGAGGAAGGTCAGTGGCGAGAACATGAAGACGAAGACCACGATGGCCTGGGTCACGATGACGGTAAGCATGTACGGCAGGATCGAGGCCAGGGCGTAGCCGACGCAGGTAGATGTTAGGGCGACCATCAGGACCGCCGGAACGACCAGCGGGCTGACCTGGAGATCCAGGCCGAACCGCCAGGCTCCCACGACCACGCCCAGGATCACGCCCGGGATGACGATCGCCAACCAGACCGTCAGGTCCGCGAGCAGGTAGGCGAGGCGGGGCACGGGCAGCGAGCGCATGTATGCCAGGCTGCCTTCCATCCTCTGTTCGCCGACGGTCTGCGGCAGCGCCACAAGGCCGACCGAGATCATTGAGACCGCCGGAGCGCCTGTGGCTATCAGATAGATCGCCGTCTGGTCGATCGTGGGAAAGAGGAGCGGGTAACCCAGCACGATTCCGATCGTGAACAGGGTCTGAACCGCGGCCATGAGGGGCAGGTACGCCTTCTTGCGCATGGCCTGCCAGGTAACGAGAAGTCGGTAGCTACGCAGCGCTGGCATCGAATGTCTCCTCGTTCTCGGCTGGTCGGACCGAAACGCCGCCGACCATTGCCACGTATACGTCCTCCAACGTCACCGGACCCAGAGTGAATTCCTCGGCCACGCCGGCACGCTCCAGCGACTCGGCCCAGGCGACGGCCGCGCCTGCGGCGTCGGTCGGGACGCCGACCATGAGCCGATTGCCCGCGGATACGACCCCGCGGCCGAACGGCGAGGCTGGCGTGTCCGTAACCCGTGGGTCGAGGACGAGCTCCAGCCGAAGCTCGGTGCCGAGATTGGCTTTGAGACGCGCGGGCGACCCCTCGGCAATGACCCGACCCCGATCGAGGATCGCGAGACGGCCCACGGACCGTTCCGCCTCGATGACGTTGTGAGTCACGAGCAGAACTGCGGCGCCCTCGTCCGCGAGCCGCCGCACCGCGCCCCAGAGCAGGCGGCGGCGCACCGGGTCCACGTCGTTGGTCGGCTCGTCGAGCATGACCAGGCGGCCCGGTGCGACGGCGGCCATGGCAAAGGCGACAAGTCGCTTCACGCCGCCCGAAAGCCTGGCGGCGTCTACGTCGAGCCATTCCCCGATCTCGAGGGCGTCGATCAGACGCTCGCGCCGGCGCGCCACATCCGCCTTCGACGCACCCCGCAACTGACCGATCAAACCGATCGCCTGGCGCGGAGAGAGGCCGTCGATCGGAACTTGAGCCTGAGTCTGGAAGGAGCAGAGCCGCCGCGCGACGCCAGGGCGAGCGACCATGTCGTGCCCGTCGATATGGATCGAGCCCGAAGTCGGCTTTAGCAAGCCGACGACCTGATTGACGAGGGTCGTCTTGCCGGCGCCGTTGTGGCCCAACAGGCCGAAGACTTCACCCGCATCGATCGACAGGTCGAGGCCGTCGTTGGCCCGAACGCCGGTCCGGTAGACCTTGGTGAGCTTCTCGATTTCCAGCAGCATCTTCTACCCCTTCGACCTCGTGGCGAACCCAATTGCTCTTGCTACAGGCAACACCTGTCCAGACCGGGCGCCCGCGAGCAGTCCGGTACGGCTCGGTTTGATGTGGAATGCGGCTCGAAGCCGCGTGGCTACTCGATGGCTATCCGGACCTCGTCGCCGCCGTCGGAGACCTCCAGGATCGGCCCTGTCATGCCGCTCTGGATCGCCTCGACGATGCGAGACCGGTGATCCGGCGACAGGCCGGGCACCTGGTCGATTGCGAACCCCGCCGCAGCGAGCGGGATCTGGAGATTGATCACCTGACGGCCGTGCTCGGCCACGTAGACCCGCAGGCGTCGATTCGCGAGCATCTGCTCTACGGACCCGGAACGCCGGGCATCGCGGCCACTCTGGTTCGCTCCGCCCGAGGCGGCAGCCGAGCCAGAGCCTCCGGCCGCGCCACCCCCGGCGCCACCTCCAGCGGTGGCCCCCGCCACTCTCGCGTCGAAGCGGGCCTTCTCTTCGAGAGCAGCCACGATTGGAGCCGCTTCCTCGGCTGTGATGCGACCCTCCGAGACGAGGCGGAGCAACGCCTCCAACTCACCGGACATCGTCGCCGACCCCTGTCCGCTCCAGCCGCGCCGCGGCCTCGTCGACACCGATTTCCCCGCGCTCGAGGGCCTGTAACACTGCAAGTTCCTCGTCCTCGGCCTGTTGGTGGCGCGTCGACTCGGCCGCCTCTTCGGCAGTCTCGTTGGGATTCCAGGTCTCCGCCTGCTCTTCGACAGCGTCGATCTCGGGACCCGGCACCGGAGCGGAAGCGGACGGATCGGTGCTTGCCACGGCCTCGGCGACGGCAACACTCGGCGCCGACCCGGTGGAGACCGGACCGGCGGTCGCGGGCCCGGCTGGCGTGTCGGCTGGCCGCGGAGCGCGCAGCCGGACCGATCCGGACGTGGAGTTGACCCGCACCCTGGCTCGGCCGTCGCCGACGGTCGCCCGGCCGAACCCCCGTGCGCCTTCGATGCGCTGGTCGACCTCCGAGTGAATCGAGCCTGATACCGTCTTGAGCTCGACGGTGACTCCGGATAGTGGCGTCAGATCGACGCCGCCGGAGATGGACTCTGCACGGTAATCGCCGGTCGCGTCCAGTGCTCCGATGACCGTCATGCTGCCGCTCGTCGTCGACAGGCTGAACGAGTGGAACACGGCGGCACGAGCCTTGATCCCGCCCGAGATGGTGCTGGCCCGCAGCCGCAAGTCCGTCCCGCCGTCGAGGGCGATGGAGCCGGAGATCGTGCCCGCCTCGACGACTCCGCCCAGGTTCCAGAGCCTGATGTCGCCGGAGACGGTCCGGTACTTCTGGTCGCCGACCAGGGTCGCCGCCTCGATCGAGGCGCTCAAGGTCTCGAGGCGCAGCTTGGCGCCCCACGGCACGTCTACCGATATGTCGGCGCCGACCCTGGCGCCGCCGAACAGCCAGGCCAGGCCAGTAGAGAGACGCCGTTCCGGAGTCTCGATGTCGAGATAACCGGGGCCGCGCTGGACCGCCACCCTGCCGCTGTCGAGTGCCCGCTCCGCGGAGGCCTGATCGGCTGCGCGGATGCGATAGGTCACGGTCACGTGAACGTCTTCGCCCTCGATGCCGCGGACGCGGAGCCCGCCGGTGACGGTCTTGATCGACAGGCGTCCTCCGGGTCCCAACCGATGGGTGAGCGTCTCCCGGCGCTCCAATGTGCCCATCCCTACTCCTTCCGAGAGCGGATCAGGGTCGCCGCCTCGTCCGCCGTGATTTCGTGTCGGGCCAGCCGCTCCAGAACTTCGCGGCGCAGACTGGCCATCTCGTCCGGCTCAAGTGCCTCGCCGCTTACGTCGTCGACGAAGCCGCCCTCCGCCAGCCCGAGGGTACGCACGAGGGCATCGATTCGAGTCCGGACGGTGGGGTACGAGACCTTGAGTTCCCGCTCCAGCTCCTTGAGGTTGCCACGAGCGCGCAGGAAGCTCTCCAGAAGCGCCAGCTGCTCGCGGTTGAGGCGGCCGAAGCGCCCGACGGTGAAGTCGCCCTCGATCGCGGTGCCGCAGCTCCGGCACTGCAGCCGGGTCACAGACAGCTCGCTCGAGCACACGGGACAGGTTGAGATTACGTCGCGCGTCATGGTTCCCTGGCTTCTGAGGCCGCCGCCGCTCTCTGCTTGGCTGGACCTCTCTGATTGCTACTATGGCATGCGCAGTTACCATTTGTCAATGTCTGATTGCCAGTTTGGCATTCTGGCTCTTTCCCTGCCGGGCAGCTTCTACCGGAGGCGCGCGATCTGGCGTCACCACCGTTCTGCGAATTCCGGACCCGTGGCCGGCTTCGGGTGAGATCGAGAAACGCGCTGCAAGACGGTGCGTCGCGGCCCCGCCCATTTCCACGCCGCGCCCCCGCGTAGGGTGCCCCCGGAGGAGATCCGGTTGCGGGTATAGATTCGTCGCAACGGCGATTCGATGGGACGGCGCGCGACGCGCCAGCGGTCGCCTGGAGGCTCAATGGCTCGTCGGGTCTACACGTTCGAGAACCCGGATCGTTTCGTCGCCGCGGCAGTCGGCCAGCCTGGCAGCCGCATCTTCTACCTGCAGGCCAAGGAAGGCAGCCGCGTCGTCACTGTCTCGCTCGAGAAGGTCCAGGTCGCGGTCCTGGCCGAGCGCCTCGCCGAATTACTGGCAGAAGTCAGGGGCCGTGGCGCGGACGTGCCAGAGGAAGCCAGGCCCGAGGAAGTCGACCGGGCGCCCATGGACGACTTCCTGGTCGAGAGCTTCCGCGTCGGCACGATGGCGATCGTCTGGGATGGCGACGATGAAAGCGTGATCGTAGAAGCCCGCGAGGTCACCGAGAGCGACGAGGAGACGGGGGAAGCGGAGGTGAGCGAGAGTGCCGCCCAGGACGAGGAGGAAGGCGACCTGGTCCGGGTCCATCTCGAGCCGCGCCGGGCCTTGGCCTTCGCCAGCCGCGCGCTGGAGATCGTCGCCGCGGGGCGGCCGCCGTGTCCCTTCTGCGGACAGCCGCTGAACCCCGAGGGGCACATCTGCGCCCGCCGCAACGGCTACATGCACTGATGACCGAGCGCGGAACGGGAGGCCCCTCGCCGCTCTCCGAGCCGCGCGATGCCGAGCCGCGCCTTACTCCGCAGGAGATGGAGGCGGCCGCAATGGCCGGCCGCCAGGTGGGCGGTTCTATGGACCGACAGACCGCCATCCGGGTTCTGGGCGACGGTGACTTGACTGTCGTAGGCCGGCTTCTGTCGGCCTCCAACGCGACCTTCTTCTGCATCGTCGAGGAACATCCGCAGGACGGTAGCTGGGGCGTAATCGCCAGCTGCGTCTACAAGCCAACGCGTGGCGAACGGCCGCTGAGCGACTTCCCAGACGAAACCCTGGCCTGCCGCGAGGTTGCCGCTCATGCGGTAGCCGTCGCGACCGGCTGGGACCTGATTCCACCCACTGTCCTGCGCGACGGTCCCTTCGGCTCGGGTATGGTCCAGCTGTGGATGGAGGTGGACGAGTCGATCGATCTCGCCGATCTAGTGGGCGAGGACCACCCTGCGCTGCGGCGCATCGCGGTTCTGGACGCGGTGCTCAACAACGCGGACCGCAAGGGCGGACACCTGCTGCCGCTCCCGGGCGGCCGGGTCCTCGGGATCGACAACGGACTCTCCTTCGCGGTCGAGCCGAAGCTGCGGACAGTCTTGTGGCGCTGGCGTGGTCAGCCGCTGAACGAAGACGAGGTGTCCGTACTGAGCCACCTCAAAGCCGAACTGGGCGGCACGCTCGGCGAGGAGCTGCTCCGGTTGCTGACGCCCGCTGAAGTCCGAGCCACCGCCAGTCGCGTCGACGCCTTGCTGGCTCGCCCGCACTTCCCGCTCCCCGACCCCAACCGGCCGGCGGTGCCCTGGCCGCCTTTCTAGCTGGGGCCTGATCGCTGACGCGATGCCGGGGCGGAATCCACACGGCGTCGAGGCCGTGCCGATGGCGCTCATGGTCGGGCACAATCACACCCGGATAGCGCACACTGGCCTCAGGAGGGCAACAACGTGCCGGGCTACGTCGAAACGAGAACGCGGATTCTCGCGACCGTCGCCGTCGCGGCCAGCCTGGCGGCGCTGGCGGGGCGTTCGTTCGATGTTTCCCCGGTGGCCGTCTTCGTCGCATCGGGGGTGGCCCTGGCCGGTCTGGCGGCGATGGTGGGCGAAGGCACCGACCAGCTTAGCCAGCGATTCGGGTCGGGCGCCACCGGCGTGCTCCAGTCCGCACTCGGCAACCTGCCCGAGTTCTTCATCGGCGTCTTCGCCCTGCGGGCCGGCCTGGTCGATGTCGTCCGATCGGCGCTGATCGGTTCGATCCTGGCGAACACGCTGCTCGTGTTGGGTCTGGCCTTCATCGCGGGCGGTCTGCGAAACGGCGCCCAGAAGTTCGGCGGCGACCAGACCAGGACGATGTCCACGCTGCTCCTGCTGGCCGTAGCCGCCATCGCCATCCCGACGATTGCATCGGCACCGGGCGGTCCGGACCGCGGCCACGAGACGGAGATCTCGGTCGTGGTGTCCATCGTCCTCCTCGTCGTCTTCGCGGCCAGCATCCCGTTCTCGATCGGCCAGCACGGACCGGCCGTGGCTGCCGAGGAGGGAGCCATCCTCGCTGCTCAGCCGTGGCCTCTGGCCGTCGCCCTCGCGGTTCTGGCGGCAGCCGGTATCGGCGCGGCCTTCGTCTCCGATTGGTTCGTCGAGGCTCTCCAACCAGCGATGAGCAGTCTCGGGATGTCGCAGGCGTTCGCAGGCCTGGTTGTGGTCGCGATCGCCGGCAATGCGGTCGAGAACGTCGTCGGCGTGCGGGCCATGCTCGCCGACAAAGGCGACCTCGCGATCAGCCTGATCCTGAACTCGAGCCTGCAGGTGGCGCTGGCCCTCACTCCGATCCTGGTTCTCGGCAGCCTGATCCTGGGCGGCGCGACGCTGACTCTCGTCGTCTCGCCGCTGCTGATCACGGCGCTCGCCCTGGCCACGCTCCTTGCCGCGTTCGTCGTGATCGACGGCGAATCAACCTGGCTCGAGGGGCTTGCACTGGTCGGGCTGTACGTCATCGTGGCCGCCAGCGTCTGGTGGAGCTGACCGATTCCGCCTGGCCGTGGACGGGCCCGCTCCGGTAGACTCCCCCGACGTGGACCCCGCAACGCAACCGCTGCCAGAGGTCGTGGCGCACGCCGGTCGCGAGCGCCAGCCGCGCGTTTTGCGCCTCCCCGGAAGAGCCACCTACGAGACGCTGTGGCAGGTCTTTGCCATCAGCCTGCTGCTGGTGGTCGGGGTGCAGGTGGTGGCAGGCGTCATCTCGGGGACGCTGTCCGGGTGGTGGCCCGCGGTCGATACGAACGCCTACTGGCTGGCGGCCAGGCACATCCTGGACGGGCAGCCCCTCTACCAGGAATCTACGATCCAGGCGGGCGGCATCTACAAATACCCGCCGGTCTTCGCTCAGTTGATACTGCCGATCGCCTTCGTCCCGGAAGTTCTCGCCGCCTGGGTCTGGCGACTCGGCGGCGTGATGTGCGTTAGGTATCTGTGCGGATCCTGGCGGCTGGCCCTGCTCGCCGCGCTGCAGTGGCCAATCTGGCTGGAGCTGCAGTTCGGCAATGTGACCCTTCAACTGGCCGCGGTCTGCCTCTTCACCCTGCGTGACCGGCGCGGCGCGTACCTGCTGCCGTGGCTTGCCGCGCTCAAAGGCGGCCCCGGCCTGATGATCCCCTATTTGTGGTTGACACGGCCGGATTACCGGCGGCCGCTTGCCGTTGGCTGCGCGCTATTCGCCGGGGCCTGCGTTGCCTCGATCGGAGCGTCGCCCGGGCTGTGGGTCGACTACGTGGGGACCTTCGGCTGGGAAGCCGCCTCCGAGATGAATGCGTGGTTCGTGTACGCCATCGTCCCGAACCACGGCGGCCTGGACTTCGCACTTCGGGGTGCCATCGCCGTGGCGGCGGTCCTCCTGGCTGTCCGCTGGCGTGCCGACTGGCTGGCTTTCGTCGTCGCGGTAGCGACGATGCCGATCCTCTCGCTGACGCGCCTCGGGGTCCTCGTCGGCCTGTGGCCCCTGTGGCTGCGGGCAAAAGCCGAAGCCTGGCGGCGGCGTGGCGGCAGAGCCAGCGCGGCGGCGTCCGAGGGACTCGTCCGGCTGGGGATGCTGCCATCGGCTGGGTCGGTGGGGTCGAAACCGGCGGCCGAACGGCCATCTCCGGTCGACGGTGGGGCGCGGCTGGCGGAAGGCTGACCGCCATCTCGGCGATGGTTCCGGCCGGTTCGATGCTACGCTGCGGTCATGGAAAGTGATCGCCAGGGGCGCGGCACGAGTCACGCCGAGGCGCCCGAGAGGTCGGAGGCGCCGTCGCTCGACGAATCGACTCAGCCCGATTCCGAGGGTCTTGCGGCCAACATCGTCAGCGCCTTCCAGGCCGTCGCCGAGCCCGTAGCGAACGTCGTGGGGCCGATGGCCAGCGCGCTGGGCACGGCTCTCGAGGCGGCCGGCCAGGCGCTTTCCGGCGAACTCGCCGGTCGTATTCACCGGGCCATCTCGCAGGAGCCCCTGCCGAACCTCTATGACGTCCACCCAGATGCACGCGACGCGTCTCCTCGCGAGTTTGGGCTGCGGTTCGTGCCGGTGGAGGAGATCCGGGGCACCGCCGTTGCCGGCCCGGCGCAACGAGGCAGCGATTTCCAGCCGCTGCGGCAGTACCGGGGCGACAACTGGCAGTCCCGCTTCCAGCGCATCAGGATGGCCAACGAGCAGCTCAGGCCGCTGCCGCCGATCGACCTCATGAAGTTCGGCGGCGAGTTCTGGGTTCTGGATGGCCACAACCGCGTCGCCGCGGCCCTTCAGGACAACGCCGCGGGCCTGGACGCGATGGTGACCGAGCTCGTTCCGCTCGACAGTCAGGCCACTGAAAGGCCCACCCATCTGCTATCCCTGTTCGGCGAGGGCCAGGAGATGCGCGCTGCGGCCCAGGGTCGCAAACCCGCAATGGGAATGCGGTACGCGGAGCAGGCTTCGACCGAAGCGCCCGAAGCCACCTCGGGAGTTACAGATCCAGGAGCGGCACCCAAGTGACCAGACATCTTTCGATCGAATGGCCTGACGCCGCTCCGTTTCGGAATCGGGGTGGGGCTCCGATCAGGCTTCTGGCAATCTCGGATCAGTTCGACCCCGCTCTCGCCGACCAGCGCAATCGCCGTGCCGTCGGACCGATCGACCTCATCGTCGGCTGCGGCGATCTCGACTACGACGACCTCGCGTTCCTCGCGGACGGCTTCGACGCCCCGCTCGCCTACGTCCTCGGGAACCACGACGGGGACGCGCGCTGGGAAGCCTGCGAGGCCTACTGCCCCGAGGCGATCCGGTCGACGGCGGTGCACCGCGAGGCCGGCCTGTCGATCGCGGGGCTGACCTGGCCGGGCAGCCGCGGCCCGAGAGCCAATCGAAGCGAACTGGGGGCATGGAATCAGGCGCTCCGATTGGCCGTCCGCAGATTCCGCCGACCGGAACCCGTAATTCTGTTCAGCCACGTGCCGCCGCGCGACGCGGGCGACAGCCCGATCGCCGGCTATCACCGCGGCTTCTCGGGATACCGCTGGCTGATGCGCCGCCTGCGCCCACCGCTCTGGCTGCACGGCCACACACCGTTGGCGAGCACGACCGATTGGCATATTCAGCGTGGCGCGACGACACTCGTCAACGTGACCGGCGCCGTGGTCCTCGAGATCTGGCCTCCAGGTGCCTGGTCGTCTCCTACGATCCGGCCCGAAGAAGCCGCCCAGAATTAGATCGGGCCCTCCGACCCAGCCGTCAGAGCGCAGGAATGCGCCGTCCGCGGGCGATCTAGAGGGAACGCGGGTCGGCGGCCTCCGGATCGACGCCCAGCTCGCGCATCCGGGCCGCGGCCTCTTTGCCCGTGATCTGGCCGGCGCGCGCCAGGCCAGCCAGCGCGGCCGCGGCGATGTGCGGCGGGTCGATCTCGAACAGTTGCCGTAGAGCTTCCCGCGCGTCTGACCGACCGAAGCCGTCGGTGCCGAGAACGAGCCTGTTCGCCGGCAGCCACGGCGCCACCAGGTCCGGATAGGCTCGAATCCAATCCGTCGCGATGACGATGGGACCGCCTTCCGGGGGGAGGACTTCGCTCACGTAGGCGACCCGCGGCGTCGCTTCCGGGTGGAGCCTGTTCCAGCGATCGACCGCCAGAGCGTCGGCGCGGAGTTGCTGAAACGAAGTGGCGCTGTAGACCTCGGCCGCGATGCCGCGCTCCGCGAGCAACTGCCGGGCGGCCACGACCTGCTGGAGAATCGAGCCGCTTCCGACGAGCCGGACGGAGGCCGCGCCCTTAGCGGCCGCCTTCGCCGCCCGCGCCTTCGCGCCCAACTCGGGAGCCGCGAGCAGCCTGTAGATCCCACGGACGATCCGTTCGTCCGTCAGGTCGGCCGGCCGCTTGGGCATCGGGTAGTTCTCGTTGTAGAGCGTGATGTAGTAGAAGACGTCGTGTGAAGAGGCGCCCAGTACCTCTTCACCCCGCGAGTCGCCGGATGACTCGCCGTTCCCCCACATGCGGTCGATGCCCTCGCGGACAATCGCAGCCAGCTCGTAAGCGTAGGCCGGATCGTAGGCGCGAATGTTCGGGATGACCGACGCCAGCACATGCGAATGTCCGTCGTCATGCTGAAGGCCCTCGCCCATCAGTGTCGTCCGTCCGGCCGTGGCCCCCATTACGAACCCTCGGCCGCGCTCGTCCGCCAGGGCCCAGAACTGGTCGCCGGTCCGCTGGAAGCCAAACATGGAGTAGAAGATGTAGAACGGGATTAGCGGCACGCCGTGGGTTGCGTAGGCCGTCGCGGCCGCCTGGAGCGACGCCACGGCCCCAGCCTCCGTGATCCCCTCCTCCAAGACCTGTCCATTCGTGGCCTCGCGGTAGCTCAGAACGAGGTCCGAATCGACCGGTTCATAGCGCTGGCCCAGGGCGGCATAGATGCCCACTTCCTTGAACAGCGGGTCGAGGCCGAAGGTTCGAGCCTCGTCGGGCACGATCGGAACGATCCGCGGCCCCAGCTCCGGGTCCCGTATGAGGTTGCGCAGCAGCCGCCCGAAAGCCATCGTCGTGCTGACCGCCATATCCGAGCCTGAGGCGAACTCCGCGTCGACCTCGGGGCGCGGGGCCGGCAGCGGCGCCGACCGAACCACTCGCCGCGGCACGAAGCCACCCAGGGCGGCGCGTCTCTCCAGCAGGTATCGAATCTCGTCCGAGTCCGAGCCCGGATGGTAGTAGGGCGGATCCTTGAGCTTCGAATCCGGAATGGGCAGCTGCAGGCGGTCGCGGAAGATCTTCAGTTCGGCCTCTGAGAGCTTCTTGGCCTGGTGCGTGATGTTGCGCGCCTCCACGCCCGGGCCGAGAGCCCAGCCCTTGATCGTCTTGGCCAGGACCACCGTCGGTGCGCCGCGGTATTCCGTGGCGGCGCGATAGGCGGCGTAGACCTTGCGATAGTCGTGCCCGCCGCGGCGCAATCGAGCCAGATCGTCGTCGCTCAGGTCCTCGACCAGGCGGCGCAGGGATGTCTCGGGACCGAAGAAGTGCTCGCGGATGTACGCTCCGCCGGCGACGGAGAACTTCTGGAAGTCGCCATCGAGTAGCTCGTTCATCTTGTTGACCAGAGCGCCGTCGACGTCGCGGGCCAGGAGGTCGTCCCACTCGCGACCCCATATGACCTTGATCACGTTCCAGCCGGCGCCACGGAAGAGCCCCTCCAGCTCCTGGATGATCTTGCCGTTGCCGCGCACCGGACCGTCCAGACGCTGGAGGTTGCAGTTGATGACGAAGGTCAGGTTGTCGAGGCCTTCGCGGGCGGCCAGGGAGATCCCGGCAAGTGATTCGGGTTCGTCCATCTCGCCATCCCCGAGGAAAGCCCAGACCCGGCTGCCCGACGTGTCGGCCAGTCCTCTGTTGGCGAGGTAACGGTTCAGCCTGGCCTGGTACACGGCGGCCATTGGGCCGAGGCCCATCGAAACGGTCGGGAACTCCCAGAAACCCGGCTGAGTACGCGGGTGCGGGTAGCTCGGCAGGCCGACTCCGCCCGAAAGAGCCTCCTGACGGAAGTGGTCGAGGTTCTCCTCGGTCAAGCGCCCCTCGAGGTAGGCGCGAGCGTAGATGCCCGGCGCGGCGTGACCCTGGAAGAAGACCTGGTCGCCGGAACTACCGTCGTCCTTGCCCCGGAAGAAGTGGTTGAAGCCGACCTCGTACAGCGTGGCGGCACTGGCATACGTGGCGAGGTGACCGCCGATCCCGGGGAAGTGGCTGTTGGCCCGCATCACCATCACCACCGCATTCCATCGGATCAGTCTTCGGATGCGCCGTTCCAGCTCCTCGTCGCCGGGGAAGAACGGCTCCTGCTCCGGGCTGATGGTGTTGATGTAGCGCGTCTGGGTTAGGGGCGGCAATCCGATGTGAAGCTGGCGCGAGCGCTTGAGCAACTTGTAGAGAACGAACCGGGCCCTCTCATCGCCCTCCTGCTCGTGGATCTGATCGAGCGAATCGAGCCAGTCCTGCGTCTCGGCAGGATCCGTGTCCGGCAGCTGATGCTTGAACTGGTCGAAGTACATCGTCGGCTCTTCTCCAGACCGCTTCCGCGGAGGCCGGGCGCCTCGAGGGCCAGTCGCGATGCAGCGTAACGGATCGGGCGCGGGTCGTCGTTTGGGTAGGGCGCCGGACCGGCCACGAGAACGACCGCGGCTCACGGATGCGACCTGCACGTCTTCATTGGTCCGTCGAGGATTCCGTTGCACACATAGGCCGTCCCAAGTACCGTGGTACGGAGTCGCACACGGGCCGTCGATGCAACCGTGGCAGGCGCATCAAGGAGAGGGCAAGGAGAGGGCATTGAGCACGCAGCCGCTCGTTCTCATCGCCGACGACGAGCCGCGTATCACCAAACTCGTCTCTCTCGCGCTGAGCGCAGAAGGCTTCCGCGTCGTCACAGCTTCAGGGGGCGAGGACGCGCTGCGCAAAGCGGAGGAGGTCCGGCCGGACATCGTGCTGCTCGACATCGTCATGCCGGACATAGACGGCATCGAAGTCATGCGACAGCTGCGCGAACGGAGATCCGTTCCGGTGATCCTGCTGACCGCCAAGGGCTCCACCTCCGACAAGGCCAAGGGCCTGGACCTGGGCGCCGACGACTACGTCGCCAAGCCTTTCGACCTCGACGAGCTGGCGGCGCGAGTTCGAGCGGTCCTGCGCCGCGCCCTGGGAGTGGCGCCGGGCGGCGGCATCGTGAGCTTCGACGACGTCGAGATCGACCTCGAGCGGCGCATGGTCAGCCGCGGCGGCGAGCTTGTCCAACTCTCCCGCACGGAGTGGCTGCTGCTTCAGCATCTGGCCACGAACGCAGGCAAGGTCGTTCTTCATACGGAGCTCCTGACGAAGGTCTGGGGCCCCGAATATCGGGACGACCTTCAGTACCTGCGGGTGTGGGTCAGCCGCGTCCGTCGCAAGCTCGGGGCCCGACCCGGCGAGTCGGGCCGGATCAAGACCTTCCAGGGCATCGGCTACCTGCTGGACGCGGAGAGCGGACGAACCGACATCGTAGGGGACGGATCGCGCGACGGTCGCCGCGACGGCGCCCATCGGGGCGACGAATAGCTCGCCCAGCCGCGCCAGCGCCAGCTTCGGCCCCACAACGAGACAAGCGGCCCGGGGAGGGGGACCCAGGCCGCTTGTTTCTACAGAGGAACGCCCCGTCACCGGCGTAGCTCTATGGGAGAGTGCAGGATTGAAGACCGATCAACTGCTGCGATCGTAGCCTCGTTCGCGTTCACATTGCGTTCGGCCCGAAAGCTATCCCGTTACAGCCGCGTTGCAGCCGGGCGACCCTAAGCGACCGCTTGCGCCGCGACCGGACATCGCGTACAAAGCTGAAAGAGCGCGCCTGGCGGGCCCCGGCCTCGACAACCCGCAGGGCGGCGCTCAGAGAGGAGCCAAGGTGCCTGCCGACCCGAGGGCCCCCAAAAGCGGCGGGTGGCCAGTCGTGAACCCCGGGACCAGGTACTGCGAGGACGTCGGCCTCGTGATCGTTGATGTCCAGAACGACTTCGCCGATCCGAACGGAAGCCTCTACGTCAAGGGCGGCTTCGAGATCGTCGCTCGCGTGAACGCCGAAATCCAGCGCGCACTCGATGCCGGCGCCTCGATCGTGTACACCCAGGACTGGCATCCCGCTCATACACCCCATTTCGCCGCCGACGGCGGCATTTGGCCGGTCCACTGCGTGGCGGATACGTGGGGCTCGCAGCTCCACCCCGAACTCGAGGTGCGCGGGCCGCTGGTGCGCAAGGGCACCCACGGCGAGGACGGCTACTCGGGCTTCTCCATGCGCGATGCCGAGGGTCACACCATCTCCACTGAGCTGGACCCGTTGCTGGCGTGCGGTGGGACGACCCGGATCGTGGTGTGCGGCCTCGCAACCGACTACTGCGTCAAGGCCACGGCTCTCGACGGAGTCCGCCTGGGCTACGAGACGGCGGTCTTGATCGACGCGATCCGGGCGGTCGATTTGGCAGAAGGCGACGGCGCCAGAGCTCTCGACGAGCTGACCGCCGCGGGCGTGGCGCTGGTCGCCGACCCGGCCCCGGCGCGCTGAGGCTGCAGTGGAGCTGCATCTGGTCGACGCGACATACGAGCTGTTCCGCGCCCACTACAGCCCTCGGCCGCCGGTGAGGGCCCCGGACGGGCGCGACGTCGGGGCGGTCACGGGACTCCTCTACACGTTGCTTGCGCTCCTGCGCGACGAAGGCGCCACGCATGTCGGCTGCGCCACGGACCATGTCATCCGCTCGTTCCGGAACCGGTTGTACGCGGGCTACAAGACCGAGGCCGGCGTTCCTCGCGAACTGCTCGACCAGTTCCCACTGGCGGAGCGGGCCATGGCGGCGCTCGGAGTCGTGGTCTGGCCGGAGACCGAGTTCGAGGCCGACGACGCCCTTGCGACCGCCGCCTCTCTCTGGGGCGACCGGCCCGACGTAGGTAGGATCTGGATCTGCACGCCGGACAAGGATCTCGCCCAATGCGTCCGCGGTGACCGCGTGGTCCTGCGCGACCGGCGGCGCGACAGGACCTTCGACGCGGCCGGGGTTCGGGAAAAGTGGGGCGTCTCGCCCGAATCCATCCCGGACTACCTCGCTCTCGTCGGCGATGCCGCGGACGGTTTCCCGGGCCTGGCCGGCTGGGGCGCGCGATCCGCTGCCGCCGTGCTGGCACGCTTCGGCCACCTCGAGGCCATTCCGGCGGCCGTGGGCGACTGGCACGTTGACGTTCGTTCGGCGGCGGCGTTGAACTCGGTTCTGCGAGCGGGCTGGGATGAGGCTTTGCTGTACCGCCGGTTGGCCACGCTCCGCACGGACGTGCCCCTGCCCCAGGCGGATCCCGAGGAGCTGCGCTGGCGCGGCGCGCGACGGGGACAATTCCTCGCCCTGTGCGACGATCTCGGAGCCCGCGGCCTGGCCGAGCGGCCGCACCTCTGGCAGGACTGACTCCTGAGTGTTCCCGCCGGCCGGGCAGCCTCGCCTCAGCCGAGCATCTCGAGTATCGCGGCGTGGTGGCCGGGAGCCGCAGCCAGACATGACCATTTCTTGGCAGGCCGCGAAAGATCGAACCAAGGACCGCCTTCCAGGCTGGTGACGGTCGCGCCCGCCCGCTCTGCGATCAACCCGGCGGCAGCCACGTCCCATGCGGAGAGTCCAGCGCTCTGAGCGTAGACGTCGAAACGGCCGCAGGCCACGTAGGCGAGGGTCAGCGCAGCCGAACCCATGGAGCGATTCGCTCGCACGCTCTTCAGCACGTTGCGGCGCTTTCGAACCATGCCCCTGCCACCGACCGCCAGGGTCGCAACCAGGTCCGCGAGCAGCTCCTTGCTGCCGACGCGGATCGGTTGGCCGTTGCGCAGCGCCGGCCCGTCGATCGCTCCGGCGAAAGTCTCGTCCCGAGACGGGTCGTACACGACACCCGCCACGGGCCTGCCATCGGCCACGAGGGCGATCGAGATACAGAAGAACGGAATCCCGTTCGCGTAATTGATCGTGCCATCAAGTGGATCGACGATCCACGTCCTCCCGGAATTCGTCTGACTCCCCGCAGGAACCTCACCGATCTCTTCCGCATAGAAGGCATCGTCGGGGTAGCGCTCTCGGACGGCCTTCATAACCAGCGCCTCGCACAAGTGGTCCACCTCGGTCACCACGTCGCGCGGTCCCTTGGCCTCGATCTTCTCCAGGCGTTCGTAGCGCTCCATCTGAATCGAACCCGCCTCGTGGGCCAGCCGGATCGCCAGCTGGAGTTCCGGCCCGAAGGCCGCCGACGTGCCGAGCTTGCGCGGATCCATCCGAGACGGCACAGAGCTGATCGACATCAGCCCGCGGTCCCGGCTTCGAGGGCGATATCGATCGTTCGCTCGACGCAGCGTTTGAGTTCATCGGGCGGCAGGTACGACTCGTCCGAGGTGACCTCCTCCGATAGGACATCGCTGACGGTCAGGATCGAGGCCGCCGCGACATCCGCGCCGGCCGCCCTTGCCCGCGCCGCCAGGTAATAGAGGACAGAGGTCTCCATCTCGAAGGCCAGGATGCCACGGCTGCGCCACCTGGTGACATAGTCCGGGTCGGGGTTGTAGAAGAGATCCACCGTTGCCACCTGGCCAACGTGCGTCTTCGTGTCGCGGCGCGCGGCAGCGTCGACGAGCGCCCGAACGAGGCCGAAGTCGGCCGTGGGCGCATAGGGCTCGCCATGAAGATAGGTTCGCGTGGCCCCGTCGACCGGAGCCGCCGCGGACGCGATCACGATTTCGCCTGTCTCGATGCCGGGCCCGATCCCGCCGCACGTGCCGACTCGAACGAGGCGTCGCGCTCCCATACGGAGCAACTCCTCGGCCACGATCGACATGCTCGGCGCGCCCATGCCGGTCGTCTGCACGCTGACTGGGACGCCCTGGTAGGTCCCCGTGTACCCGAGCAGGCCGCGATGGGAAGTGACCTGACGCGCGGCCACGATGCCCCCGTCGAACTTCTCCGCGATCCAGGTGGCGCGGTTGGGGTCTCCCGGAAGAAGCACGAGGGGGGAATAGTCCTCCGGCTCGGCGCGGAGATGGATCCGAGGCATTGGCGACTCCAGCTCGGCTTGGTTTGGTTCGGGAGTGACGGTCGAGGGGCCGGCGAGCCCCGGAGCTGCGCTGACTCGATTCTACGGGGCTAAGGTCCAGCTCGCCCGAAGAAGGGGGCGGCGCCCCCTCCCTTCGCCATCGAGTCTACCCGCCCTCTCTGGTCCGCCGGTTCACGCCCGGGCGACCCCGAAGGCTCCCTACTCGATAAGGTGGCGTATTGACATCCACCGGTCTGTCGACTCCAGACAACGACATCCGAGCTGTCGCATGGGCGGTTAGCTCGTATCTAGGGTGCATACGAGCGGTTAGGTGTGGACGGAGTGTGGAGAACCCCTAGTACTTATGCACGAGCGCACTATCCGAACGCCGCGATCCGGCGTATGGTACCGATATCATCCGGGTGGTTTGGACCCCTAGATGTTAGGACTGGCTCAAGGCAAAGCGAGGAAGAGACACTCCTGACCCTCGTTCGGCCGGATCTGTCTCCCGGTCAAGGTGCCCGCCGCGAGGGTCTCAGGGAGCCGAGGAACCAGCGTGCGTTTCGTCAGGACTTCGCAGGGGGCACAGGAAAGACTGCTGTGGACTCGCGACGGTCGGCTGGTGGGACAGCTGGCACAGCATCTTCCGCATGCGCGCGTGATCGAATTGGCCGACTCAGGCTGGTGCTTCATAGCCGGCGCCACCGAGCTGACCGAGGACCTCGTACAGCGTCTATCCGGTGAAACGGCGTGGGGGCTGGCGGAAGTCGATCCCGCCCAGCCCGTAGCAGAACGGTACGTCATAGCTCTCGGCCACGCTGTCCAGATCTCCGGCCTGGGCGATCGCATCGGAATGGGCGAGACACCGGAGATAGCCGGCGCCAAGGTGCTATCCCTATTCTTCGCGTGCCACGAACACCACGTTGAATTCCAGCCCATAGTGGATCTGGAAACCCTCAGGGCCGAAGAGTGGGAATGTCTCTTCCGCCTTAGCCCAGGGATGGGCTCACGCACGATCACCGACATCGTGGCCGCGGCCCTCAAGGCCAATCGGCCGGTGGAATTCGACTCCTTCATCATCGACGCCACGCTCGCTCGCATCGCCGAGGTCGTGGAACCGGGGCCGGCCGGAAGGCGATCGCGCTACGGGGTCAACCTGCTGCCCACGAGCCTGCTGTCGCCGTCGTTCGTGGCCGAGGAGTTCCTGGCCCGCGTCCGAGCCGTGGGACTGTCGCCCCAGCAGATCATCGTCGAGTGCACCGAGCAGCAGGCGATCCTCGACGTGCCGCGCCTCAAGAAGCAAGTCAAGGCCCTCCGCCGCCTCGGCTTCGGGTTTGCGGTCGACGATGCCGGCGCCGGTTACGCCAGCTTCACCGTCATCGCCGCCCTCGAGCCATCGATCATCAAGATCGACCGCGAGATCGTCTCGGGCATCGGCAACAAGGACGCCGAGGCCAAGAAGGCGCTGGTCGAAGCCTTCGTCTCGTTCAGCCGCCGCATCGGCGCACAGGTCGTGGCTGAGGGAATCGAGACCCGCCGCGACTTGAGGGCGCTCCAGGACCGCGAGGTCGACTTTGGGCAGGGCTATCTGCTCGGCCGGTCGGCCTGCGTGCCAATGCAGCCTCGCCACATTCGAGACATCGAGGATCTGACGCTGGTCATTTCGACAGCCGGTTGGGACAGCGCGGTCCCCACGAGGATCGCCTCTCGCCAGTAAGCTGAAGCCTGGTCGTACCGAGGAGACGAGATGGCTCAGGCGAAGATCGGCTACGCGGCAATGCTCGAGCAATTCGGCCCTGTCGAGATCCTGGATCTGTGTTCCCGCGCCGATTCGGCCGGCTTCTCCGGCGTCATGGCCGCAGACCACCTCCAGCCGTGGGTGCCGCGCCAGGGTCAGGCCTCGTTCGTGTGGGAGGTCCTGGCGGTCGCCGGCGCCCGAACGAAGGGCAACCTTGGGCCGGGGGTCACGTGCCCGTCGTTTCGAATGCACCCGGCCATCGTCGCCCAGGCCGCGGCGACCCTGGAGGTGATGTATCCGGGGCGTACCTGGCTGGGCCTTGGCTCGGGCGAAGCCCTCAATGAGCACATCGTGGCGGGCTACTGGCCCGAGGCTCCCGAGCGCATCAACCGCATGTTCGAGGCGATCGAAATCGTTTCCAAGCTCTTCAGCGGCAAGGAAGTCAAGCACGACGGCCGCTTCTTCAAGATGGAGACGCTCCGCCTCTGGACGCTGCCGGAGAAAGCGCCGCCCATCTACGTGGCCACGGCGGGTCCCATCACCGCCAAGCGGACCGGGCAGTTCGCGGACGGCATCATCACCGTCGGTGCGCCTGAAGAGAAGATCGATGGCATCTTCGCGAAGTTCGCCGAAGGCGCGCGCGACGCCGGCAAGGACCCGGCCACGATGCCGAAGATTCTGCAGCTCCACCTCTCCTGGGCCGAGACGGACGCCGAGGCCGTGGCGAACGCCGTGACCGAATGGCCCAACGGCGGAATGCGGTTCCCCAAGCAGGACGTCCGCTCGCCGAAGGACTTCGAGCAGATGGCGGCGCTCGTGAGACCCGAAGACTTCGCCGGCCGAATGCTGATGTCGGCCGACCCGGAGGTCCATCGCCGCGAGATCCAGAAGTTCATCGACCTCGGGTTCGACGAGATCTACCTGCACAACGTGGGCCGCAACCAGGCCGCCTGGATCGACACCTTCGGACGCGACGTTCTGCCCCGGCTGACCGCCTGACCCTGGCCGCTACGTGGAAGGCCCCGGCAGAGCCGGGGCCTTCGAGCGTTCGCGGTACAGGCGGCTCAGTTCACGAAGTAGCCGCTGACGTCGAAGATGGCGCCGCTGACCATATTCGGCGTGGCCCAGTAGATGATGCCCTGGATCCCGCCCGGACCCAGCGGCACAGTGACCCCGGTGGCCCGGTTGTCACCCTTGGGGAAGTTCAGCGTCGATGTGCTCGGGGTGTTGGAAGCGGTCTTGGTCAGGGCGAGATAGCCGAGCGCCGTCTGATTCGTGACCGTCAGGATGCCCGTGACCGCCACGGCCGAGCCCGGGATGTTCTTCGTCGAGTCGCCTGGCACGCGCCCGGTAACGGTGAAGGCGACGCCGACGCGCGCCCTGAGCGACCCGGGCAGGCCGAGCTTGGAGCGCGTGTCGAGGATCCGGTTGGGAGCCACGGGCACGTACATCGCGCCGGCCGATCCGGGAATGAAGAAGCCGGTGACGTCGAAGATGACATTCGTCTTCGCGCCGGCGGCAGCGACGTATACGACGGACAGGGTGCCGCCTGCGCCGAGCTTGACCGTTAGGCCGGTGGCGCGGTTGTCGCCAACAGGGAAGAACAGGGACGTGGTGATCGGAGCGTCAAGCGGATCGGGGCCAAGAGCCAGGAATCCCGCCTTGTTCTGATTCGTGACCGTCAGCACGCCGGTTACGGCGACAGCGGACGATGGCACGTTCAGGGACGAGTCGGAGGGCGAGCGCCCTGTCACCTGGAAGGTGCGGTGCGCGCCGGCGGTCAGCCCGCCCGACATGTTGCCGGTCGCGGTCCGAGAGTCGAGGATCCGGTTCGGTGTCAGGGCGAAGTACGTCGCGCCCGACGAGCCCTCCAGGAAGAAGCCGGTGATGTCGAGGCTGGCTTCGGCCGTCCTGCCGGCTGTTCCGACGTACGTCAGACTCAGCGTTCCCGATGAGCTCAGAGGCACCGTGACGCCGGTGGACCTGGCGTCGCCGGACGGGAAGTTGAGCGTGCTGGTGATCGGGAAGTCAGTTGGGGTCGGCGTCAGGGCGAGATACCCAAGCGCCGTCGAACCCCACACCGTGAGAACGCCGGTTACCGCGGTGGCAGTCGAGGGCACGTTCTTGCTCGAGTCTCCGGGCACCTGGTTGGTCACGCCGAAAGTCACGGCATGATGGTGAGTCAGCGGACTGGCCAGTCCGACGTGCGCGGAGGTGTCGAGGACGCGGTTCGGCGTGAGCGGCACGAAGGACGCGCCGATCCTCGGCAGGACGCCGGCGGAGACGTTGGAGGGCTCACCCCATCCAACGCCGTTGATAGCCGTCACGGTGAACTGGTAGGAAGTGTGGTTCGTGAGGCCGGTCACCGTGCAGCTGAGGCCGGAGGTGTCGCAGCCCGGTCCGCCGGAAGTGTTGGAGACGTGGTAGCCGGTGATCGCGCTATTGCCGTCGTCTGCCGGCGCCGACCAGCTGACGACCGCCGCCGAGTCGAACCCGACGCCGGTGACCCCGGTGGGCTTCCCGGGAACGGCCATGCCCAAAGCGACCCCGAAAGACTGTTGGGCCAGGGCCGCGTTCCAGTTGAGGTCGCTCCACTGGTAGGCATCGACCGTGCAGGTGCCGACGCCGATGAAGCTGACGGTGCTGCCCGAAATCGAGCATACCGAGGCGGCCGTGTCGTCGATCCAGAAGGCGATCCCCTCCGGAGAAGTGGAGGAGGCGCTCACGATGTAGACCGCGCCGCCGACGAGGGCGGCGCCCGGTGCGGCGCTCGTGAAGGCGAGGGTCGGCGTGGCGGGGGTGATAAAGAAGGTGGCGAAGACGAAGCTCAGGCTGTAGTTGCCGCTCAGCGAGAGGCTGCCCTGGTTGATCGTGTAGCCGCCGACGTTCTCGCCGGCCGCGCGACTGAGGCCGCCGCCGAATCAATCGCCTCCGACAAGCGAGCCGCTCGTGATCGAGTATCCATAGCCGGGATCGCCCGAGCCGT